>NZ_JBMKHN010000061.1:0-536 GCF_049238425.1 Enterobacter cloacae complex sp. IR5401 | reverse complement strand
TTCGCCGTAACGGAACCAAATCAGGTGTGGTGCGGTGATGTGACCTATATCTGGACGGGTAAGCGCTGGGCGTACCTCGCCGTTGTTCTCGACCTGTTCGCAAGAAAGCCAGTGGGCTGGGCCATGTCGTTCTCGCCGGACAGCAGGCTCACCATGAAAGCACTGGAAATGGCATGGGAAACCCGTGGTAAGCCCGTCGGGGTGATGTTCCACAGCGATCAAGGCAGCCATTATACGAGCAGGCAGTTCCGGCAGTTACTGTGGCGATACCGGATCAGGCAGAGTATGAGTCGGCGTGGAAACTGCTGGGATAACAGCCCAATGGAGCGCTTCTTCAGGAGTCTGAAGAACGAATGGGTGCCGGCGACGGGCTATGTAAGCTTCAGCGATGCAGCTCACGCAATAACGGACTATATCGTTGGATATTACAGCGCACTAAGACCGCACGAATATAATGGTGGGTTAACGCCAAACGAATCAGAAAACCGATACTGGAAAAACTCTAACGCGGTGGCCAGTTTTTGTTGACCACTTCA
>NZ_JBMKHN010000060.1:0-549 GCF_049238425.1 Enterobacter cloacae complex sp. IR5401 | reverse complement strand
TGCCATTGGCATGACAACCCGAACACCAGTGATGCGTCCACTCCGGTCCTCTCGTACTAGGAGCAGCCCCCCTCAATTCTCCAGCGCCCACGGCAGATAGGGACCGAACTGTCTCACGACGTTCTAAACCCAGCTCGCGTACCACTTTAAATGGCGAACAGCCATACCCTTGGGACCTACTTCAGCCCCAGGATGTGATGAGCCGACATCGAGGTGCCAAACACCGCCGTCGATATGAACTCTTGGGCGGTATCAGCCTGTTATCCCCGGAGTACCTTTTATCCGTTGAGCGATGGCCCTTCCATTCAGAACCACCGGATCACTATGACCTGCTTTCGCACCTGCTCGCGCCGTCACGCTCGCAGTCAAGCTGGCTTATGCCATTGCACTAACCTCCTGATGTCCGACCAGGATTAGCCAACCTTCGTGCTCCTCCGTTACTCTTTGGGAGGAGACCGCCCCAGTCAAACTACCCACCAGACACTGTCCGCAACCCGGATCACGGGTCTACGTTAGAACACCAGCCATTAAAGGGTGGTATTTCAAGGA
>NZ_JBMKHN010000059.1:0-568 GCF_049238425.1 Enterobacter cloacae complex sp. IR5401 | reverse complement strand
TGACCTGCTCCCCGTTGATTAGTACACCCCGATGTTAGTAATGTCTTCATAAGCCACATGAGGACATCCCCATGAAGAAGCGTTTTTCCGACGAACAGATCATCAGTATTCTCCGCGAAGCCGAAGCTGGGGTACCCGCCCGTGAACTCTGCCGCAAGCATGCCATTTCCGATGCCACGTTTTACACCTGGCGTAAGAAGTATGGCGGTATGGAGGTGCCTGAAGTTAAGCGCCTGAAGTCGCTTGAGGAAGAGAACGCCAGACTCAAGAAGCTGCTTGCCGAAGCCATGCTGGATAAAGAGGCGCTTCAGGTGGCTCTTGGGCGAAAGTACTGACGACAGACCAGAAGCGGGAAGCCGTGATGTTGATGTGTGATGCGACCGGTCTGTCGCAACGTCGTGCCTGCAGGCTTACAGGTTTATCCCTGTCGACCTGCCGCTATGAGGCTCACCGTCCGGCTGCTGATGCGCATTTATCAGGGCGCATCACTGAGCTGGCACTGGAGCGCAGGCGTTTTGGCTACCGTCGTATTTGGCAGTTGCTGCGCCGTGAAGGGCTTCATGTTAAT
>NZ_JBMKHN010000058.1:0-573 GCF_049238425.1 Enterobacter cloacae complex sp. IR5401 | reverse complement strand
GGGAGCTTCGTTGCTTGAGGCCCGCAGTGACGGAACCCCGCTGGAGATGGCTGTCGCCAGTTCGGTTGCATGGGACCGGCTCGCTCAACTGGTAGCGACAGGGACTCAACTCAGCAACACGCTAGCCGATGAGCCTCTTGCATATGTCGGGCAGGGATACCATCGCTTTCGTCGTTATGCGCCCCGCATGTTGCGCTGTCTGAAGCTCGAAGCCGCGCCGGTCGCCGGACCATTGGTAGCAGCAGCTTTGTCGATCGGAGAGATGAAAGGTGTTGCATCGCCAGAAAGGCGTTTCCTGCGGCCCAGCTCCAAATGGAACCGTCATTTACGAGCTCAGGAAAAAGGAGATACCCGTCTTTGGGAAGTGGCGGTACTCTTTCACCTCCGGGATGCTTTTCGTTCCGGAGATGTCTGGCTCGCTCATTCGCGCCGCTATGGTGACCTCAAGCAGGTACTGGTGCCGATGATCGCGGCGCAGGAAAATGCAAAACTGGCCGTGCCTTCCAACCCACAGGATTGGCTGGCAGACAGAAAGGCGCGACTCACGATCGCTCTTAAGCGGCTGGCCCGGGC
>NZ_JBMKHN010000057.1:0-600 GCF_049238425.1 Enterobacter cloacae complex sp. IR5401 | reverse complement strand
GGTTTTCACATTCTGGCGGTAGTCGGTGCTGTCCACCAGCTGCTTCAGGCCGCGCCACAGGGACTCCACCTTCTGGAACTCCTGGTGATGCATTACGGCATCCAGCTGACGGCTGATCTGGAAATCCAGCTCAGCGATATGGTGGTCAATCAGCGTTTTGTCGAGCTTCTCCACCGGCTGACCGGATTTGCGGATGCAGTCCATAAACACCTGCATCGCCGCCGTCAGGCGTTCACCCGCCGGAGCGTCAGAAAGCGCGGCGTCATCCAGAAACGCATTGATATCCCCCAGGCTGGAGGCCGGGGTCAGGTTGATTTTTTCAAACAGGGAGGCGTAAACGCCCTCTTTTTCCAGTACGGTGGTCTGCCCCTGCGCGGAGGCGGTTTCAGTATTCACAGACATCAGCATATTCCCGGTTAATCCATTAAATTACACATGCCGCTTATTTCGGGGCCAGTGCGCTCATTTCGTCGCGTAATTCCTGAGACAGCGCCGGGTCTTTGAGAATTTTCTCGAGTTCTTTTCTGAAAGTGGCGTTATCAAGAAGATTGGATTTGAGGTCGCGTAATAAATTACGCATGGCCAGCATGGCGCGGAGCT
>NZ_JBMKHN010000056.1:0-618 GCF_049238425.1 Enterobacter cloacae complex sp. IR5401 | reverse complement strand
GAAAATCATCGAACTGGCTGGCTACCTGGATTCTTACATCCCAGAACCAGAGCGTGCGATTGACAAGCCATTCCTGCTGCCAATCGAAGACGTATTCTCCATCTCCGGTCGTGGTACCGTTGTTACCGGTCGTGTAGAGCGCGGTATCATCAAAGTTGGTGAAGAAGTTGAAATCGTTGGTATCAAAGAGACTGCGAAGTCTACCTGTACTGGCGTTGAAATGTTCCGCAAACTGCTGGACGAAGGCCGTGCTGGTGAGAACGTTGGTGTTCTGCTGCGTGGTATCAAACGTGAAGAAATCGAACGTGGTCAGGTTCTGGCGAAGCCAGGCTCAATCAAGCCACACACCAAGTTCGAATCTGAAGTGTACATTCTGTCCAAAGACGAAGGCGGCCGTCATACTCCGTTCTTCAAAGGCTACCGTCCACAGTTCTACTTCCGTACAACTGACGTGACCGGTACCATCGAACTGCCAGAAGGCGTAGAGATGGTAATGCCAGGCGACAACATCAAGATGGTTGTGACTCTGATCCACCCAATCGCGATGGACGACGGTCTGCGTTTCGCAATCCGTGAAGGCGGCCGTACCGTTGGCGCGGGCGTTGTTGCTAAAGTTCT
>NZ_JBMKHN010000054.1:0-638 GCF_049238425.1 Enterobacter cloacae complex sp. IR5401 | reverse complement strand
GATGAGCAACTTCTTGACCGCCGGCGCGTGGAGTACGACATATTTCTATTGGTTGAGGAACTGCATGTTCTGGATATCATCCGGAAAGGATTTGGCTCTGTGGATGAATTTATTGCGCTGGCCAATTCTGTCAGCAATCGCCGTAAATCCAGAGCCGGGAAGTCGCTGGAACTGCACCTGGAGCATCTATTCATTGAGCACGGCCTGCGACACTTTGCGACGCAGGCCATCACAGAAGGTAATAAAAAACCCGATTTCCTTTTCCCTTCCGCAGGGGCTTACCACGATACTGAGTTTCCCGTAGAAAATCTGCGCATGCTGGCAGTCAAGACTACCTGTAAGGATCGCTGGCGTCAGATACTGAATGAGGCCGATAAAATTCATCAGGTGCATCTGTTTACACTCCAGGAGGGAGTTTCTCTGGCTCAATATCGGGAGATGCGGGAGTCGGGTGTCAGATTGGTCGTGCCATCATCTCTGCACAAAAAATACCCGGAGGCGGTGAGAGCTGAGCTAATGACGCTAGGTGCGTTTATTGCTGAGCTGACAGGGCTTTACGCAGATATTCCATAGATTATCTCCCGGCATAAATACCGGGAGGAGCGATCAGATTCGTTCAACCTTGCACGAATCGGCAT
>NZ_JBMKHN010000053.1:0-665 GCF_049238425.1 Enterobacter cloacae complex sp. IR5401 | reverse complement strand
GATCGCACGCGAGCTCGGTATCAGCAAGAATACCGTCGCTGACATCGTGCAACGACACAGAGCTAACGCTTAGGGTGTCATTTCGCCCTCAGCCGGAACCGACCCCTGATTACGTGCAGCTTTCCCTTCAGGCGGGATTCATACAGCGGCCAGCCATCCGTCATCCATATCACCACGTCAAAGGGTGACAGCAGGCTCATAAGACGCCCCAGCGTCGCCATAGTGCGTTCACCGAATACGTGCGCAACAACCGTCTTCCGGAGCCTGTCATACGCGTAAAACAGCCAGCGCTGGCGCGATTTAGCCCCGACATAGCCCCACTGTTCGTCCATTTCCGCGCAGACGATGACGTCACTGCCCGGCTGTATGCGCGAGGTTACCGACTGCGGCCTGAGTTTTTTAAGTGACGTAAAATCGTGTTGAGGCCAACGCCCATAATGCGGGCTGTTGCCCGGCATCCAACGCCATTCATGGCCATATCAATGATTTTCTGGTGCGTACCGGGTTGAGAAGCGGTGTAAGTGAACTGCAGTTGCCATGTTTTACGGCAGTGAGAGGAGAGATAGCGCTGATGTCCGGCGGTGCTTTTGCCGTTACGCACCACCCCGTCAGTAGCTGAACAGGAGGGACAGCTGATAGAAACAGAAGCCACTGGAGCACCTCAA
>NZ_JBMKHN010000052.1:0-693 GCF_049238425.1 Enterobacter cloacae complex sp. IR5401 | reverse complement strand
GAGAATTGCCCGGTTCGCCCTGGCCTGCGGTAAAATGGTGTGCGTTTCATGGCTCCACCTACTTGATGATGAGTGAAGGTTTGCCGAGTTTTATTTGCGCGCCAGGTACATCCACGCCAGCTTCGATTTGGTGTTTGATAGCCAATTTGTCTGGCTTGATGCTCGTCTCGTATTCGACGAATTCAGGAGGAAGTGCGCTGGCATCTGTAATCTCTACTGACTTGGAAGGCGCGCGAACCGTTACCTGATGAATGCCTGCCTTCAGTGATTTCTTTCCTGCTGTTTCGAGGGAGGTGGCCACATAATCTTTCATGCTCGACACACGGTTTTCTGCGGCTTTTGCGCGCTCTGCAAGACGCTTGCTTTCTTCTTTCAGCGCCTCGGCATAAGCAGATTCGTTTTTGCAGACAGCAAGGATCTGCTCGACCTTTGCTTCCAGCTCCCACTCAATGCCATCAAGGGTGTCGGCTATCATTTCAGGCTCCATGCCTGAATCAGTCAGCTTTGCGAAATCATTGGCGATCTGGTAAAGAGCTGTCATTGCGTAACCTCTTCGAATTTTGCTTTGCACTTGGCATAGACGGCCTGAACCTCTTGTTGAAGCTGCATTCCGACCGTCATTTTGTAAGCTGCCTGGAAGTGAGTTTTGAGAGCATGCATATTTTTCGCCTGCTTCATGTCCTCACATAGTGA
>NZ_JBMKHN010000051.1:0-1085 GCF_049238425.1 Enterobacter cloacae complex sp. IR5401 | reverse complement strand
AGGGCGCTTACCACTTTGTGATTCATGACTGGGGTGAAGTCGTAACAAGGTAACCGTAGGGGAACCTGCGGTTGGATCACCTCCTTACCTTAAAGAACCTGCCTTTGCAGTGCTCACACAGATTGTCTGATGAAAAGTAAATAGCAAGGCGTCTTGCGATTGAGACTGTACGTCCCCTTCGTCTAGAGGCCCAGGACACCGCCCTTTCACGGCGGTAACAGGGGTTCGAATCCCCTAGGGGACGCCACTTGCTGGTTCGTGAGTGAAAGTCACCTGCCGTCATATCTCAAAACTGACTTGCGAGTCATGTTTGAGATATTTGCTCTTTAAAAATCTGGATCAAGCTGAAAATTGAAACGACACACAGCTCATGTGTGTTCGAGTCTCTCAAATTTTCGCAATCGGAAGTGAAACATCTTCGGGTTGTGAGGTTAAGCGACTAAGCGTACACGGTGGATGCCCTGGCAGTCAGAGGCGATGAAGGACGTGCTAATCTGCGAAAAGCGACGGCGAGGTGATATGAACCTTTGACCCGTCGATGTCCGAATGGGGAAACCCAGTGTGATTCGTCACACTATCGTTAACTGAATACATAGGTTAACGAGGCGAACCGGGGGAACTGAAACATCTAAGTACCCCGAGGAAAAGAAATCAACCGAGATTCCCCCAGTAGCGGCGAGCGAACGGGGAGCAGCCCGGAGTCTGAATCAGCTTGTGTGTTAGTGGAACGGTCTGGAAAGTCCGACGGTACAGGGTGATAGTCCCGTACACGAAAACACACTTGCTGTGAACTCGAAGAGTAGGGCGGGACACGTGGTATCCTGTCTGAATATGGGGGGACCATCCTCCAAGGCTAAATACTCCTGACTGACCGATAGTGAACCAGTACCGTGAGGGAAAGGCGAAAAGAACCCCGGCGAGGGGAGTGAAAAAGAACCTGAAACCGTGTACGTACAAGCAGTGGGAGCACCTTCGGGTGTGACTGCGTACCTTTTGTATAATGGGTCAGCGACTTATATTCTGTAGCAAGGTTAACCGTATAGGGGAGCCGAAGGGAAACCGAGTCTTAACTGGGCGTTAAGTTG
>NZ_JBMKHN010000050.1:0-1137 GCF_049238425.1 Enterobacter cloacae complex sp. IR5401 | reverse complement strand
GGTTATCTGTCTGGAGATTCAACTCTGTTTCCTCACAGGAGCTCTGTCATGGTTGATAAAGTTACCGAAGCTGCCGTTGTGGGTGGCGTGGATACACATAAAGATTTGCACGTTGCCGCTGTCGTAGATCAGAACAATAAAGTCCTTGGGACTCAGTATTTCTCCACAACACGACAAGGTTACCGGCAGATGCTGGCATGGATGACCTCGTTTGGGACATTAAAGCGAATTGGTGTTGAGTGCACAGGTACCTATGGTTCCGGTTTGCTTCGTTATTTTCAGAACGCCGGGTTAGAAGTTCTTGAGGTGACTGCTCCAGACCGGATGGAGCGACGCAAACGGGGTAAAAGTGACACAATTGATGCTGAATGTGCCGCTCATGCAGCATTCTCAGGCATCAGGACAGTTACTCCCAAAACGCGTGATGGCATGATTGAGTCCCTGCGGGTATTAAAAACTTGCCGAAAAACAGCAATATCAGCCCGCAGAGTCGCTCTCCAGATTATCCATTCAAATATTATCTCTGCCCCGGATGAATTACGTGAACAGCTCAGAAATATGACGCGCATGCAGCTCATCAGGACCCTGGGTTCCTGGAGACCTGATGCCAGTGAATACCGCAATGTAACCAACGTTTATCGCATTTCATTAAAGTCCCTTGCCCGACGCTATCTCGAGTTACATGACGAAATCGCTGATCTGGATGTCATGATTGCGGCAATTGTCGACGAGTTGGCACCTGAGCTGATTAAACGTAATGCTATCGGATACGAAAGCGCTTCACAGTTGCTGATCACTGCCGGAGACAATCCTCAACGGTTAAGATCAGAATCAGGATTTGCGGCACTGTGTGGTGTCAGCCCGGTCCCCGTTTCTTCTGGAAAAACGAACCGTTACCGACTTAATCGTGGTGGAGATCGTGCTGCAAATAGTGCACTTCACATCATCGCCATCGGACGCTTACGAACTGACGCAAAAACAAAGGAATATGTCGCCAGGCGTGTAGCCGAAGGACATACAAAAATGGAAGCGATACGCTGTCTAAAGCGATATATCTCCCGCGAAGTTTACACGTTACTGCGCAATCAAAACAGGCGGATCAACAGTATCCCGATAACAGCTTGACTCTTAGAAGGG
>NZ_JBMKHN010000049.1:0-1196 GCF_049238425.1 Enterobacter cloacae complex sp. IR5401 | reverse complement strand
TTGGAGGTATACGGAAGGGCTTCGAAACCATCGGTGGCCAGTGCGTTTTTACCAGTGAATGGAATAAAGAGGCTGTGCGCACATATAAAGCTAACTGGTTTAACGATGCTCAGGAACACACTTTCAATCTCGATATTCGTGAAGTCACGCTCAGTGATAAACCTGAAGTACCTGAAAACGATGCCTATGCTTACATTAATGAGCATGTGCCGGATCATGATGTACTTCTAGCAGGTTTCCCCTGTCAACCGTTTAGCCTTGCGGGCGTAAGCAAGAAAAACTCGCTCGGGCGCGCGCATGGTTTCGAATGTGAGGCTCAGGGAACGCTTTTCTTCGATGTGGCGCGTATTATCCGCGCAAAAAAACCTGCCATCTTTGTTCTTGAAAACGTTAAAAACCTGAAGAGCCATGACAAGGGTAAAACCTTTAAAGTCATCATGGATACCCTCGACGAACTGGGCTATGAAGTTGCGGATGCAGCTGAGATGGGCAAAAACGATCCTAAAGTTATCGACGGAAAGCACTTTTTACCTCAGCACCGAGAACGTATCGTTTTGGTCGGTTTCCGCCGTGATCTGAACATTCACCAGGGCTTTACCCTGCGCGATATTAGTCGTTTTTATCCGGAACAGCGTCCGTCATTTGGCGAACTGCTGGAACCCGTGGTTGACAGCAAATATATACTGACGCCGAAACTCTGGGAGTATCTCTATAACTACGCCAAAAAGCACGCAGCTAAGGGTAACGGATTCGGTTTTGGCCTCGTTAATCCTGAAAATAAAGAAAGCATTGCCCGTACGCTTTCTGCTCGCTATCACAAAGACGGGTCTGAAATTCTGATAGACCGTGGCTGGGATATGGCCACAGGTGAAACAGACTTCGCGAACGAAGAAAATCAGGCGCATCGGCCCCGCAGGCTGACTCCGCGAGAGTGCGCGCGCCTTATGGGTTTTGAAAAAGTAGATGGCAGGCCTTTTCGCATTCCTGTGTCAGACACTCAGTCGTACAGGCAGTTCGGTAACTCCGTAGTGGTGCCCGTGTTTGAAGCCGTAGCCAAACTGCTTGAACCTTATATCCTGAAAGCGGTTAATGCCGATTCGTGCAAGGTTGAACGAATCTGATCGCTCCTCCCGGTATTTATGCCGGGAGATAATCTATGGAATATCTGCGTAAAGCCCTGTCAGCTCAGCAATAAA
>NZ_JBMKHN010000048.1:0-1229 GCF_049238425.1 Enterobacter cloacae complex sp. IR5401 | reverse complement strand
TGAATCGCCACGGATAATCTAGACACTTCCGAGCCGTTGATAATACTGGTTTTCATATTCTGTCGGTGACATCTGTTCGCTAGAACCATGCCGACGCTTACTGTTATAAAACATTTCGATGTAATCAAAAATATCACTGCGGGCTTCTTCCCGCGTTCCGTAGATCTTTTTCTTTATCCGTTCACGTTTCAACAACTGGAAAAAACTTTCTGCAACCGCATTATCATGGCAGTTACCGCGACGGCTCATGCTACCCTCCAGGCCGTGTGATTTCAGGAACGACTGCCACTCATGGCTTGTGTACTGACTGCCCTGATCCGAATGAACCAGCACCTGTTTTTCGGGATTACGCCGCCATACAGCCATCAGCAGTGCGTTCAGGACAATGTCCTTTGTCATCCGGGATTGCATGGACCAGCCGATAATTTTGCGTGAGAACAGATCAACAACAACGGCAAGATACAGCCAGCCTTCGTGGGTCCTGATGTAGGTTATGTCCGTTACCCAACGCTCATCAGGAGCATCCGGATTGAACTGTCGCTGGAGCCTGTTGGGTGACACGATACTGGCCTCGCCTTTACGTGCCCGCGGGCTTCGGTATCCGACCTGAGCCTTTATTCCGACACGTTTCATCAGTCTCCAGACTCTGTTTACTCCGCACTGTTGCCCGCTGTCACGCAGATCCAGATGGATTTTGCGATAACCATAGACGCATCCCGATTCCAGCCAGAACTGTTTAATCTGTCCTGTCAGTCTCAGGTCTGCCTGATGGCGTTGTGAATGCGGCTGCTGAAGCCAGGCGTAAAAACCACTGGGATGAACATCCAGCACCCGACAGAGCAGGCGAACAGGCCAGCAACAGGAGTTGTCACGGATAAAGGCGTACCTCAGTCGGACAGCTTTGCGAAGTACGCCGCGGCTTTTTTTAATATGTCCCGTTCGTCGGTAACCCGTTTCAGCTCTTTCTGGAGACGGCGGATCTCGGCCTGAGCATCTGACTGTTCTTTATTAGTGGAAGAATCCGGACCGTACTTCTTTATCCAGGCATAAAGGCTGTGGGTGGTGATATCGAGACGTGTTGCAACGCTGGCAACAGAATAACCGCGATCAACAACCTGTTTGACTGCTTCAGTTTTAAACTCTTCAGGATAACGCTTACCGCTCATGGGCACCTCTCTTTAAGTCATCTTAAATGACTCTGAGGTGTCTGTTAAACGCGTGGCGATTCA
>NZ_JBMKHN010000047.1:0-1360 GCF_049238425.1 Enterobacter cloacae complex sp. IR5401 | reverse complement strand
GCCCGTAACGGCACTATTCCGCACGGTAGCATAGAAGATGGAACGTTGCGGATCGACAGGTTGACAGCAGACGTGCCGGATGGTGCCGAGGCACTCATACTGGATCTGTATCGCCGAATGCCGTCCGTTCGGATTACCGACATGCTGCTTGAAGTTGATGCAGCCCTTGGTTTCACAGATGCGTTTACCCATCTGAGAACCGGGGCTCCATGTCGCGACCGGATCGGTCTGCTCAACGTCCTGCTCGCTGAAGGGCTCAATCTGGGCCTGCGTAAGATGGCGGAAGCTACAAACACGCATGATTACTGGCAGCTCTCACGCCTTGCCCGCTGGCATGTTGAAAGCGAAGCCATGAACCAGGCATTGGCAATTGTGGTGGCCGCGCAGGGTAAACTGCCGATGTCACGCGTCTGGGGGATGGGCACGTCAGCATCGAGCGATGGTCAGTTTTTCCCGACAGCGCGGCATGGCGAAGCCATGAACATGGTCAATGCCAAATATGGTTCTGTTCCCGGCCTCAAAGCGTATACTCACGTAAGCGACCAGTTCGCGCCATTCGCTTGTCAGTCGATCCCGGCGACCGTGAGCGAGGCACCGTATATTCTCGATGGACTACTGATGAACGAGGTCGGTCGCCATGTTCGCGAACAGTATGCCGATACAGCAGGATTCACCGACCATTTGTTCGGAGCCAGTAGCCTGCTCGGCTACAATCTCGTTCTGCGAATCAGGGATCTGCCATCGAAGCGGTTGTACGTATTTAATCCCGATACGACCCCCAGGGAGTTACGCAAGTTGGTAGGTGGAAAAGCCCGGGAGGATCTTATCGTTGCGAACTGGCCTGATATTTTCCGTTGTGCCGCGACGATGACCGCTGGCAAAATCAGGCCCAGCCAACTCCTGCGCAAGCTCGCTTCTTACCCACGACAAAACAACCTTGCAGTTGCGCTTCGTGAAGTTGGTCGTATTGAACGGACCCTTTTCATTATTGAGTGGATCCTGGATACGGACATGCAGCGGCGTGCTCAGATCGGTCTTAACAAGGGAGAGGCCCACCATGCGCTCAAAAATGCGCTCCGTATCGGGAGGCAGGGGGAAATTCGCGATCGCACGACAGAGGGGCAGCACTACCGAATCGCTGGGCTCAATTTATTGACTGCGGTGATCATTTACTGGAATACCGTCCATCTTGGTCATGCCGTCACGGAGCGGCGGAACGAAGGGTTGGATGTTCCCCCTGAATTTCTTCCCCACATATCCCCATTGGGCTGGGCGCACATTCTACTGACTGGCGAATATCTTTGGCCCAAGGAACCGAAAGCTTAGGGTGTCATTTCGCCCTCAGCCGGAACCGACCCCT
>NZ_JBMKHN010000046.1:0-1657 GCF_049238425.1 Enterobacter cloacae complex sp. IR5401 | reverse complement strand
GTAAATCGTGGAGTGATCGACATTCACTCCGCGTTCAGCCAGCATCTCCTGCAGCTCACGGTAACTGATGCCGTATTTGCAGTACCAGCGTACGGCCCACAGAATGAGGCTCTGTTGCAAAAATCGTGAAGCTTGAGCATGCTTGGCGGAGATTGGACGGACGGAACGATGACGGATTTCAAGTGGCGCCATTTCCAGGGTGATGTGATCCTGTGGGCGGTGCGCTGGTATTGTCGCTATCCGATCAGCTATCGCGACCTTGAGGAAATGCTGGCGGAACGCGGCATTTCGGTCGACCATACGACGATCTATCGCTGGGTCCAGTGCTACGCCCCGGAGATGGAGAAGCGGCTGCGCTGGTTCTGGCGGCGTGGCTTTGATCCGAGCTGGCGCCTGGATGAAACCTACGTCAAGGTGCGGGGCAAGTGGACCTACCTGTACCGGGCAGTCGACAAGCGGGGCGACACGATCGATTTCTACCTGTCGCCGACCCGCAGCGCCAAGGCAGCGAAGCGGTTCCTGGGCAAGGCCCTGCGAGGCCTGAAGCACTGGGAAAAGCCTGCCACGCTCAATACCGACAAAGCGCCGAGCTATGGTGCAGCGATCACCGAATTGAAGCGCGAAGGAAAGCTGGACCGGGAGACGGCCCACCGGCAGGTGAAGTATCTCAATAACGTGATCGAGGCCGATCACGGAAAGCTCAAGATACTGATCAAGCCGGTGCGCGGTTTCAAATCGATCCCCACGGCCTATGCCACGATCAAGGGATTCGAAGTCATGCGAGCCCTGCGCAAAGGACAGGCTCGCCCCTGGTGCCTGCAGCCCGGCATCAGGGGCGAGGTGCGCCTTGTGGAGAGAGCTTTTGGCATTGGGCCCTCGGCGCTGACGGAGGCCATGGGCATGCTCAACCACCATTTCGCAGCAGCCGCCTGATCGGCGCAGAGCGACAGCCTACCTCTGACTGCCGCCAATCTTTGCAACAGAGCCTCCGTCGCCATGCTCACCTCGCTTTGGTGCACACGAGTATTGAGCATAGTCGAGATTGGTGCAGATCACTTCTGATATTGAACTGTCAGGAGCTGGCTGCACAACAGCCATTACGCCCAATCAACTGGTGCAGTCGTCTTCTGAAAATGACACTGTTTGTATATAATCATGAAAAAATGGTGAGTAGAGTTTCAGGGTAACAGGGGATGCTTATGTCGGTTTTCCACAACTGGCTACTTGAGATCGCATGTGAGAATTACTTCGTCTACATCAAACGCCTTTCCGCCAACGATACCGGCGCAACAGGTGGTCACCAGGTAGGGCTTTATATCCCTTCAGGTATCGTTGAAAAACTCTTTCCGTCTATCAACCATACCCGTGAACTGAACCCTTCGGTTTTTCTCACCGCACATGTGTCATCGCATGATTGCCCTGACAGCGAAGCCAGGGCAATTTATTATAACAGCCGTCATTTTGGTAAAACCCGGAATGAAAAAAGGATTACCCGCTGGGGTAGAGGCAGCCCACTTCAGGATCCTGAAAATACAGGGGCTCTGACGCTCCTGGCTTTCAAGCTTGATGAGCAAGGGGGGGACTGTAAGGAAGTAAATATTTGGGTATGCGCCAGCACTGATGAAGAGGACGTCATTGAGACCGCTATTGGTGAAGT
>NZ_JBMKHN010000045.1:0-1731 GCF_049238425.1 Enterobacter cloacae complex sp. IR5401 | reverse complement strand
GCGCGGTGAAGGTACGGATCGTATCCGTGAGTGTGGCTTTAGAGCCGGAAATTGTTTCGTCATGCTGGCGCTTCGCTTCCCGCCAGGTTTTTCCTACGATCCTGTCATGGGTTTCGACTATGGCATCAGCAATCGCCGCTTCCCACTCCACAACACAGACGGCAAGGATCGCCCAGCGGCGGTCCGAAGTGATGTCACGCAAACCGTCGGTGAAGTAGCGTTCACCCTGCCGACGCAGCCGGGCAATGCGATGGGCAGGTATGCTGGCCAAAGCACTATGATTGATATTCAGGGTACGCAGAAATTCGAGCCTGTCGAGCAAACGGTTAGCAGCAGCCGAGTTGTTACCAACCTCGAAGTTGCGAAGCCAGATGAAACGACTGATATTGCCGGCGAGCATTTCACTCAGAAGTTTGTCCAGGTGATCGCGAACATCCGCTGTTAAATTTTCCGCAATCCGCGTTTCAATCCGCCGCTCAGCGGCGACCAGAGCATCCGCGCACAAGCGCTCGATTGTCGATACTGCGGGCAGAATGGTGGAAGTTTCCCGACACCGCACAATAAAACGATGAGCAAGATCCTCGTTTGATCTGGCATCTTCGGCCTGGCCGAAAGTCCACTCCCGCAGATCACGGGCACCACGGCCCGTGAAGGTCTTGTAGCCGTAAATTTCGCGCAGCGTGTCCATGTGCTGCTGACGGGTTTGGCGCCGTGTGGCATAAGTGAGAAGCGCATCAGCCGGAACTCCAAGCTGAGCACCGACGAAGGAAAGGACTTCACGCGGGATCATCTCACCAGGAGCCAGTGCACGGCCCGGATATCGTAAGGCACAAAGTTGCAGGGCAAAGCCAATCCTGTTTTCCGGTCTGCGGCGCTGCCTAATGTTTTCCAGGTCATCATCGCCCAGCGTGTAGAACTTCAGTAGCGACAGTTCGTCCGTGGGCAGATCGAACAGCGCTGCTCGCTGCCGTTCGGTGAAAATATGGCGTCGTGACATACAAATTCGTCCCTTTTGAAGTATAGTCTGTTTTGGACAACAGCCAGCCCATATAAATCAGGGCGTTCCGATACAAAAATCCAGGAGGGTTCAATTGGGACATCGTGCCGCCATTTACTGCCGGGTTTCAACAGCGGATCAGTCTTGTGAACGCCAGGAATTTGATCTGCGAGCCTTCGCCGGCCGTGCCGGCTACGACGTGGTGGGAATATTTAAGGAAACAGGTTCAGGAACTAAACTCGACCGGGCCGAGCGAAAGAAAGTCCTGGCGCTTGCCCAGTCCAGACAAATTGATGCAATCCTGGTCACTGAGCTTTCCCGGTGGGGGCGCTCGACGCTCGATCTGCTCAATACGCTACGTGAACTGGAGAACTGGAAGGTTTCCGTGATAGCCATGAATGGAATGGCGTTCGATCTTTCGTCGCCGTATGGACGAATGCTGGCGACGTTTCTTTCCGGCATTGCGGAGTTTGAGCGGGATCTCATCAGCGAGCGGGTCAAGTCAGGCCTTGCTGTTGCGAAGGCACGTGGTAAGAGGCTTGGTCGTCAGGCCGGAGTGCGACCAAAATCAGACCGACTTTTGCCTAAGGTGGTTGCGATGAGGGCCGAGGGACGCAGCTATCGCTGGATCGCACGCGAGCTCGGTATCAGCAAGAATACCGTCGCTGACATCGTGCAACGACACAGAGCTAACGCTTAGGGTGTCATTTCGCCCTCAGCCGGAACCGACCCCT
>NZ_JBMKHN010000044.1:0-2495 GCF_049238425.1 Enterobacter cloacae complex sp. IR5401 | reverse complement strand
GGGGGAAACGCCTGGTATCTTTAAGCCGCATCGGGTTTCGCCACCACTGATTTGAGCGTCAGATTTCGTGATGCTTGTCAGGGGGGCGGAGCCTATGGAAAAACGGCTTTGCCGTGGCCTTATGCCTTTTTCGCTAAGAACCTTCCTGGCATTCTCCAGGAAATTTCTGCTCTGTACGTAAGCCCGTACCGCTCGCCGCAGCCGAACGACCGAGCGCAGCGAGTCAGTGAGCGAGGAAGCGGAATATCTCCTGTATCACATATTCTGCTGACGCACCGATGCCGCCTTTTTCTCCTGCCACATGAAGCACTTAACTGACATCCGCATCCGTGCCAACATATTAAGCCAGTATACACTCCGCTAGCGCTGCGTGACTGGTCCGGCGCTGCGCCCGGAACCCGCCTGTACCGGTTAAGCAGCCGTTCTGGTCTGACTGCGATTTTTTTCATTCCTGCCCGCTACCCTGTAAACCTTTCTTCTGCGTTGCCGTTAACAGGAGGTAAGCCATGTTTGGTTTTTCCTCCGGAGCCCTGATGACTTTTAATGATGATGAGCGACACCTGCTTGTGTCCGTTGTTTCGGGCTGGCTCCGGCGTGCCGAAGGGGATGCCGGAGCCATGATGCTGGATGCATACCGGCAGATTTTGTCTGAAACCGAACCGGCCGCAAGGGCGGTCATGCTCGAATTTCTTGAATCAGTTCGCATTCATTACGTTTCGTCCTGAGCATTTCCTGAAGCATTTCCTGAATTTTTGTCCATACTCAATCCAGGCGGCCGTCACGGACGGTGGTCGTCGTTCCATGATGCTGTTATGGAAGATTGAGAGTAATCTAACTTGATTGAGTTCCGGGCGTGTCGCCCGGTTTTTTTTGCTGTTTCCCGGTGTCCGCTCCCGGACAGGATGTGCATTTGTAATACCGCGCACGCGGCGGCATCACAAATACCCCGTTCAGGGCTGCGCCCCGACACCCCGCCATCGCCTCACGGCCGCGCACTGAATTGCGCACCCGTTCACCGATTTTCACGCATCTTTCTCGCCTATCTGTGCGTTCAGCATGGCGTAAAGCGCTTCAGCCTGATCGTGCAGATGCTCACAGCAGCCGGCTGCCTCATCCAGATCCATCTGTTCGAGCCGTTCGAGGAGGAGGAGTGTCTGTGAGCGGATAAATTTGGCCATGTTGAGGGCGGCGGATTCCTGTCTGGTCACTGGTGATTTTCCCCGTCTGGTGATGATTTTTGCGTGAAAAGAGCATGCCGTCATTCTGGTGCATAGTCATGCATGCCGTTAAAATTTAACAGGCGCGTTTCTGACGGGTTCCGGGGTGGTTTGTTGTGGTTTTTGTCATGGTTCCGTCAGAAACGCGCTGAGCGCGTCTGAGGCGGTGCGGGCAACGGATGTTATGGTAAATTCTTGGGGGCTTGATTATAAAATACCGCACTTCCTCTTATGTCTTGTGCTTTTTAGACAACCCTGAAAGCTTTTAGCTTTGGTGATGCAATTTGCTGGGATTTTGGCGGAGAACCACAGGTAAAGAAAAAGGCCACATTAGCGGCCTTTTTCGGAGAATATGCTCAGTGCGGAATTTCGGAGACTTCTTTAACGTCGGTTTTATTGATCTGCTGTTTGACACCATTCGCGTCTGTATAGCCAAGCAGGCCTGAGTCTGATTCTTTAGGTTTGCCGTCGCTGACAATAGTGCGACCGTCATTGGTGTGTATGGCATAGCTTGTGCGCGTGCAGCCGGTGAGGGCTGAAAGCGCAACTGCCGCTGCGAACACTGAAACAAAAATCTTTTTCAAAGCCAGCTCCTTTTATCCATATCAGTTTTGGTCACTAACCATCTAACTATAGGTTATTTTTTATGTGAAAAGAGGCTTGATGGTGGGCTGTATATCGAGTTAGGCGCGAGGTGCTATGGTCAAAGTGTGGTGTCAAGCGGGGAGGAGGCTTATATGAGATGTAATCCAGCAGATACATATACCAAGATGATTTAAGTATTCCTCTTTGTGAGGTTGGATGTCTAATTTATAAAGGATCTTCTTGAGATCCTTTTTTTTCGCGCGTAATCTCTTGCCCTGTAAACGAAAAAACCACCCTGGCAGGTGGTTTTTCGAAGGTTAGGTAATCCTGGCAGATCCCCTAACCGTGGTAACAGTCTTGTGCGAGACATGTCACCAAATTTGTCCTTTCAGTGTAGCCTCACTAAGGCCGCCACTTCAAGAACTCTTGATACATCTCTCGCACATCCTGTTTACCAATGGCCGTTGCCAATGGCGATTAGTCGTGTCTTTCCGGGTTGGACTCAAGTTGATAGTTACCGGATAAGGCGCAGCGGTCGGACTGAACGGGGGGTTCGTGCATACAGTCCATCCTGGAGCGAACTGCCTTCCCGGAACTGAGTGTCAGGCGTGGAATGAGAAACCGCGGCCATAACAGCGGAGTGACACCGGTAAACCGAAAGGCAGGAATGCGGGGGAGCACGAGGGAGCCACC
>NZ_JBMKHN010000043.1:0-2702 GCF_049238425.1 Enterobacter cloacae complex sp. IR5401 | reverse complement strand
TGATGTCACGCTGAAAATGCCGGCCTTTGAATGGGTTCATGTGCAGCTCCATCAGCAAAAGGGGATGATAAGTTTATCACCACCGACTATTTGCAACAGTGCCAACGCCGGGTTATTCTTATTTGTCGCTTCTTTACTCGCCTTTATCGGCCTTCACTCAAGGATGTATTGTGGTTATGCGTTATATTCGCCTGTGTATTATCTCCCTGTTAGCCACCCTGCCGCTGGCGGTACACGCCAGCCCGCAGCCGCTTGAGCAAATTAAACAAAGCGAAAGCCAGCTGTCGGGCCGCGTAGGCATGATAGAAATGGATCTGGCCAGCGGCCGCACGCTGACCGCCTGGCGCGCCGATGAACGCTTTCCCATGATGAGCACCTTTAAAGTAGTGCTCTGCGGCGCAGTGCTGGCGCGGGTGGATGCCGGTGACGAACAGCTGGAGCGAAAGATCCACTATCGCCAGCAGGATCTGGTGGACTACTCGCCGGTCAGCGAAAAACACCTTGCCGACGGCATGACGGTCGGCGAACTCTGCGCCGCCGCCATTACCATGAGCGATAACAGCGCCGCCAATCTGCTGCTGGCCACCGTCGGCGGCCCCGCAGGATTGACTGCCTTTTTGCGCCAGATCGGCGACAACGTCACCCGCCTTGACCGCTGGGAAACGGAACTGAATGAGGCGCTTCCCGGCGACGCCCGCGACACCACTACCCCGGCCAGCATGGCCGCGACCCTGCGCAAGCTGCTGACCAGCCAGCGTCTGAGCGCCCGTTCGCAACGGCAGCTGCTGCAGTGGATGGTGGACGATCGGGTCGCCGGACCGTTGATCCGCTCCGTGCTGCCGGCGGGCTGGTTTATCGCCGATAAGACCGGAGCTAGCAAGCGGGGTGCGCGCGGGATTGTCGCCCTGCTTGGCCCGAATAACAAAGCAGAGCGCATTGTGGTGATTTATCTGCGGGATACGCCGGCGAGCATGGCCGAGCGAAATCAGCAAATCGCCGGGATCGGCGCGGCGCTGATCGAGCACTGGCAACGCTAAGCCGGCGGTGGCCGCGCGCGTTATCCGGCCCGCAGCACCTCGCAGGCGTGCCGGGCGATATGACTGGCGGCGGCATCGGAAAGATGCCGGTCGGTAATGATGGTGGTGAACCGGGTCAAAGGTAACGCCATAAACGTGGCCACCTGATTGTATTTCGAACTGTCGCACAGCAGGATGCTTCTCGCGCTGACCTGGCTGACGGTCTCCTTGACGGTAACCTTGTTCTCATCAGGGGTGAATATCCCGCGACTGTCCCAGCCGCTGGCGGAGATAAAGGCCGTATCGATAGCCAGGTGGCGTAACGTACGCGCCGCCGATTCGCCCACGCAGGAGCGGTTCTCCCGGCACAGAGTGCCGCCGGTGTGGATCACGCCGCACTGGCTGGCATCGATCAGCAGCTGGGTTATCTCAAAATCATTGGTGACCACCTGGAGATCGTTCCGGTCGAGGATCGCCCGCGCCAGCGCCAGGGTGGTAGTCCCGGCATCCAGATAGATGCAACTGTTTTTAGCGATATGACTCGCCGCCAGCGCGCCGATCGCCTGTTTCTCCTCACTCTGCAGCGTGCTTTTCACCAGATGACTGGGTTCCGCGGCCAGCCGGCTGACGGCGCGTACGCCGCCCGAGACGCTGACCAGCAGCCCCTGCTCCTCCAGTTTACTGACGTCCCGACGGATGGTCATATGGGACACGCCGAGGATCTCCGTCAGCTCGTTAATGCTTACCGCCCCACGCTGCTCCACCAGGGCTAAAATACGCTGATGTCGTTCTATTGGAATCACCGCTCTCCCCTTACCATTTTTTCACACCAGGCGTCACCACCCAGGCTACGGCCCTGGCGACACCCGGTGTTGTTATCGCGCTTTGCCGCTGTTTTTTACGCTATTTTAGGGCAAGAATCGCCGCTGTGCAGCCTCTTTCCGCCTGTGAATTTTTTATATTCATGTGGGTTATTCGTGATAACTCTCACATAAATTCACATGATAACGCTTTATTCTATCATTAAATCACATTAATTAACTAATGTTCACAAGGAGACCAGCATGGCTGCACACACTAACGTCTGCGTGATTGGACTGGGTTCAATGGGCATGGGCGCCGCCCGCGCCTGCCTGCAGGCGGGCCTGAACACCTGGGGCGTTGACATCAATCCCGACAACTGTCGCGCACTGCTGGCGGCGGGCGCCAAAGGCGCGGGCCCCAGCGCGGTGCCGTTCGCCGCGGAACTGGATGCAGTTGTGCTGCTGGTGGTCAATGCCGCCCAGGTGCGGGGGATCCTGTTCGGCGAGAGCGGCCTCGCCGCCCATCTGAAGCCGGGCACCGTCGTGATGGTGTCGTCCACCATCGCCTCCGCCGATGCTCAGGCCATTGCCGAGGCGCTGGCGGAGTACCAGCTATTGATGCTCGACGCGCCGGTATCGGGCGGCGCCGTGAAAGCGGCCGCCGGCGACATGACGGTGATGGCCTCCGGGAGCGATGCCGCCTTTGCCCGACTCGCGCCGGTGCTGGACGCCGTGGCCGGCAAAGTCTACCGCATCGGGAGCGACATTGGTCTTGGCGGCACTGTTGCAAATAGTCGGTGGTGATAAACTTATCATCCCCTTTTGCTGATGGAGCTGCACATGAACCCATTCAAAGGCCGGCATTTTCAGCGTGACATCATTC
>NZ_JBMKHN010000042.1:0-2801 GCF_049238425.1 Enterobacter cloacae complex sp. IR5401 | reverse complement strand
GAATGATGTCACGCTGAAAATGCCGGCCTTTGAATGGGTTCATGTGCAGCTCCATCAGCAAAAGGGGATGATAAGTTTATCACCACCGACTATTTGCAACAGTGCCGGCGGATTTGCCAGAATCAGTCAGGCAGTGCTTCGTGGCAGGTTTACAGCCGTCGCTAAACACCAGGGCGGTTTAACCGCCCTTTTCTTTACCCACAGAAAGCCCACTATGACCATGTTCCCCTTCCCCACTACAGAAAACCTTATTCTATGGGCTTGCAGCGCCATCGCACTGCTTGCCGTTGTATTCTTCCGGCGTTCAGTACGGCACCGGCGACACAAAAGGAAGCAGCAAAGTGCGCGGCGGGTGCTGGAGCGCATAAAGACGTTGCCGGGCTTCCCACAAAAAATTAACTACCTGCGGAAAATTGATCCCTTTGTGTTTGAAGAACTGTTGCTGGAAGGGTTTGAGTCGCATGGCTTCAGAACTATCAGAAACAAACGCTATACCGGCGATGGAGGCATTGACGGCCAGGTAATAATCGGAAAACATCGCTATCTCATCCAGGCCAAACGCTATCGCGGCCATATTGCTTTACAGCACGTTCAGGAGTTCGATACGTTGCTTAAACGACATAACTGTCACGGTTTGTTTTGCCATACCGGAAAAACTGGCGCAGCTTCAAAAGCTGTTAGCTTCGCCAGTGATCGGATGGAGATTATCAGCGGCCAGCGCCTGATTGATTTGCTCACGCCCGGCAGCTCCTTCACCATCGCAACCGCACCGCAGACAATGATGAGGCGTACCGCAGCAACGCGAGGAACGAACATCATTGTCGAGGAAGCGGATAAAAATACAACCGATAGCATGAGAGTTAATTAAATGAAGTCAGTAACTATAGAAGCAAAAACTTTTGCTGAAATGTTAGGAATAACAGAAGGTGAGTTAATCTTCGCCATTAAGACAACTGGCACATTTAAAAATAAAACTATTCCACAGCCTCATGAGCCACATAAATCGAATAACAGATTTTTATATTCTGACGTAATGAAATTTATCGAATCAATAAAAGACAAGAAAACCTACAAAAAAAATGTCTGATGCGTTTCCGTCGATGCAGCTCGTTGGACACTCTTGAAAAAGTATTTGATAGCTTACGCGATAAGCTATCAGGTAAAGAGCTGGATGCAATGATGAGCGCCTCAGACCATCGGGGAGCCGAAATCACACACAATACGTTATGGGATAAAGTTCCGGCCTCCGCGTGGAAAAATGTAAAATAAAAAAAACCCGCTAACGGTTTTTTTTCACTACGACCATTTTTCTTCAATGCTCCCATTACAGCGAACAAAAAAACGGAAAACGGAAAAAGCCAAGCGCTGTTTCGTTGAACGTACCTTTCTAACATCACCCTTTCCTAATGTATCAACAATGTTGACACAATTAATGTATCAAAAACGATGGTTTTTGTGACAGTCTTGAAAAGTCCTGACTTCTCCCGAAAAATGACTCCCCTCATGTAACAAAACTCGTTACTGTATCAACATAACAATAACCCCATAACTAATTAGCGAGAAAAGAATGAAAATCGGCTATGCACGTAAATCTACGCATCTTCAGGATGTGGCGCACCAGGTTGACGAACTAACAAAAGCTGGATGTGAGCAAATCTATCAGGATCAGACCTCACGTAGCGGCCCAAAGCGCGACAAAAAAGGTGCGCCGGAACTGGAGAACTGCCTGAAAGCATTGCGCGAGGGAGATACCCTAGTAGTTTGGGCACTAGATCGGCTCGGCGGTTCATTGGGTCAAGTCATTACTTTACTCGACGACCTGAAGAAACGCGGAATAACTTTCATAGCCATCAAGGACAGAATAGACACAAATGCGCCAGTTATAGGGGAAATCTATACTCATCTGATGGCGATATTCTCTAGCTTTGAACGCAACCGCAATATTGAAAGAACGCGCTCAGGCCTTGCAGCTGCACGCGCAAGGGGCCGTGTGGGAGGGAGAAAACCGTCACTTTCTGAAGAAGATGTTAAACAAATTAGAATCTTACTTGCTGATCCTGAAATGACAGTTGGTGCAGTTGCTAAGCGCTTCAACGTTTCTCGCATGACTATTTATCGCTACACCACAAAATCATGAATGACCGCAGCATGGCGGTTTTATTTTCTTATGCCGTCAGGGCATGGAAGGCGACCACGCCGGAGTTAAACGGGCACCGGCCGCAAATCGCCGGAAACCGCAATGCTGAACGTATCGCCCGACCCAGCCCCCTCCCTGCAAAGCCCTAATCCCGCTCACCGCCACACAGCTGCCGTATGTCCCCCACGGGGGTGCGCAGTGGGCGCCGCGCGCCTGCGCGCGGGAACGGCGGCCCGCCTTCGGGTCGCGGCGCCGTACTGCGAGTTAGCGGCCGCACGCGGCCGGTTACGGGGGACACTACGCCATACGACCAGCGACCCGCTGAGCTGCACAATCCACGGATAACACAAGCTACATACATGTCGATATGGGAATCCGCCCATCTTGCCGGGCGCCGCTGTCGTGTGGAAATCCGCCCACCTTACCGGGCGCCGGTGCCGTGTGGGAATCCACCCACCTTGCCGGGCGCCGGTGCTGTGTGGAAATCCGCCCACCTTGCCGGGCGCCGGTGCCGTGTGGGAATCCGCCCACCTTGCCGGGTGCCGGTGCCGTGTGGAAATCCGCCCACCTTGCCGGGCGCCGGTGCCGTGTGGGAATCCGCCCACCTTGCCGGGCGCCGGTGCTGTGTGGGAATCCGCCCACCTTGCCGGGCGCCGGTGCTGTG
>NZ_JBMKHN010000041.1:0-2927 GCF_049238425.1 Enterobacter cloacae complex sp. IR5401 | reverse complement strand
GAATGATGTCACGCTGAAAATGCCGGCCTTTGAATGGGTTCATGTGCAGCTCCATCAGCAAAAGGGGATGATAAGTTTATCACCACCGACTATTTGCAACAGTGCCGTAAGCTGCACCTCAAACCCCCGGATCAGGCTCTCCAGGCCATGCAGAAAGGCCTGCTCACCATCATCACTGTCCATAATCTGCAGCGCTTCCCGCAATAGCGGCGGCAGGTTTTCGTCCGGTGCTGCAGGGCGGTCGGTCAGGGCGGCAGTATGCTCCTGCTGCTCCAGTACGGCACCAAGGGTAAAATGACTGACCGCTGAAATCGCATATAACCCGTCGCGCAGTGAAAAGCCGTTTTCTGTCATAAAGCGTAACTGGGTTTCCACCGTATCATACTGTTTTTCATCAGGGCGGGTGCCGAGGTGCACTTTTGCCCCGTCACGGTAACGCAGCAGCGCCCGGCGGAAACTCATTGCATTATTGCGCAGAAATGACTGCCAGGATTCCCCCGCCGCAGGCAGTGAATAATCATGATGACGCGCCAGGATCTCCACCGCCAGCGCATCCAGTAACGCCCGTTTATTTTTCACATGCCAGTAAAGTGTCGGCTGTTCTATTCCCAGCTTCTGCGCCAGCTTGCGGGTCGTCAGCCCGTCAATCCCTGTCTCATTCAGCAGTTCCAGTGCCGCATCAATAACCGATTCTCTGTTCAGCCGTGCCATGACCGTCTCCTCCGATTTTCAGATTGACACTCTATCATTGATAGGGATATATTCCAACTCTATCAATGATAGGGAATTAACACAGGATCTGAAAAATGAATAAACCCGCTGTCATCGCGCTGGTGATTACACTGCTGGACGCGATGGGAATTGGTCTGATCATGCCGGTATTACCGTCACTGCTGCGGGAATATCTCCCGGAAGCGGATGTGGCAAACCATTACGGCATTCTGCTGGCGCTGTATGCGGTGATGCAGGTCTGTTTTGCTCCGCTGCTGGGCAGATGGTCAGATAAGCTGGGGCGCAGACCGGTGCTGCTGTTATCCCTGGCGGGTGCCGCGTTTGATTACACACTGCTGGCACTGTCCAATGTGCTGTGGATGTTGTATCTCGGGCGGATTATCTCCGGGATCACTGGTGCCACCGGCGCGGTTGCGGCTTCGGTAGTGGCGGACAGCACGGCGGTCAGCGAGCGTACCGCCTGGTTCGGCCGTCTCGGTGCGGCCTTTGGTGCCGGGCTGATTGCCGGGCCGGCTATCGGCGGACTGGCGGGGGATATCTCACCGCATCTGCCGTTTGTCATTGCGGCAATACTGAATGCCTGCACCTTTCTGATGGTCTTTTTTATCTTTAAACCGGCGGTACAGACAGAAGAAAAACCGGCGGAGCAGAAACAAGAAAGCGCAGGTATCAGCTTTATCACACTGCTTAAACCTCTGGCGCTGTTGCTGTTTGTCTTTTTTACCGCGCAGCTTATCGGGCAGATCCCGGCCACTGTCTGGGTATTGTTTACGGAGAGCCGCTTTGCCTGGGACAGCGCGGCGGTCGGTTTTTCACTGGCGGGACTCGGGGCGATGCATGCACTGTTTCAGGCGGTGGTTGCCGGGGCGCTGGCAAAACGGCTGAGTGAGAAAACCATTATTTTCGCCGGATTTATTGCCGATGCCACCGCGTTTTTACTGATGTCTGCTATCACTTCCGGATGGATGGTGTATCCGGTCCTGATCCTGCTGGCAGGCGGCGGAATTGCACTGCCTGCATTGCAGGGCATTATCTCTGCCGGGGCATCGGCGGCAAATCAGGGAAAACTACAGGGTGTGCTGGTCAGCCTGACCAATCTGACCGGCGTGGCGGGCCCGCTGCTGTTTGCTTTTATTTTCAGTCAGACACAGCAGAGTGCGGACGGTACGGTGTGGCTGATTGGCACGGCACTGTACGGTCTGCTGCTGGCAATCTGTCTGCTGATCAGAAAACCGGCACCGGTGGCGGCCACCTGCTGACCGGCGCTATACAGGCAGCGCTGTTGTGCGGTATGGTGGACGGCATTCGTGCTTATCGCCTGCCATGATAAGCCTCAGACACAGAGGAACCGTTATGAAATCACGCGCAGCAGTCGCCTTCGGGCCGGGTTTACCCCTTGAAATTGTTGAAATTGATGTGGCACCGCCGAAGAAAGGTGAAGTGCTGGTGAAAATCAGTCACACCGGGGTATGCCATACCGATGCCTACACGCTTTCCGGTGATGATCCGGAAGGTCTGTTCCCGGTGGTGCTCGGCCATGAAGGTGCCGGGGTGGTGGTTGAGGTCGGTGAGGGCGTGACCAGTGTGAAACCGGGCGACCATGTGATCCCGCTGTACACCGCCGAGTGCGGCGAGTGTGATTTCTGTACCTCCGGTAAAACCAACCTCTGTGTTGCCGTCCGCGAAACCCAGGGCAAAGGCGTGATGCCGGACGGCACCAGCCGTTTTTCGTATAACGGTCAGCCGCTCTATCACTATATGGGCTGCTCGACATTCAGCGAATATACCGTTGTGGCGGAAGTATCACTGGCGAAAATCAATCCGCAGGCCAATGCGGAGCAGGTTTGCCTGCTCGGCTGCGGCGTGACCACCGGGATCGGCGCGGTACACAATACCGCGAAGGTACAGGAAGGGGATTCTGTGGCGGTATTCGGCCTCGGCGGTATCGGGCTGGCCGTGGTGCAGGGCGCACGTCAGGCAAAAGCGGGGCGCATCTTTGCCATCGATACCAATCCATCCAAGTTTGAGCTGGCAAAACAGTTCGGCGCCACAGACTGCATTAATCCCAATGATTATGACAAACCTGTTCGGCACTGTTGCAAATAGTCGGTGGTGATAAACTTATCATCCCCTTTTGCTGATGGAGCTGCACATGAACCCATTCAAAGGCCGGCATTTTCAGCGTGACATCATTC
>NZ_JBMKHN010000040.1:0-2997 GCF_049238425.1 Enterobacter cloacae complex sp. IR5401 | reverse complement strand
TGAACAAAATGACGAAAGCAGGTATGCCTGAAAGCGTGCGTATTGCCTGAAAACACAACCCGCTACGGGGGAGACTTACCCGAAATCTGATTTATTCAACAAAGCCGGGGAGAGCATGAAAATGATGGATATGAGCGGTCACGATCAGGCCGCAATGTCCCATGAAATGATGCAAAACGGCAATTCTGCTGCCCATCAGGACATGGCTGAAATGCATAAAAAAATGATGAAATCCAAACCTGAGAACACCCAAGAAACTGCTAAGCCATTTTCCGAAATGAACGAGCATGAGAAAGCCGCTGTTGTGCATGAGAAGGCGAATAATGGTCTATCTTCCGTTATTCATCAGCAGCAGGCTGAAAAGCATCGCAGCCAGATCACCCAGAATTAACCCGCAGCTCCACTTGTCAGACCCTCATTTGACGCCGAAGTCACTGGCTTACGCTCCCGTCCGGGAGCGTTTTTTTCCCATATATCAAACTTTAACTCTGAAGAGGTGGAAGTATCTGACCAACACTGTCACGTAACGCCAGATAACTACAAAAACACCTCAGGTGAACGTAAGCGTTAAGTGAGCGCCGTATTGACGGCTATTTATTGGTGAGATCTACGTTCCATGGCAGCAGTTCGGCCACTTTGTTGATGGGCCACTCCGGCAATACGCTCAGGATATGGCGAAGGTAACCCTCTGGATCGATACCGTTCAGCCTGCACGTTCCGATCAGACCATACAGCAGGGCACCACGTTCACCACCATGATCACTGCCGAAGAAGATGTAGTTTTTCTTGCCCAGACAGACCGCTCGTAGCGCGCGCTCAGCAGCGTTATTATCCGGCTCTGCCAGACCATCATCGCAGTAGTAACACAGGGCATCCCACTGGTTCAGTGCATAAGCGAACGCCTCGCCTAACCGGGATTTTTTCGACAGAGTGGCACTTTTCTCCACCAACCAGTCATGCAGGGATATCAGCAACGGTTAACTTCGGGACCGTCTGGCGGCCAGCCGCTGAGATGCCGGAAGGCCGCGTATTTCCTCTTCTATCGCGTATAACTCACTGATGCGCTTCAGAGCCTCCTCTGCTGTGGCCGTCCGGGTGCTGATATAGACGTCATGGATTTTGCGCCGCGCATGAGCCCAGCATGCCGCTTCTGTCAACGGGCCACCTTCACGCTCTGCGCTGAACAACCTGTCGTACCCTGCGAAGGCATCTGCCTGCAGCACGCCATGATAGTGCCGAAGATGTTGCTGAGGGTGTTTCCCCTGTCGGTCCGGTGAGAAGGCGAACCATGCCGCTGGCGGATCTGATGAACCCGCGCTTCTGTTATCACGGACATATGTCCAGATACGCCCGGTTTTCGTCTTCTTTCTGCCCGGCGCCAGCACGGGCACCGGAGTGTCATCCGTATGCAGTTTGCGGCAGTCCATCACGTAGTGGTAGAGGGCTTCATCCAGCGGGGCCATTAACCGGCAGCACGCATCCACCCAGTTGGAGAGCAGCGCACGACTCAGATCCACACCCTGACGGGCAAAGATTTCGCACTGGCGATACAGCGGCAGGTGTTCACAGTATTTGGCCGTTAACACGCGGGCCAGCAGACCCGGCCCGGCGATGCCCCGGTCGATAGGACGTGAGGGCGCTGGCGCTTCAACGACGCAGTCGCATCGGGTACAGGCCTTTTTCACCCTGACCGTGCGGATCACTTTCAGGGCGCTGGAGACCAGCTCCAGTTGCTCCGCGCTGACTTCGCTGAGATAGGCCATATCACTACCGCAACCAGGACAGCTGGTTTCAGCTGGCTCCAGTCTGTTTATTTCGCGGGGAAGATGTTCCGGTAACGGGCGACGATGACGGGACTGGCGCAACTGACGCGGAACCTGCTGATCATTGTCCCGGCCGTTGTAACGATCGCTTTGCTGCTCCTGCTGTTTCAGCAGGGCTTCGGCTTCTTCGACCTGCCGGCGTAGCTTTTCTGAACGGGTACCGAACAGCATTCGGCGCAGTTTTTCTATCTGAGCCCGCAGATGTTCTATTTCACGCTCTTCGTTCTCTATTTTCTCTTCTGCGCGGGCCAGCGCTGAACGCAGGAACGACTCAGTCTCAGCAACGAGACTGAGCTGGCTGTCTTTCTGGCGAAGCGCGTCTTCCAGCGCAGCGATACGGGCGAGATAGTCCTGACTCATGACCCCATTTATAATGCGGTCATGCGCTTTTTACAACATCGTCAGTGAGTTAAGGCGTGCAGTTTTAGGTTTCCGCCAGTCCAGCTTATCGAGGAGCATGGCGAGTTGTGAGCGGGTGATGGCGATTTTGCCGTCGCGTACAGCAGGCCAGACGAACTGTCCCTCTTCCAGACGTTTGGTAAACAGACACAGACCGTCAGCATCAGCCCAGAGGATCCTCACGGTGTCACCTTTACGACCACGGAAGATAAACAGGTGGCCGGAGAACGGATTGTCATCAAGAACATGCTGGACCAGTTCGCCCAGACCATTGAAGGACTTACGCATATCGGTGACCCCGGCAACCAGCCAGATACGAGTGCCTGACGGTAAGGGTATCATCGGCTCCTCCCGCTCAGCTCGCGGATCAGCGTTTTCAGAAGTGCAGGTGATAAATCCCCGGACAGACGCAGGCTGGCACCGCCGACAGTCACCTCGCATGTCATGGCCTCGCGGCAGGCTGGAGCGGCGGGTTCATAGTGCGGCTCAGCATGGTGTGACAGGACCATATCAGGCAGGACAACGGGGATAACAGAGTCTTGCTCTCTGATTGACCGTTGTATTTCATCGGGCAGAAGATGTCTGTAACGCTGGCGCCAGGTAAACAGCAGATTGTCATTAATTCCATTATCCCGCGCCAACCGGGCAACACAGGCTCCAGGCTGATATGAAGTGGTTTACTGAATTTGGCCACCTGAACAGAGGTGATATGCTCACCTCAGAACAACACAGGTGTCATAATGAAAAAAAGAAATTTCAGCGCAGAGTTTAAACG
>NZ_JBMKHN010000039.1:0-3140 GCF_049238425.1 Enterobacter cloacae complex sp. IR5401 | reverse complement strand
TATGGTGATCCCCTGGGCGAAATGCGCCTGGTAAGCAGAGTTTTTGAAATGTAAGGCCTTTGAATAAGACAAAAGGCTGCCTCATCGCTAACTTTGCAACAGTGCCAATTATTGTACTATAAGGGCTTCCCCGGCATGTCAACGCCGGTGTTTACGGTTTCTGTCTGCACTATAGTAAAAAAATAAAGGGGAGAGACTGCGGTACTATAAACGGTCATGATGAATCGTCATCGATTCGGACCCTGATGAAAGACGCTCGTGAGGCTCTAGTTCGTTAGTCGGGTACACTTGCCCTGTACAATAAGCAGATATACCTCACGGGGTCTAACCCTTTATCATCAACGAGTTGCAGAACAGATGGTCATACAGCTTTGTACTTTAGCTGGCTGAGTACAACCTGAAATCATCACCGTAATGCAATGATGCCCAGCACAGTCTTGCATTTTTGGCAGCGATGGCAACAACAGCGCGCCAGTATCCTCTGCGTTCGACCAGTGAGCAGACCCAACGACTGAATAAATCAGTCCTTTTCTCCGCCCCGATCAGTACCGAGCGGGCACCCTGAACCAGAAGTGTTCTCAGATACGAATCGCCAGCTTTCGTTATCCTGCCAAGCTTCGACTTTCCGCCGCTGCTGTACTGCGATGGTGTCAGTCCCAGCCAGGCTGCCAGCTGGCGCCCATTCTTAAAATCATGTGCATTACCGATACTGGCGACCAGCGCACAGGCCGTTGTGGGGCCAACGCCCTTCAATTCCATCAGCCGCTGACTGCGATGATCTGTTTTGGCCATGCGGGACAAAATTCGGTCATATTCAGCGATGTTATCTTCAATGCGAGCAACGTGCTCCAGCAAATCATCAACACATTGCTGAACCTGAAGTGGTAAAGAATTCTTCTGCTCAAAAACTATGTGGCGCAGGGCATCTGTACTTTGTGGGGCGATAACGCCGAATTCAGATATCAACCCCCGGAGACGATTATATGTTGCTGTTTTCTCTTCGATAAAACCCTGTCGGGTACGATGCAGACACTGCATTGCCTGCTGGCTCTCATCCTTAACCGGCACAAACCGCATATGTGGGCGACGAACCGCCTCGCAGATAGCCTGAGCATCAGCTGCATCATTTTTCCCTGATTTACCAGCCATGCGGTAAGGCGATACAAATTTAGCGGCCATCAGACGCGGCTCATGACCATACTGCCGAAACAGTCTTGCCCAGTAATGAGCCCCGGAGCACGCCTCCATCCCGATAACACAGGGCGGCAAACCAGCAATCAGCCCGGGAAGAGCTGCGCGGGTTACTCTGGATTTAACCAGAACGGTTTTGCCATTCTGGTCAACGCAATGAACAGCGAACACATTTTTAGCAAGATCGATACCGACAGTAGTAATGGTCATAACGAATCCCTCCGGGGTTGTGTTTACCCCATGATTGCACAAGAGTTAATCAGGCGCATAATCAGGGGAAGTCCCTTCCATTCGTTAAGCGCATTATTTAACCAATCTTGGTTCGTAAGGGGTTGATATTGCGTCAGTGGCTATCGCTTTTAAGTTGTCGCTCTTGCAGTATCGCATTTAGGTTATCCGATTAAGGTCAAACTGGGTTTGATGCGTTTATTTGGCAAGCGGTAAATCACCTGATTTCGCGCTCAATCCATAATCAGGATCAATAAAATAGCAACGGAAAATATTCCATTGCGCAGGGGATTTCCCCGATAATCGTTGCGTTTTTGACGACGACCAGCGACGGTGGACAATGTGCAGGATAAGTTGCTTTTCTGATTGTTCAGCAATCATTGATTAATTTCACTTGCGACTTTAGCTGCATTTTGTAAGGTGAGGGATAATCCAGTTGGAAACTGGCCAGGCACAAACAGCACACACCTCGCAGGAATACGTTATGAAAAATGTTGGTTTTATCGGCTGGCGCGGAATGGTCGGCTCTGTTCTCATGCAACGCATGGTTGAAGAGCGCGATTTCGACGCCATTCGCCCGGTGTTCTTCTCTACCTCCCAGCTGGGACAGCCAGCGCCGTCATTCGGCGGTAGCACCGGTGGCACGCTTCAGGATGCGTTCGATCTGGACGCGCTGAAGGCACTGGACATTATTGTCACGTGCCAGGGCGGCGATTACACCAACGAGATTTACCCGAAGCTGCGCGAAAGCGGCTGGCAGGGTTACTGGATTGACGCCGCCTCTTCGCTGCGCATGAAGGATGATGCGATCATTATCCTCGACCCGGTTAACCAGGACGTGATCACCGCCGGCCTGAATAATGGCGTCAAAACCTTTGTCGGCGGCAACTGTACCGTTAGCCTGATGCTGATGTCCCTCGGCGGCCTGTTTGCCCAGGATCTGGTGGAGTGGGTCAGCGTGGCAACGTACCAGGCGGCTTCCGGCGGCGGCGCGCGTCATATGCGCGAGCTGCTGAGCCAGATGGGTCAGCTGCACAACCATGTTGCGGCAGAGCTGGCGAATCCGGCTTCCGCCATTCTGGATATCGAGCGCAAAGTGACGTCGCTGACCCGCAGCGGCGAGCTGCCGGTAGATAACTTCGGCGTACCGCTGGCGGGCAGCCTGATCCCGTGGATCGACAAACAGCTGGATAACGGCCAGAGCCGCGAAGAGTGGAAAGGCCAGGCGGAGACCAACAAGATCCTCGCCACCTCGTCCGTTATCCCGGTAGACGGCCTGTGCGTCCGCGTTGGCGCGCTGCGCTGCCACAGCCAGGCGTTCACCATCAAGCTGAAGAAAGATGTGTCTATCCCGACCGTTGAGGAGCTGCTGGCCGCGCACAACCCGTGGGCCAAAGTGGTACCGAACGATCGTGAGATTACCATGCGCGAGCTGACCCCAGCCGCGGTGACGGGCACCCTGACCACCCCGGTAGGGCGCCTGCGTAAACTGAATATGGGGCCGGAGTATCTGTCGGCCTTTACCGTTGGCGACCAGCTGTTGTGGGGCGCTGCGGAGCCGCTGCGCCGGATGCTTCGCCAGCTGGCGTAAGCGCAGGATGAACATAAAGGGGGTCTTCAAGCCCCCTTTTTTTTTGCGTAATACAAGGAGTAAACGCGGATGTTAGATTTTTCCCCACGGAGGTAACTCAGCCTTGGCTATGCTTTAAGTAAGGAATTCC
>NZ_JBMKHN010000038.1:0-3512 GCF_049238425.1 Enterobacter cloacae complex sp. IR5401 | reverse complement strand
CGTGAAATTTATAATAAACATACACGAGAAGAATTAGAAAAATTTATTTTTAAGTGTAATAGTGAGTTTAGAGAGTTTGAACACCGATTTAATACAATCTGCTCTACTGAATATTATGAACAACAAAGCCTTATCTTTTATATTAATTATATAAATGCAGAGTTTGAGCAGAGGGAGAAGTTAAATTATTAAATTTGACAATATTAAAATAATATATTAAGCATATATGTATTAGCAAAATAAAGAGGGCTTAATATATGACAATATCAAAAAAAAATAGTGAATTGAGAGAGCGATTTAAAGAATACGCCAGTAATAAAAACATATTTGATCTTGCTGATTTGAGATATGAAATATTAAAAATATATTGTGATTTCAAATTAAAAAGCGATATGAGTGAGAAAGAAAGAAAATCTCAAGACTCCAGAAGAAAAGCACATTTAACAGCATTAAAAAAAAGAATTAAAAGAGAAATTGTTTCGAAAATAGTTATTGATTTAGTGAAGTATTACAATATAGAAAAAACGACTTTTCATTTTTTTTCTCATATATGTACTGAGATTTTAGAAAGAAATGTAGATAACAGATACATTCTAAATAATTTTTCAAACATGATTTTAGACGAAAAAAAAGAGTTGAGGAAATTAAGTGAAAGCAGAAATGCTTCAAACAAAATGAGTTTAGAAAACTCTTATTCCGAACTTGTTTCTATGTCACATATTAAAGACAAATTATTTAGGAATGACAATTTCAAAACTGCATATTTAAAATGTTATGGTTGTGCAAATGAAGAATTTTCGAGATTTAAAGTTTTTGCTTTTCCGGATAATTATGAGACATTAGATTTTTTATTTGAAGAAGAAAGAATAAAAAAAGAAGAAAAAGAAATATCTAAAATAATGATTGAACAAGTTGAAGAAGAACAAAAAATACAGCCAAGTAAAAAAAGAAGACTATAATTTTTTTGCGGCGAATCGTGAAAAAAATAAAATTTTAATTTTGTTTTTTGAGCGATTGATCTGTGTGTAAGTTGATGAAAAATCTAGTAAAATCTGCGATCTATTTTTTCTTTTGACTTGCCATTATTGTTATTTTTGTTATAACAATAATGGGGGGTTGTCTTTTACTTGAAAAATGAGCGTCAGCGAAATTTTGAAAGGAAAAGTGTGCGAAGAGCACAAAACCCCTTTGCTTTTTTTCGTAATGACATTTTAAAAATATTTCATTTTGAGCGAAGCGAAATTTGAAAATTTTTAATTTGGAATGAAGAAAAAAGGCAAACCTGCGGAGTAAAATTAAAACAAAAAAAACTATAAAAAAAAATGAGGTGACTATGGAATTTAAAATAAAGAAAATGACTGTTAAAGACAGCAGAGAAATTAAAAAAAGATTTGAAGATTGCATTAAGATAGCAGAAGAAAAAAATATGCAAGTGGGCTCAATTTTAAATATTGAGATGCAAGATAGATTGAAAGAAATTAATTTAAAAGTAAAAAAAGAAACAGCAGAACAATATAGAAAATTGTTTAATTATAAATTGTCTGTGAATGCAGAAGATATTATTCAACACTTGTTAGAATGCAACACAAGAAACAGTTTTGATAAAACAAGAACTGCTTTTAGATTTTGTATAGCTGAAAAAATACAAGAGCTAAGAAACGAAGCAGATCGAGCAAGAAAACAAAAGAATTTTGATTTAATGAAAGAAAAAACCATTGAAGCATATAAGTTGTTTTTCTTTTTTGAGCGAGATTTTTTGAGCGAAAATCGCGTAACTTGGAATGATATTTCTTACAGAAAAATAGAATCTAAAAGCAAAAAAAAGACTATGAATAGTGTTTCAAGTATCAAAGCAATTTTTGAAGATTTGAAGCAAAAGCCAGAGCTTTTTGATAAGTATTCAATGATTTTAGCAATTTCAAGTTTGACCGGTTGCCGTCCGGCTGAGATCCAAAAAGGAATTGGGCTGGAACTAAGCCCACCACTATTAAATATATGTATTAGCGGGGCGAAAGTGGGCGAAGATCGAGGGCAGGAAAAAAGAATATTGAAATTCAATATAAATGAATTTGCTGAAAATGAGCAGTTCAAATTGATTATGTCCAAAATAAAGCAAAATAATAAATTAGAATATAAATGCTCAAAGCAAGAGTATGATTCATTGAGACAATATTTGTATATCAACCATAAAGGTTTTTCACTTTATACATTAAGACACAGAGCAGCGAGCGAATTAAAAAAAGAGGGTTTTACAGAAGAAACAATAGCTGCATTTTTGGGTCACAGAGTAACTAGATCTCTGGAAAATTACGGCTATGCAAGATCTGGCAAAGGTGGTCCAAAAATCGCAGGTGTTGAGCACTCAAACGCGATTAAAAGCAATACAAAGCGATTTGAGAAGAAAACCAACCCAGGAGGGGTAAACCCTACTCCTACTCGTAAACGAGCCTTAAAACGATTTTAGAGAGTTACCAGGGGTCAGCAATGCTGATCCCTCATATGTGTGTTAGCCTCGCGCGCGCGTCTTGCCAGCAGAGATCTGTGCCGGCTGGTTGCATATGTGTATTAGCAGAACCACAGATCGGTGTGGTTCGTTGTGTGGTCGGTGTAATTAACTAATCAATATATGTGTTAGCAGGCGGCACGCGCGCGAGTAGTGCCCGGAACGGGACCCCGGTAACTTTTCGTTGGTGGTTTTTTGATCAATTAACTGTCAGTTATTGGCATTTGAAGTGTCATTTTTGCTGTTAAAAATGACACAACGAGTCTCATTGAGTGAGAATTTTGATTTTTGAGCAATCAAATTTTTTGAAGAAGTGTTGACATAACAGAAAGATAGATTATAACTGAGTCCAGATACAACAAAACCAGCCTAAGCTGGTTTTGAGGGACTTAAAGAAGTGGGGACTTCTGAAAGTCTTGTAATCAAGTGATATCAGGCACTGGATTACGATATGTAAGTGAAAATCTAACTTATAAAATCGCAATTGTCAAACCTCTCTTGTTACAAGTCTCTTCAAAAATCCCTAGTTTTTCAAATCCTTAAGCAACCAAATGCGCATATTGTGTCGTGCCTGAAACTGTGGAATCAAGAGGGTCCGGTTTCGGTTGGTTGTTGGCAATAGAAGGGTGCTTACGAATTGCCGACCTGGGAGGCGAGTTCTAAGGTTTTTTTGGTGAACAGTGATTGATTGGTAGGCTATGAGAAAGCCCAGCCATAACAGCCAAATGGTTGTTTAAAATGGGGTTAGCTGTCGCAAGTAAAAGGCTATGAACTGTATCTAGAGGGTGTAAGAGGGTGCCAACGACTGGAAACGGTTGTTAAGCTCAATAGTCTAGAACTTTGTGGTGAAGTCCAAAACTTTGCAATCACACAAATCGCCCTTAGTGAAAATTTTCTAATTACCTGATTTTTAGGGTAGATCCAGAAAATTTTTACTAGGGGAGACCTTTGGGTGAAGCCCTGTAAAGGGCTGAACACAAAGGTCTTAGCGAAGCCACAGCAAAACAAT
>NZ_JBMKHN010000037.1:0-3964 GCF_049238425.1 Enterobacter cloacae complex sp. IR5401 | reverse complement strand
GTTTAAACTCTGCGCTGAAATTTCTTTTTTTCATTATGACACCTGTGTTGTTCTGAGGTGAGCATATCACCTCTGTTCAGGTGGCCAAATTCAGTAAACCACTTCAGGCAGACAATCGTTTGATATAGAGAAAGTAATTGTCACCAGCTATCCTGAGCAGCCAGTCCTGAAAAACCGACATAAGCATCCCTCTGTTGTCTGAAAGTTCGAAGCTCAATTTTTCCACAGAAACGCAAGGGGAGCCAGCAAACTTTCCTTGATTAATTAAGTGAATAAGTGCAGGTGTGACTATCACGGAGCTAAATGCATATGAACACCCCAGGATGGATGCATCCCCAGCTCTTGGCATTTAATCCCTTGCAAGCAGATCGGCGTATCGTACACTTCAAATGGGATACAGAATGGGATACATTGTGGGCTACAACCCGCATTCCACCGCTTCTGGTGCTTGATTGCATGGGATACAAAGCTGACTTATCGGTCAGCTTCAACTTCTTACCAAACCCCGCTTCGGCGGGGTTTTTGCTTTCTGAAGGTTGCAGGCCGGGTAAGCGAAGCGCCAAACGACATCAATTCTCAATTTTGCGACGCTAAGCACGTTTCACTATTTGTTCGGCTGCGTGTTCCTCTCATCTGCTGCGCATGATCGTAATCACAAAATTTAACGCTATAAAATTAGAAAAATTTAGTGTTGAGCAGATGTTGTAAATGTTTAGTCAGTGATGCCGAATGTTATTCATTTGATAATTTAATATTGAATCTAAAAACATTCTTCTGGTGAATGTGTGATATATCCCACTCTTTGATCGGAAAGTGAATAAATACTCCTGATAAAGTTGATAAACCACAAAAATGTTTTAAAGGAATAATGGTGTTTTATTAACCTTTAATTGCCTGAAAGATAGCCTTTATTAATATTTTTAAGGCAAAAAAATTCACGCTGGTTATTGCCATAAAATAAATTTATTACCGCGTTTTTTATTGATCGATGTCAGCGTAAATGCGTATTTTTATTGTGATAAACATTTGATTTTTAAAGATATAAATAGTTTTCTGGTGCGACTGGAAACAGAGCGTCCTGGCAAATTGTGAGTAACAGCACATACCCCCTGAAACAATATTGGGTAGAATCCGCTGCGTCATAGGGAAATAAGCGCAGAATATTATGAATACTATTATTCTACCGAAAACTCAGCACCTCGTGGTATTTCAGGAAGTCATCAAAAGTGGCTCCATAGGTTCTGCTGCAAGACAACTGGGGCTGACGCAACCTGCCGTCAGCAAAATCATCAGCGACATCGAATCCTACTTTGGGGTGGAAGTGATGGTGCGTAAGAACACCGGCGTAAAACTCACTGCTGCCGGTCAGGTGCTGCTGTCCTACGCTGAGTCGATCACCCGCGAAATGAAAAACATGGTAAGCGAGATCAACAGCCTCAGTTTCAGTACCGTCATGGACGTCTCCTTCGGCTATCCGTCGCTGATTGGCTTCACCTTCCTGTCCGGGATGATCAAAAAATTCAAGGAAGTGTTCCCGAAGGCACGCGTCTCAATGTATGAAGCGCAGCTCTCTTCATTCCTGCCCGCCATTCGCGATGGCCGGCTGGATTTCGCCATCGGTACGCTGAGCGACGGGATGCAGCTTCAGGATCTTCACGTTGAGCCACTGTTTGAATCCGAGTTTGTGCTGGTGGCGAGTAAATCACGAACGTGCACCGGCCCGACCAGACTGGCATCGCTCACGCACGAGCAGTGGGTGATGCCGCAAACCGATATGGGCTACTACAACGAACTCCTGACCACCCTGCAAGACAACCACATCAGCATTGAAAACATCGTCCAGACCGATTCCGTCGTCACCATCTATAACCTTGTCCTCAATGCCGATTACCTGACGGTGATCCCCCGTGACATGATTGCGCCATTCGGCTCGGACCAGTTCATTGTCCTGCCGGTGGAAGATGAATTACCCGTGGCGCGTTATGCCGCCGTGTGGTCAAAAAATTACAGTATTAAAAAATCGGCGTCAGTATTAGTTGAACTGGCAAAACAATATTCGTCGATGAATACCGAAAAACGACGATAGAAATAATGATGATTTAAAACACCCGGAGCGACGCTTTTTAACGCTCTGTTACCCTGACTTTGCCTGAAAACAATGAATTATTATAACGAGGATATTATGCACATTACTTACGATCTCCCGGTGACCATTGAAGATATTCAGGACGCCAGAAAAAGACTGGCGGGAAAGATCTATAAAACCGGTATGCCGCGCTCAAATTATCTGAGCGAACGGTGTAAGGGTGAGATATTCCTGAAATTTGAAAATATGCAGCGTACCGGTTCGTTTAAAATACGTGGGGCGTTTAATAAATTAAGCTCGCTGACCGATGCGGAAAAACGCAAGGGCGTGGTGGCCTGTTCCGCAGGGAACCACGCGCAGGGGGTCTCTCTCTCTTGCGCCATGCTCGGCATCGACGGCAAAGTAGTGATGCCGATGGGCGCGCCGAAATCCAAGGTTGCCGCCACGCGCGACTACTCTGCCGAAGTGGTGCTACACGGCGAGAACTTTAACGACACCATCGCCAAAGTGAGCGAAATCGTCGAGATGGAAGGGCGCATTTTTATCCCGCCTTACGACGATCCGAAAGTGATCGCCGGTCAGGGCACCATCGGCCTGGAGATCCTCGAAGATTTATATGACGTGGATAACGTGATTGTCCCCATCGGCGGCGGCGGTTTAATTGCCGGTATTGCGACAGCAATTAAATCCATCAACCCAACTATCAATATTATCGGCGTGCAGTCTGAAAACGTGCACGGAATGGCGGCATCGTATCAGGCCGGTGAAATAACGAACCACCGCATTACCGGCACATTAGCAGACGGTTGCGATGTGTCTCGCCCGGGTAATTTAACCTTCGAAATTGTTCGTGAATTAGTCGATGACATTGTGCTGGTCAGCGAAGACGAGATTCGCAACAGCATGATCGCGCTTATTCAGCGAAATAAAGTGGTCACGGAAGGTGCTGGCGCACTGGCGTGCGCGGCGTTATTAAGCGGCAAGCTGGACCACTATATCCAGGGCCGTAAAACCGTCTGCATTATTTCCGGCGGCAATATTGATCTCTCCCGTGTTTCCCAAATTACCGGCTTCGTTGACGCATAAAGGATGACTTATGAGCAACACAGAAAGCATTATCGTTGGCCAGACAAAAACGTCCTCCTGGCGTAAATCTGATACCACCTGGACGCTCGGCCTGTTTGGTACCGCCATTGGCGCAGGCGTGCTGTTCTTCCCTATCCGTGCAGGCTTTGGCGGCTTGATCCCCATCCTGCTGATGCTGGTACTCGCGTTCCCGATTGCCTTTTACTGCCACCGCGCGCTGGCGCGTCTGTGTTTGTCCGGCAGTAACGTCTCCGGCAACATCACCGAAACGGTGGAGGAGCATTTTGGTAAGACCGGCGGGGTGGTGATCACCTTCCTCTACTTCTTTGCCATTTGCCCGCTGCTGTGGATTTACGGCGTCACCATTACCAACACCTTTATGACCTTCTGGGAAAATCAGCTCCAGATGCCTGCCCTGAACCGCGGCGTGGTGGCGCTGTTCCTGCTGCTGCTGATGGCCTTTGTTATCTGGTTCGGTAAAGACCTGATGGTGAAAGTGATGAGCTACCTTGTGTTCCCGTTCATCGCCAGCCTGGTGTTGATTTCTCTCTCGCTGATCCCGTACTGGAACTCGGCGGTGATCGACCAGGTTAACCTGAGCGATATCGCCTTCACCGGTCATGACGGCATTCTGGTCACGGTGTGGCTGGGGATCTCCATCATGGTCTTCTCCTTCAACTTCTCGCCGGCTTTGTTGAATAAATCGAACTTTTGCTGAGTTGAAGGATCAGATCACGCATCTTCCCGACAACGCAGACCGTTCCGTGGCAAAGCAAAAGTTCAAAATCACCA
>NZ_JBMKHN010000036.1:0-9394 GCF_049238425.1 Enterobacter cloacae complex sp. IR5401 | reverse complement strand
TTGGTGATTTTGAACTTTTGCTTTGCCACGGAACGGTCTGCGTTGTCGGGAAGATGCGTGATCTGATCCTTCAACTCAGCAAAAGTTCGATTTATTCAACAAAGCCGTGTTCCGACGCAGGGAATGCTCAGCAAGCGCTGTCCAACCTCATCTTCGTCCAACTTTCGTTTCAACTGGGATTCCAAATCTTTAATCTGCTCAACAAGATAGTGATAATGCTGTTGTAATTTCAGCAATAACTGGCTGAGGTAAAGAGGCAAACTATTATCCTCAAGAATGGTACTCAGTCGGCTAATAACGGCAGCTCCTCGGGGAACGCTAATGCCAAATTCCAGCAGAAAAGCATGCATTTGATTGGTTGTTTTTACCTTATCCTGAACCAGGGATTCACGGACACGATGCAGAGCCCGCATTGCCTGCTGAGATTCCGTTCTGGGCTGCACAAAACGCATAGACGGACGCGATGCAGCTTCACAAATAGCTTCGGCGTCGACAAAGTCGTTTTTATTGCTTTTAACGAACGGGCGGACAAATTGTGGTGATATCAGCTTTGGGGAATGCCCCAACTCTTCCAACTTGCGTGCCATAAAGTGAGAACCGCCACAGGCTTCCATTGCGATGGTTGTAGCGGGGCATGTCGCCAAAAATTCGATCAACTTTGGCCGGGTAAATTTTTTACGGTAAACAGCCTTCCCGCGACGATCCTGGCAATGAATATGGAAAGAGTTTTTACCCAGATCGATACCAATGAGCGCAATGTTTTCCATGATAGTTCTCCGAATGAAAGCCTGTCCTCAGCATAGTACCGGGAAGGAGGGAGTGACCATCTCATTAAATATCCTACGTTAAGCCTGTTTCTTTAGCTGGCATTACAAAAAGCGAGCGTCTGCATGGTACAGACAGACACCCGAATACGATAAAAATGAGACGAAAAAAACGGTAATGCTGTCAACCTGTTGATGACTATTTTAATCTGTAGTCATTCAATCCTTGTAACATCAGGATGATCCTGGTGTCAGTGAAAATACGAAATCAACACGTTGGTATCATTACCCACCTGTGAACTGACGTCGGCATTTTGAATCTCACTTCGGCGTGCCCCCTCCGAATGGCGCAAAACATTTCGTGGTATGGCATGATAGCACCCGAAGAGAGTCAATTCAGGGTGGTAAATGTGAAACCAGTAACGCTATACGATGTCGCAGAGTATGCCGGTGTCTCTTATCAGACCGTTTCCCGCGTGGTGAACCAGGCCAGCCACGTCTCTGCGAAAACGCGGGAAAAGGTGGAAGCGGCGATGGCGCAGCTGAACTACATTCCCAACCGCGTGGCACAACAACTGGCGGGGAAACAGTCGTTGCTGATTGGCGTTGCTACCTCCAGTCTGGCCCTGCACGCGCCGTCGCAAATTGTCGCGGCGATTAAATCTCGCGCCGATCAACTGGGTGCCAGCGTGGTGGTGTCGATGGTAGAACGAAGCGGCGTCGAAGCCTGTAAAGCGGCGGTGCACAATCTTCTCGCGCAACGCGTCAGTGGGCTGATCATTAACTATCCGCTGGATGACCAGGATGCCATTGCTGTGGAAGCTGCCTGCGCTAATGTTCCGGCGTTATTTCTTGATGTCTCTGACCAGACTCCCATCAACAGTATTATTTTCTCCCATGAAGACGGTACGCGACTGGGCGTGGAGCATCTGGTCGCATTGGGTCACCAGCAAATCGCGCTGTTAGCGGGCCCATTAAGTTCTGTCTCGGCGCGTCTGCGTCTGGCGGGCTGGCATAAATATCTCACTCGCAATCAAATTCATCCGATAGCGGAACGGGAAGGCGACTGGAGTGCCATGTCCGGTTTTCAACAAACCATGCAAATGCTAAATGAGGGCATCGTTCCCACTGCGATGCTGGTTGCCAACGATCAGATGGCGCTGGGCGCAATGCGCGCCATTACCGAGTCCGGGTTGCGCGTTGGTGCGGATATCTCGGTAGTGGGATACGACGATACCGAAGACAGCTCGTGTTATATCCCGCCGTTAACCACCATCAAACAGGATTTTCGCCTGCTGGGGCAAACCAGCGTGGACCGCTTGCTGAAACTCTCTCAGGGCCAGGCGGTGAAGAGCAATCAGCTGTTGCCCGTCTCACTGGTGAAAAGAAAAACCACCCTGGCGCCCAATACGCAAACCACCTCTCCCCGCACGTTGGCAGATTCCTTAATGCAGCTGGCACGACAAGTTTCCCGACTTGAAAGCGGGCAGTGAGCGCAACGCAATTAATGTGAGTCAGCTCACTCATTAGGCACCCCAGGCTTTACACTCTATGTGTCCGGCTCGTATGTTATGCGAAAATGTGAGCGGATAACAATTCACGCAGGATACAACTATGACAATGATTACGGATTCACTGGCCGTCGTATTACAACGTCGTGACTGGGAAAACCCTGGCGTTACCCAACTTAATCGCCTTGCGGCACATCCCCCTTTCGCCAGCTGGCGTAATAGCGAAGAGGCTCGCACCGATCGCCCTTCCCAAGAGTCGCGCAGCCTGAATGGTGAATGGCGCTTTGCCTGGTTTCCGGCACCAGAAGCGGTACCAGAAAGCTGGCTGGAGCGCGATCTTCCTGACGCCGATACTGTCATCGTCCCCTCAAACTGGCAGATGCACGGTTACGATGCGCCTATCTACACCAACGTGACCTATCCCATTGCGGTCAATCCGCCGTATGTTCCCACGGAGAATCCGACGGGTTGTTACTCGCTCACATTTAATGTTGATGAAAGCTGGCTACAGGAAGGCCAGACGCGAATTATTTTTGATGGTGTTAACTCGGCGTTTCATTTGTGGTGCAACGGGCGCTGGGTCGGTTACGGACAGGACAGTCGTTTGCCGTCTGAATTTGACCTGAGCGCATTTTTACACGCCGGAGAAAACCGCCTCGCGGTGATGGTGCTGCGCTGGAGTGACGGCAGTTATCTGGAAGATCAGGATATGTGGCGGATGAGCGGCATTTTCCGTGACGTCTCGTTGCTGCATAAACCGAGCACGCAAATCAGCGATTTCCATGTAGCCACTCACTTTAATGATGATTTCAGCCGCGCTGTACTGGAGGCAGACGTTCAGATGTACGGCGAGCTGCGCGATGAGCTGCGGGTGACGGTTTCTTTGTGGCAGGGTGAAACGCAGGTCGCCAGCGGCACCGCGCCTTTCGGCGGTGAAATTATCGATGAGCGTGGTGGTTATGCCGATCACGTCACCCTACGTCTGAACGTCGAAAACCCGAAACTGTGGAGCGCCGAAATCCCGAATCTCTATCGTGCGGTGGTTGAACTGCACACCGCCGACGGCACGCTGATTGAAGCAGAAGCCTGCGATGTCGGTTTCCGCGAGGTGCGGATTGAAAATGGTCTGCTGCTGCTGAACGGCAAGCCGTTGCTGATTCGCGGCGTTAACCGTCACGAGCATCATCCTCTGCATGGTCAGGTCATGGATGAGCAGACGATGGTGCAGGATATCCTGCTGATGAAGCAGAACAACTTTAACGCCGTGCGCTGTTCGCATTATCCGAACCATCCGCTGTGGTACACGCTGTGCGACCACTACGGCCTGTATGTGGTGGATGAAGCCAACATTGAAACCCACGGCATGGTGCCAATGAATCGTCTGACCGATGATCCGCGCTGGCTACCCGCGATGAGCGAACGCGTAACGCGAATGGTGCAGCGCGATCGTAATCACCCGAGTGTGATCATCTGGTCGCTGGGGAATGAATCAGGCCACGGCGCTAATCACGACGCACTCTATCGCTGGATCAAATCTGTCGATCCTTCCCGCCCGGTACAGTATGAAGGCGGCGGAGCCGACACCTTCGCAACCGATATTATTTGCCCGATGTACGCGCGCGTGGATGAAGACCAGCCCTTCCCGGCTGTGCCGAAATGGTCCATCAAAAAATGGCTTTCGTTGCCTGGAGAGACGCGCCCGCTGATCCTTTGCGAATACGCCCACGCGATGGGTAACAGTCTTGGCGGCTTCGCTAAATACTGGCAGGCGTTTCGTCAGTACCCCCGTTTACAGGGCGGCTTCGTCTGGGACTGGGTGGATCAGTCGCTGATTAAATATGATGAAAATGGCAATCCGTGGTCGGCTTACGGCGGTGATTTTGGCGATACGCCGAATGATCGCCAGTTCTGCATGAACGGTCTGGTCTTTGCAGACCGCACGCCGCATCCGGCGCTGACGGAAGCAAAACACCAGCAGCAGTTTTTCCAGTTCAGTTTATCCGGGCGAACCATCGAAGTGACCAGCGAATACCTGTTCCGTCATAGCGATAACGAGCTCCTGCACTGGATGGTGGCGCTGGATGGCAAGCCGCTGGCAAGCGGTGAAGTGCCTCTGGATGTCGCTCCACAAGGTAAACAGTTGATTGAACTGCCTGAACTACCGCAGCCGGAGAGCGCCGGACAACTCTGGCTAACGGTTCACGTAGTGCAACCGAACGCGACCACATGGTCAGCAGCCGGACACATCAGCGCCTGGCAGCAGTGGCGTCTGGCGGAAAACCTCAGCGTGACACTCCCCTCCGCGCCCCACGCCATCCCGCAACTGACCACCAGCGAAACGGATTTTTGCATCGAGCTGGATAATAAGCGTTGGCAATTTAACCGCCAGTCAGGCTTTCTTTCACAGATGTGGATTGGCGATAAAAAACAACTGCTGACGCCGCTGCGCGATCAGTTCACCCGCGCACCGCTGGATAACGACATTGGCGTAAGTGAAGCGACCCGCATTGACCCTAACGCCTGGGTCGAACGCTGGAAGGCGGCGGGCCATTACCAGGCCGAAGCAGCGTTGTTGCAGTGCACGGCAGATACGCTTGCCGACGCGGTGCTGATTACCACGGTCCACGCGTGGCAGCATCAGGGGAAAACCTTATTTATCAGCCGGAAAACCTACCGGATTGATGGAAGTGGTCAAATGGCGATTACCGTTGATGTTGAAGTGGCGAGCAATACGCCACATCCGGCGCGGATTGGCCTGACCTGCCAGCTGGCGCAGGTAGCAGAGCGGGTAAACTGGCTCGGATTAGGGCCGCAAGAAAACTATCCCGACCGCCTTACTGCGGCCTGTTTTGACCGCTGGGATCTGCCATTGTCAGACATGTATACCCCGTACGTCTTCCCGAGCGAAAACGGTCTGCGCTGCGGGACGCGCGAATTGAATTATGGCCCACACCAGTGGCGCGGCGACTTCCAGTTCAACATCAGCCGCTACAGTCAACAGCAACTGATGGAAACCAGCCATCGCCATCTGCTGCACGCGGAAGAAGGCACATGGCTGAATATCGACGGTTTCCATATGGGGATTGGTGGCGACGACTCCTGGAGCCCGTCAGTGTCGGCGGAATTCCACCTTAGCGCCGGTAGCTACCATTACCAGTTGCTCTGGTGTCAAAAATAATAATAACCGGGCAGGCCATGTCTGCCCGTATTTCGCGTAAGGAAATCCATTATGTACTATTTAAAAAACACAAACTTTTGGATGTTCGGTTTATTCTTTTTCTTTTACTTTTTTATCATGGGAGCCTACTTCCCGTTTTTCCCGATTTGGCTACATGACATCAACCATATCAGCAAAAGTGATACGGGTATTATTTTTGCCGCTATTTCTCTGTTCTCGCTATTATTCCAACCGCTGTTTGGTCTGCTTTCTGACAAACTCGGGCTGCGCAAATACCTGCTGTGGATTATTACCGGCATGTTAGTGATGTTTGCGCCGTTCTTTATTTTTATCTTCGGGCCACTGTTACAATACAACATTTTAGTAGGATCGATTGTTGGTGGTATTTATCTAGGCTTTTGTTTTAACGCCGGTGCGCCAGCAGTAGAGGCATTTATCGAGAAAGTCAGCCGTCGCAGTAATTTCGAATATGGTCGCGCGCGGATGTTTGGCTGTGTTGGCTGGGCGCTGTGTGCCTCGATTGTCGGCATCATGTTCACCATCAATAATCAGTTTGTTTTCTGGCTGGGTTCTGGCTGTGCATTCATCCTCGCCGTTTTACTCTTTTTCGCCAAAACGGATGCGCCCTCTTCTGCCACGGTTGCCAATGCGGTAGGTGCCAACCATTCGGCATTTAGCCTTAAGCTGGCGCTGGAACTGTTCAGACAGCCAAAACTGTGGTTTTTGTCACTGTATGTTATTGGCGTTTCCTGCACCTACGATGTTTTTGACCAACAGTTTGCTAATTTCTTTACTTCGTTCTTTGCTACCGGTGAACAGGGTACGCGGGTATTTGGCTACGTAACGACAATGGGCGAATTACTTAACGCCTCGATTATGTTTTTTGCGCCACTGATCATTAATCGCATCGGTGGGAAAAACGCCCTGCTGCTGGCTGGCACTATTATGTCAGTACGTATTATTGGCTCATCGTTCGCTACCTCAGCACTGGAAGTGGTTATTCTGAAAACGCTGCATATGTTTGAAGTACCGTTCCTGCTGGTGGGCTGCTTTAAATATATTACCAGCCAGTTTGAAGTGCGTTTTTCAGCGACGATTTATCTGGTCTGTTTCTGCTTCTTTAAGCAACTGGCGATGATTTTTATGTCTATTCTGGCGGGCAATATGTATGAAAGCATCGGTTTCCAGGGCGCTTACCTGGTGCTGGGTCTGGTGGCGCTGGGCTTCACCTTAATTTCCGTGTTCACGCTTAGCGGCCCCGGCCCACTTTCTCTGCTGCGTCGCCAGGTGAATGAAGTCGCTTAAGAAATTAATGTCGGATACGGCGCGAGCGCCTTATCCGACCAACTTATCAGGACGGAATGTTAAAAATGAACATGTCGATGACAGAAAAAATAAAAGCAGGCAAGCTATTTACCGATATGTGCGAAGGCTTACCTGAAAAAAGACTTCGTGGGAAAACATTAATGTATGAGTTCAATCACTCGCATCCATCAGAAGTTGAAAAAAGGGTAATGACTCCAACTTATTGATAGTGTTTTATGTTCAGATAATGCCCGATGACTTTGTCATGCAGCTCCACCGATTTTGTGAGCGACAGCGACTTCCGTCCCAGCCGTGCCAGGTGCTGCCTCAGATTCAGGTTATGCCGCTCAATTCGCTGCGTATATCGCTTGCTGATTACGTGCAGCTTTCCCTTCAGGCGGGATTCATACAGCGGCCAGCCATCCGTCATCCATATCACCACGTCAAAGGGTGACAGCAGGCTCATAAGACGCCCCAGCGTCGCCATAGTGCGTTCACCGAATACGTGCGCAAACCGTCTTCCGGAGCCTGTCATACGCGTAAAACAGCCAGCGCTGGCGCGATTTAGCCCCGACGTATCCCCACTGTTCGTCCATTTCCGCGCAGACGATGACGTCACTGCCCGGCTGTATGCGCGAGGTTACCGACTGCGGCCTGAGTTTTTTAAGTGACGTAAAATCGTGTTGAGGCCAACGCCCATAATGCGGGCGGTTGCCCGGCATCCAACGCCATTCATGGCCATATCAATGATTTTCTGGTGCGTACCGGGTTGAGAAGCGGTGTAAGTGAACTGCAGTTGCCATGTTTTACGGCAGTGAGAGCAGAGATAGCGCTGATGTCCGGCGGTGCTTTTGCCGTTACGCACCACCCCGTCAGTAGCTGAACAGGAGGGACAGCTGATAGAAACAGAAGCCACTGGAGCACCTCAAAAACACCATCATACACTAAATCAGTAAGTTGGCAGCATCACCTGGCAGCTGAAAGTATGAATAATAACGCCCTGACAGGATATTTTATTGCACCCTGTCAAAAGTCATACATTCTTTCCCGGTTTTTGCTTTCTCATACCGGATAACTCTATTTAAGGCTTAAGGATAACCTTCGTCCATCCTTCATCCCGCTCATCGAAGTGCTTATATCCGGCAGGAGCCTCTTCAAGCGAAAGACGATGAGAAATTATTTTGCCCGGACTGGCTTTATCGTGATGGATGAGGCGAGACAGCTGACGGTTATAGGCCTTAACGTTCGCCTGGCCGGTACGGATTGCCTGTCCTTTAAACCAGAAACTCCCAAAATCAAATGGCATCTTACCCTCTCTGGCAAGCTCCGATTCAGCCCCCGGATCCTGAGGAATAAAGACGCCAACCACACCAATTCCCCCGGTTGCTTTCGTCGACGCAACAAGACTGTTCATGGTGACAGAGTTATCTTCATGGCCATGTTTGTTACAGCACTGATAGCCAACACATTCGCAGCCACAATCCGTACCGCGTCCATCCGTCAGGTCGAGAATTTTTTGTACAGCTTCATCGCCAGTAGCATTGATGCCCGTCGCCCCCATTTTTTCAGCCAGAGCCAACCGGTCTGTGTGCGTATCAACCACAAACACCTGTGAAGCACCTTTAATGATCGCCGAATGAGCTGCCATCAAACCGACCGGCCCCGCGCCATAAATGGCCACGCTTTCACCAGGCTTCAATCCGGCAAGTTCTGTTGCATGCCAGCCGGTAGGAAAAATGTCAGAGAGCATCACATAATCATCTTCTTTTTCTGCCGCATCAGGGGGAAGAACAAGGCAGTTAAAGTCGGCAAATGGCACCCGAAGCAGTTCCGCCTGCCCCCCCTCCCAGGGACCCATTTCAGCAAAACCATAAGCTGCGCCTGCCGAACCCGGATTGGTAGTGAGACAAAAGCCGGTCAGACCTTTTTCACAGTTTTCGCAAAAACCACATCCCACGTTAAACGGCAGACAAACATAGTCGCCCACCTTAATACGTTCAACGCCTGAGCCAATTTCGACCACTTCACCCAGGTTTTCGTGACCCAGAATCCGTCCCTGTTCAAAGCTGGTCCGGCCCTCATACATGTGCAAGTCCGACCCACAAATGTTGGTGGTGGTGATGCGGACGAGTACATCCGTGGGGCGGACAATTTTCGCATCCGGTACGTCTTTTACTTTTACATCATAAGGACCGTTGTAAATTACTGCTTTCATGATCTTCTCCTTCTTGCGTGCGGAAAGGAAATGCTGCCCGGCGGATTGGGGTATCAATCGAGTTTAGCTGCCATAACAGATCTCGCGATCGGCGAAAGGACGATTAGGATGTTTCTTAACTAAGTGCATTGAAGTCTGTAAGACAGGTACTTACCGATGAAGGCTGCCTGGAAAACGTAAAAACATCACACGTTAATCCGGTTTTTTTAAGCAGGCAGGGGATTACGGACAGCTTTGAGCGAGAAGCGGATAAAGTAAATCTATCTCATTTCTGCATTGTGCCAGAAGTAGACATAGGTGAATTAGGTAACCCTAGTGAATCGCCACGGATAATCTAGACACTTCCGAGCCGTTGATAATACTGGTTTTCATATTCTGTCGGTGACATCTGTTCGCTAGAACCATGCCGACGCTTACTGTT
>NZ_JBMKHN010000035.1:0-11744 GCF_049238425.1 Enterobacter cloacae complex sp. IR5401 | reverse complement strand
GTGCGCGCATTATTACCCGATGCCACCGACGTGTGGGTTATTGAACCGAAAACCGGACGCAAAGTCGGCAAGCTCGAATGCCTCGACTCGCGTGGTTTCTTCAGCGGCGTCCTGCCACGTCGCAAAAACGCCTTTCGCTATCAGCTGGCCGTCACCTGGCACGGGCAGCAGAATCTGATTGATGACCCTTATCGCTTTGGTCCGCTGTTGCAGGATCTTGATGTCTGGCTGCTGTCCGAAGGGACCCACCTGCGCCCTTACGAAACGCTGGGCGCGCACGCTGCTACCATGGACGGCGTCACCGGTACCCGTTTCTCGGTGTGGGCGCCGAATGCCCGCCGCGTGTCGGTGGTGGGGCAGTTTAACTACTGGGATGGCAGACGCCACCCGATGCGATTCCGCAAAGAGTCCGGGATCTGGGAGCTGTTCGTTCCCGGCGCGCATAATGGCCAGCTGTATAAATTCGAACTGATTGACGCCCACGGCCATCTGCGGGTCAAAGCCGACCCTTACGCCTTTGAGTCGCAAATGCGTCCGGAAAGCGCCTCGCTTATCTGCGACCTGCCGCCCAAAGTGGAACAGCCGGCGGACCGCAAAGCGGCGAACCAGTTTGATGCCCCGATCTCTATCTATGAAGTGCATCTCGGCTCCTGGCGCCGTCATACCGATAATAATTTCTGGCTGAGCTACCGCGAGCTGGCCGACCAGCTGGTGCCCTACGCGAAATGGATGGGCTTCACCCATCTCGAACTATTGCCGGTTAACGAGCACCCGTTCGACGGCAGCTGGGGCTATCAACCCACCGGGCTCTATGCGCCGACCCGCCGTTTCGGCACCCGCGACGATTTCCGTTACTTTATCAACGCCGCGCACGCCGCCGGGCTGAACGTCATTCTTGACTGGGTGCCCGGCCACTTCCCGGCGGATGATTTTGCCCTTGCCTCGTTTGACGGTACTTCGCTGTATGAGCACAGCGATCCACGCGAGGGGTATCACCAGGACTGGAATACCCTGATCTACAACTATGGTCGCCGCGAAGTCAGCAACTTCCTCGTCGGTAACGCGCTGTACTGGATCGAGCGCTTCGGTATTGATGCCCTGCGGGTCGACGCGGTGGCCTCAATGATCTATCGCGATTACAGCCGCAAGGCAGGTGAGTGGATCCCCAACGAATACGGCGGCCGGGAAAATCTGGAAGCTATTGAGTTTCTGCGCAGCACCAACCGCATCCTCGGCGAACAGACGCCGGGCGCGGTGACGATGGCGGAAGAGTCCACCGATTTTGCCGGGGTGACCCGTCCGCCAGCCGGCGGCGGCCTCGGTTTCTGGTTCAAATGGAACCTCGGCTGGATGCACGACACCCTGGATTACATGAAGCTCGATCCGGTGCATCGCCGCTACCATCATGACAAAATGACCTTCGGCATGCTCTACAACTACACCGAAAATTTTGTGCTGCCGCTCTCCCACGATGAAGTGGTGCACGGCAAAAAATCGATTCTCGACCGCATGCCGGGGGATGCCTGGCAGAAGTTTGCCAACCTGCGCGCCTACTACGGCTGGCTGTTCGCCTTCCCGGGTAAAAAACTGCTGTTTATGGGCAATGAGTTCGCTCAAGGCCGCGAGTGGAACCACGACGGCAGCCTCGACTGGCATCTGCTGGAGGGCGGCGACAACTGGCACCATGGCGTCCAGCGACTGGTGCGTGACCTGAACCATACCTACCGTCACCATAAAGCGCTGCACGAGCTGGATTTTGACCCCTACGGTTTCGAATGGCTGGTGGTCGACGACCATGAGCGTTCGGTGTTTGTCTTTGTGCGCCGCGACCGGGCCGGGAATGAGATTATCGTCGCCAGCAACTTCACGCCGGTGCCTCGCCATGACTACCGCTTCGGCATTAACCAGCCGGGACGCTGGCGCGAGGCGTTGAATACCGACTCCATGCACTATCACGGCAGCAACCAGGGTAACGGCGGTGTGGTGGAGAGCGACGCGATCGCCAGCCATGGCCGCGAACACTCGCTATCGTTGACCCTGCCTCCGCTGGCGACGATCTGGCTGGTCCGGGAGGCGCAATGACCTCACTGGCGGCAGGCAAACCTGCGCCGTTGGGCGCCAGCTATGACGGCAAGGGCGTGAATTTCGCCCTCTTCTCCGCCCATGCGGAGCGGGTGGAGCTGTGCGTATTCGACGAGCAGGGCAACGAGCAACGCGTCGATCTCCCGGCGCGCAGCGGCGACATCTGGCACGGCTGGCTGGACGCTGCCGGGCCGGGCCTGCGCTACGGCTATCGGGTGCATGGTCCCTGGGACCCGGCGCAGGGGCACCGCTTTAACCCGGCGAAGCTGCTGCTCGATCCCTGCGCGTATCGGGTCGAGGGCGATCTGCCGGATGACGAACGCCTGCATGGTGGAATGTGGGAGCCGGATCATCGCGACAGCGCCGCAATCGCGCCAAAATCGCAAGTGGTGGATCTGCATTACGACTGGCGGGGCGATAAGCCGCCGCGTACCCCGTGGGGGGAAACGGTGATTTATGAAGCGCACGTGAAAGGGCTCACCCTGTTGCACCCGCAGCTGCCGGAAGCCATTCGCGGAACTTATAAGGCGCTGGGCCACCCGGTGATGATCGCTTACTTCAAATCGCTGGGCATCAGCGCCCTCGAGCTGTTGCCGGTAGCGCAGTTCGCCAGCGAGCCGCGACTGCAGCGGATGGGCTTGAGCAACTACTGGGGCTACAACCCGCTGGCATGGTTCGCGCTGGATCCGCGCTATGCCAGCGATCCCGCGCGTGCCCTCGATGAGTTTCGTGATGCGGTTAAGGCGCTTCATGCCGCCGGCATCGAGGTGATTCTGGATATCGTGCTCAACCATAGCGCGGAAATTGATCTCGAAGGGCCCACCGTCTCCCTGCGCGGAATCGACAACCGTAGCTATTATTGGGTAAGGGAGGATGGCGATTATCACAACTGGACCGGCTGCGGTAATACGCTCAATCTCAGCCACCCCGGGGTGGTGGAATGGGCGCGCCAATGTTTGCGCTTCTGGGTGGATGAGTGCCATGTTGACGGCTTTCGCTTCGACCTCGCCTCAGTGATGGGGCGGACGCCGGAATTCCGCCAGGATGCGCCGCTGTTCGAGGCTATCCGCCGCGACAGCGTGCTGTCGCAGGTGAAACTGATTGCGGAACCCTGGGATATCGGCCCGGGCGGCTATCAGGTGGCTAATTTTCCACCGCTGTTCGCCGAATGGAATGACCATTTTCGCGATATTTCCCGTCGTTTCTGGCTGCAGCAAAACGTCTCCCTCGGTGACTTTGCGCAACGCTTCGCGGCCTCCAGCGATCTCTTTGCTCGCGATGGCAAACGGCCATCGGCGACGGTGAACCTGGTGACGGCCCACGATGGCTTCACGCTCCGCGACTGCGTCTGTTTCAATCAGAAACACAATGAGGCAAACGGGGAGGAGAATCGCGATGGGACTAACAATAACTACAGCAACAATCATGGTATAGAGGGATTAGACGCCAATCTTGCGGTGATTGAACGGCGGCGTGCCAGCGTGCATGCGCTATTGACGACGCTGCTGCTGGCTCAGGGGACGCCAATGCTGCTGGCGGGCGATGAGCAGGGCCACAGCCAGCACGGCAACAATAATGCCTACTGCCAGGATAACGCGTTGACCTGGCTGGACTGGCGTCAGGCGAACCCGGGATTAACCGCGTTTACCGCGGCGCTGATCCACCTGCGCCGTCGCATTCCAGCGCTCACCCGCAACCGCTGGTGGCAGGAGGGCGATGGCAATGTCCGCTGGCTTAATCGCAACGCCCAGCCGCTGACTGCCGGGGAGTGGCAGCAGGGCGCAGCGTGTATGCAGATCCAGTTGTCTGATCGCTGGCTGCTCACGCTGAACGCCACCGCAGAGGTGGTCGATATGGTTTTACCTGAGGGGGAATGGCGCGCCGTTCCTCCCTTCGCCGGAGAGGATAATCCGGTCATCATGGCTGTCTGGCATGGGCCCGCGCACGGAGTGTGCGTATTTCAAAGGTCGTAATCCCTGAAGCTTCCGGTTGAACTCGTGGCGGCGGCGCGGCGGGATGAGAAGGAAAGCTGGGGTGTAAAAAGGAGTTAATCATGGTTAGGCTTGAAAAAAACGATCCGCTGATGCTGGCGCGTCAATTACCCATCAAATCCGTGGCGTTGATCCTCGCGGGCGGGCGTGGCACCCGGCTCAAGGATCTCACCATTAAGCGTGCGAAACCTGCCGTTCACTTCGGCGGCAAGTTCCGTATTATCGATTTCGCATTATCTAACTGCATTAACTCAGGGATCCGCCGTATCGGCGTCATCACCCAGTATCAGTCGCACACGCTGGTGCAGTATATCCAGCGCGGCTGGTCGTTCTTCAGCGAAGAGATGAATGAGTTTGTCGATCTGCTGCCAGCCCAGCAGCGCGTGCACGGCGAAAACTGGTATCGCGGCACGGCGGACGCAGTGACGCAGAACCTGGACATCATCCGCCGCTACAAAGCGGAGTACGTGGTGATCCTCGCGGGCGATCATATTTATAAGCAGGATTACTCGCGCATGCTGATTGACCATGTCGAAAAAGGGGCGCGTTGCACCGTGGCCTGCATGCCGGTGCCCATTGAAGAGGCATCCGCCTTCGGCGTCATGGCGGTCGATGAAAACGAAAAAATCATTGAGTTCGTCGAGAAACCCGCTAACCCCCCGGCGATGCCAACCGACCCGACCAAATCACTGGCCAGTATGGGCATTTATATCTTTGACGCCGCCTATCTTTATGAGCTGCTGGAAGAAGACGATCGCAACGAAAACTCCAGCCACGATTTCGGCAAAGATATCATTCCGAAGATCACCGAAGCTGGCATGGCTTATGCACATCCTTTCCCGCTCTCCTGCGTGCAGTCTGACCCGAACGCTGAGCCGTACTGGCGCGATGTGGGAACGCTGGAGGCCTACTGGAAGGCCAACCTCGATCTGGCGTCAGTCACGCCGGAACTGGATATGTACGACCAGAACTGGCCGATCCGCACCCATATGGAATCGCTGCCGCCGGCGAAGTTCGTCCAGGACCGCTCCGGTAGCCACGGCATGACCCTGAACTCGCTGGTTTCCGGCGGCTGCATTATCTCCGGGTCGGTGGTGGTGCAGTCGGTGCTGTTCCCGCGCGTGCGGGTGAACTCATTCTGTAACATTGATTCGGCAGTCTTGTTGCCAGATGTCTGGGTGGGGCGCTCATGCCGCCTGCGTCGCTGCGTGATTGACCGCGCCTGCGTCATCCCGGAAGGTATGGTGATTGGTGAGAACGCGGAAGAGGATGCACGCCGCTTCTATCGCTCAGAGGAAGGTATCGTGCTGGTGACCCGCGACATGCTGCGGAAATTGGGGCACAAACAGGAGCGCTAATGCAGGTCTTACATGTATGTTCTGAGATGTTCCCGCTGTTAAAGACGGGCGGTCTGGCGGACGTCATCGGCGCACTGCCGGCGGCGCAAATTGCGGAGGGTATCGACACCCGCGTGCTGTTGCCGGCGTTTCCCGATATCCGCCGCGGCGTGGTGGATGCCCAGGTGGTAACCCGCCGCGATACCTTCGCCGGGCGGATCACGCTGCTGTACGGCCACTTTAACGGCGTGGGGATCTACCTGATAGATGCCCCGCATCTCTATGACCGGCCGGGGAGCCCATACCACGATACCAACCAGCACGCTTATACCGACAACGTCCTGCGCTTTGCGCTGCTGGGCTGGGTGGGAAGCGAAATGGCTAGCGGACTGGATCCGTTCTGGCGCCCGGATGTGGTGCATGCCCATGACTGGCACGCCGGCCTGACGCCGGCCTACCTGGCGGCGCGCGGACGCCCGGCTAAATCGGTCTTTACCGTGCACAACCTGGCCTACCAGGGGATGTTTTACTCCTGGCATATGAATGATATCGAGCTGCCGTGGTCGTTTTACAACATGCATGGCCTCGAGTTTAACGGTCAGATCTCGTTTCTGAAGGCCGGTCTTTACTACGCCGACCATATTACGGCGGTAAGCCCGACCTACGCGCGCGAGATCACCGAACCGCAATACGCCTACGGCATGGAAGGGCTGCTGCGCCAGCGCCATCATGAAGGACGGCTGTCGGGGATCCTCAACGGCGTTGACGACGGTATCTGGAGTCCGCAAAACGATCTGCTGCTGCCGATGCGCTACGATCGCGACACGCTGGAGGAGAAGGCGGAGAACAAGCGTCAGCTGCAGATTGCGATGGGCCTGAAGGTCGATGACAAAGCGCCGCTGTTTGCCGTGGTCAGCCGCCTGACCAGCCAGAAAGGGCTGGATCTGGTGCTCGAAGCGCTGCCGGGTCTGCTTGAGCAGGGCGGCCAGCTGGCGCTGCTGGGCGCCGGCGATCCGGTGCTGCAGGAAGGTTTCCTCGCCGCCGCCGCCGAACATCCGGGCAAAGTGGGGGTGCAGATTGGCTACCATGAGGCCTTCTCCCATCGCATTATGGGCGGCGCCGACGTCATTCTGGTGCCGAGCCGCTTTGAACCGTGCGGCTTAACTCAGCTGTATGGTCTGAAGTACGGCACGCTGCCGCTGGTGCGCCGCACCGGGGGGCTGGCGGACACGGTCTCTGACAGTTCGCTGGAGAACCTTGCCGATGGTCTGGCGACAGGGTTTGTCTTTGAGGACAGCAATGCGCTGTCATTGCTGCGCGCTATCCGTCGCGCCTTTGTTCTCTGGTCGCGCCCGTCGCTCTGGCGCTATGTGCAGCGTCAGGCGATGAATATGGATTTTAGCTGGCAGGTTGCCGCGAACTCCTATCGCGAACTTTATCAACGCTTGATGTAACCACTGGAGTCATTGTTATGAATGTACCCTTTAGCTATGCATCACCGACGCTGAGCGTTGAGGCGTTAAAGCACTCTATTGCCTATAAGCTGATGTTTATCATCGGTAAAGATCCGGCCATCGCCAACAAGCATGAATGGCTTAACGCCACGCTGTTTGCCGTCCGCGATCTCATGGTGGAGCGCTGGCTGCGCTCCAACCGCGCGCAGCTCTCGCAGGAAGTGCGCCAGGTATACTATCTGTCGATGGAGTTCCTGATTGGCCGTACCCTCTCTAACGCGCTGCTGTCGCTGGGCATTTATGACGATGTGAGCAGCGCACTGGCGGAGATGGGGCTCGATCTGGAAGAGCTGATCGATGAAGAGAATGACCCCGGTCTTGGCAACGGCGGTCTGGGCCGTCTGGCGGCCTGCTTCCTGGATTCCCTGGCGGCGCTGGGTCTGCCGGGACGCGGTTACGGGATCCGCTACGACTACGGGATGTTTAAACAGAATATCGTCGATGGCCGACAAAAAGAGTCCCCTGACTACTGGCTGGAGTACGGTAACCCGTGGGAGTTTGAGCGCCACAACACCCGCTACAAAGTGCGTTTCGGCGGCCGCATTCAGCAGGAAGGAAAGAAAACCCGCTGGATTGAGACGGAAGAGATTATTGCGGAAGCCTACGACCAGATCATCCCCGGCTTTGACACCGACGCCACCAACACGCTGCGTCTGTGGAGCGCGCAGGCCAGTAGCGAAATTAACCTTGGTAAATTCAACCAGGGCGACTACTTCGCTGCGGTAGAGGATAAAAACCACTCCGAAAACGTCTCCCGCGTGCTCTATCCGGATGACTCGACCTACTCCGGACGCGAGCTGCGTCTGCGCCAGGAGTATTTCCTCGTGTCGGCGACGGTACAGGATATTTTGAGCCGCCATTACATGTTGCATAAGACCTTTGACAACCTGGCGGACAAGATTGCCATTCACCTCAATGACACCCACCCGGTGCTGTCAATACCGGAGCTGATGCGCCTGCTTATCGACGAACATAAATTCAGCTGGGACGAGGCGTTCGAGGTGACCTGTCAGGTCTTCTCCTATACCAACCATACGCTGATGAGCGAGGCGCTTGAGACCTGGCCGGTGGATATGCTGGGCAAAATTCTGCCGCGCCATCTGCAGATTATCTTCGAGATTAACGATTACTTCCTCAAGACCCTGCAGGAGCAGTATCCCAATGATACCGCGCTGCTCAGCCGAACCTCGATTATCGACGAGTCCAACGGCCGTCGCGTGCGGATGGCCTGGCTGGCGGTGGTGGTCAGCCACAAGGTCAACGGCGTGTCGGAGCTGCATTCGCGGCTGATGGTGGAGTCGCTGTTTGCCGAATTCGCTAAAATCTTCCCGATGCGCTTTACCAACGTCACCAACGGCGTCACGCCGCGCCGCTGGCTGGCGCTGGCCAACCCGCCGTTGTCGAAAGTGTTGGATGAGCATATCGGCCGCACCTGGCGGACCGATCTGAGCCAGCTTGACGAGCTGAAGCAGCATATCGACTATCCGACGGTCAATCAGGCGGTGCGTCAGGCTAAACTGGAAAACAAACAGCGGCTGGCCAGCTATATTGCGCAGCAGCTTAATGTGGTGGTGAATCCGAAGGCGCTGTTTGATGTGCAGATCAAACGCATCCACGAGTACAAACGCCAGCTGATGAATGTGCTGCACGTCATTACCCGCTATAACCGGATCAAAGCCGATCCGCAGGCGGAGTGGGTGCCGCGAGTGAACATTTTCGCCGGTAAGGCGGCCTCGGCTTACTACATGGCCAAGCATATTATTCACCTGATCAACGATGTGGCCGCGGTGATCAATAACGATCCGCAGATTGGCGACAAGCTGAAGGTGGTCTTTATCCCCAACTACAGCGTCAGCCTGGCGCAGCTGATTATTCCGGCGGCAGACCTGTCGGAACAGATCTCCCTCGCAGGCACTGAAGCTTCCGGCACCAGCAATATGAAGTTTGCCCTTAACGGAGCGCTGACTATCGGCACCCTCGACGGGGCGAACGTGGAGATGCAGGAGCACGTGGGCGAAGAGAATATCTTTATCTTCGGCAACACCGCGGAAGAGGTGGAGGAGCTACGTCGCAGCGGCTATAAACCACGCGAATACTACGAGCAGGATGAAGAGCTTCACCAGGCGCTGACGCAGATCGGTACCGGCGTGTTCAGCCCGGCGGAACCGGGGCGCTACCGCGACCTGCTGGATTCGCTGATTAACTTTGGCGACCACTACCAGGTGCTGGCGGACTATCGCAGCTATGTGGACTGTCAGGATCGCGTCGACGAGCTGTATCAACATCCGGAAGAGTGGGCCTATAAAGCGATGCTGAATATTGCCAACATGGGCTACTTCTCCTCTGACCGGACGATCCAGGAGTACGCGAAATATATCTGGCATATCGACCCGGTAAGGCTGTAAGCCAGTCAATGCAACTCAACGGGGCCATTTGGCCCCGTTTCTGTCTGTGCGGAGAACGTTTTATTCGGAAAAGTGCCGGGGAGGATTCAGGCTATTGCGGGAATATACTATTGACGTGAATTCGCCAGCAGTACGATAAATGCTCAATAAGTTTACGTTCATAGCCTAATGGCTATAATATGGATGATAGCCTTTAGGCTATGAGGGATCGCCTATGTGGGATGTAGAAACGACGGATACGTTTGATGCCTGGTTCGAATTACAAAGTAGAGCTTTAAAAGAGGATATGTTGGCCACGATGCTCATCTTGTCTGAGTTTGGTCCGCAGCTTGGGCGCCCGTATGTTGATACGGTGAAAGATTCAACGTTTCAGAATATGAAAGAACTCCGGGTTCAGCATCATGGGCTCCCCATCCGCGCCTTTTTTGCTTTTGATCCTCTGCGGAAAGCTATCGTTTTATGTGCGGGCAATAAGGATGGCATGAATGAGAAACGTTTTTACAAAGAGATGATTACTCTGGCTGACAGAGAATTCAGCCAACACCTGACTAAGGAGCGATAATGGCCACGCTAAAAGAACTCATGGCGAAACAGAGTCCTGAAAGCCAGCAGCGTATTGCAGCGAAAGCGGCAGAGATACGCCAGTCTGTCGCTTTAAACTTGCTTCGAGAAGAGTTGCAAATGTCGCAAACAGAGATGGCTGCGGCTATGGGGGTAAAGCAGCCAACGATCGCTAAAATGGAACAGGCTGATAACGATCCGCGGCTTTCGACCCTAAAACGCTACATTGCGGCATTGGGGGGAGAACTCAGTATAAATGTCACGTTGCCGACTGGAAAAAAAGTCTCGTTTAATTTGTGAACAGGTATCCGGGCCAAGCGCAAGCCATAGCCCGGGTATTTCTCTCCTGGCGCCGCGCGATGTCAGGACGCTAACGACAGTTCAGACTTTCCCGCATGCTGCGCCAGCCATTCGCTGATGCGCGCTTGCTGCTCGGCATTCAGCCACATGCCCTGTTTGGTACGACGCCAGATGGCGTCATCCAGGCTGCGCACCCATTCGTGCTCAACCAGATATTTCAGCTCGGCTTCATAAAACTCATGGCCGAAATCTTCCCCCAGATCGCTCAGGGCGCTGGCTTCCTTCAGGATCCACTCGCTGTTGCTCCCGTAGGTGCGGGCATAATGGCGGGCCAGTGATTCGCTGATGAACGGGAAGCGACGGCGTAGTTTTGCTGCATAGTCGTCGCGGTCGCCGCCGATATCGCCGCCGGGGAGCACCGCGGTTTTGGTCCATGCCGGGCCGATCCCTTTGTAATAGGGAGTCAGTTTTTCCAGCGCATGCTCGGCCAGCTTGCGATAGGTGGTCAGCTTCCCGCCGAAGACGGAGAGCAGCGGCGCCTGGCCGTTCTCATCGTGAATATCCAGCGTGTAGTCGCGGGTGATCGCCTGCGGCGAATCCGACTCGTCATCACACAGCGGACGGACGCCGGAGTAGGTCCAGACGATATCGTCCCGGCTGAGAGTCTTTTTAAAGTGCGCGTTATAGACGTTCAGCAGGTAATTAATCTCTTTATCATCAATGGCTACCGCTTTCGGATCGCCCTTATACTCGACGTCCGTCGTGCCGATGATGGAGAACTCATCCATCCACGGGATAACAAACACAATACGTTTATCTTCGTTTTGCAGAATATAGGCCTGCTTCTGAGTATGCACTCGCGGCACCACGATGTGGCTGCCCTTGATCAGGCGGATACCGTAAGGCGAGCGCAGATGCATCCCTTCGTCGAAGAACTGTTTGACCCATGGACCGGTGGCATTGACCAGACCGCGCGCCTTCCAGGTAAACTTCTCGCCGCTATCGATATCTTCCGCTTCCACCACCCACAGGCCATTCTCTCGTTTTGCCGAGATGGCGCGAGTGCGGGTCCGCACTTCGCCGCCTTTGCGGACAACCATCTGCGCGTTGGCCAGCACCAGGCGGGCATCGTCGACCCAGCAGTCGGAATATTCGAAACCGCGCACAATTTCCGGCTTAAGTACCGATTCTGCGCCAAAACGCAAGCCGGTGGAGCCCGGCAGGCTGGTGCGTTTGCCCAGATGATCGTACATAAACAAGCCGATACGGATCATCCATGCCGGACGCAGATGCGGACGATGCGGGAGACGAAAGCGGGGTTTGAAGGCCAATGGAACGAAAACGTACGTTAAGAATGTAATTTATTGATATTCATAAAAATAAAAAAAGGATCGCTGATTGATCCTTTTGTTTTGCTATTTGAATTTCGATAAACATTAACCACGAGGGCACTGTTGCAAAGTTAGCGATGAGGCAGCCTTTTGTCTTATTCAAAGGCCTTACATTTCAAAAACTCTGCTTACCAGGCGCATTTCGCCCAGGGGATCACCATAA
>NZ_JBMKHN010000034.1:0-14621 GCF_049238425.1 Enterobacter cloacae complex sp. IR5401 | reverse complement strand
GATCGCACGCGAGCTCGGTATCAGCAAGAATACCGTCGCTGACATCGTGCAACGACACAGAGCTAACGCTTAGGGTGTCATTTCGCCCTCAGCCGGAACCGACCCCTTGTTAGGGATTAGCAAGCGGGGCAACAAAAAGATCCGAACTTTGTTGGTTCAGTGTGCCAGGGTATTCATACAAAAACTGGAACACCAGTCTGGCAAGTTGGCCGACTGGGTCAGGGAGTTGTTGTGTCGGAAAAGCAACTTTGTCGTCACCTGTGCTCTGGCAAACAAGCTGGCCAGAATAGCCTGGGCACTGACGGCGCGACAGCAAACTTACGAAGCATAAAGGCAGAAATACACCAGTTTAAACAATCATTCATCTGGTTTTGCGAATACTGATATTGATGATACTAACGGCCCACCGGCCTGTTGAGGAACCTGTAAAACGGAAAGGCTCATTGAAGCCGTATATTTTCTGGAGGTTCATCAGGCGCGGAACTCATCGAGGCGCGGGAATAAAATCCCATTCAGACGCCGGATAGATTCAAGCAAGCCAACTTGTCGTCAAAATCGGTGTTGCAAAAACGGGAGTGACCATAGATTCCGTTTTCTGAGGCGACCCCCACATAGAGACCTTCCCGGTCATTCACTTTGTAGAGTTTGTCCCTGGGCTTGAGATTGCGCAGCTTGGTATCGGTCAGCATGTACCTTGTCCTTCTTCGTCTCCGATACCCACTCTATTGTAAACAAGACATTTTTATCTTTTATATTCAATGGCTTATTTTCCTGCTAATTGGTAATACCATGAAAAATACCATGCTCAGAAAAGGCTTAACAATATTTTGAAAAATTGCCTACTGAGCGCTGCCGCACAGCTCCATAGGCCGCTTTCCTGGCTTTGCTTCCAGATGTATGCTATTCTGCTCCTGCAGCTAATGGAGCACCGCAAACAGGTTACTCGCCTGGGGATTCCCTTTCGACCCGAGCATCCGTATGAGACTCATGCTCGATTATTATTATTATAGAAGCCCCCATGAATAAATCGCTCATCATTTTCGGCATCGTCAACATAACCTCGGACAGTTTCTCCGATGGAGGCCGGTATCTGGCGCCAGACGCAGCCATTGCGCAGGCGCGTAAGCTGATGGCCGAGGGGGCAGATGTGATCGACCTCGGTCCGGCATCCAGCAATCCCGACGCCGCGCCTGTTTCGTCCGACACAGAAATCGCGCGTATCGCGCCGGTGCTGGACGCGCTCAAGGCAGATGGCATTCCCGTCTCGCTCGACAGTTATCAACCCGCGACGCAAGCCTATGCCTTGTCGCGTGGTGTGGCCTATCTCAATGATATTCGCGGTTTTCCAGACGCTGCGTTCTATCCGCAATTGGCGAAATCATCTGCCAAACTCGTCGTTATGCATTCGGTGCAAGACGGGCAGGCAGATCGGCGCGAGGCACCCGCTGGCGACATCATGGATCACATTGCGGCGTTCTTTGACGCGCGCATCGCGGCGCTGACGGGTGCCGGTATCAAACGCAACCGCCTTGTCCTTGATCCCGGCATGGGGTTTTTTCTGGGGGCTGCTCCCGAAACCTCGCTCTCGGTGCTGGCGCGGTTCGATGAATTGCGGCTGCGCTTCGATTTGCCGGTGCTTCTGTCTGTTTCGCGCAAATCCTTTCTGCGCGCGCTCACAGGCCGTGGTCCGGGGGATGTCGGGGCCGCGACACTCGCTGCAGAGCTTGCCGCCGCCGCAGGTGGAGCTGACTTCATCCGCACACACGAGCCGCGCCCCTTGCGCGACGGGCTGGCGGTATTGGCGGCGCTGAAAGAAACCGCAAGAATTCGTTAACTGCACATTCGGGATATTTCTCTATATTCGCGCTTCATCAGAAAACTGAAGGAACCTCCATTGAATCGAACTAATATTTTTTTTGGTAAATCGCATTCTGACTGGTTGCCTGTCAGAGGCGGAGAATCTGGTGATTTTGTTTTTCGACGTGGTGACGGGCATGCCTTCGCGAAAATCGCACCTGCTTCCCGCCGCGGTGAGCTCGCTGGAGAGCGTGACCGCCTCATTTGGCTCAAAGGTCGAGGTGTGGCTTGCCCCGAGGTCATCAACTGGCAGGAGGAACAGGAGGGTGCATGCTTGGTGATAACGGCAATTCCGGGAGTACCGGCGGCTGATCTGTCTGGAGCGGATTTGCTCAAAGCGTGGCCGTCAATGGGGCAGCAACTTGGCGCTGTTCACAGCCTATCGGTTGATCAATGTCCGTTTGAGCGCAGGCTGTCGCGAATGTTCGGACGCGCCGTTGATGTGGTGTCCCGCAATGCCGTCAATCCCGACTTCTTACCGGACGAGGACAAGAGTACGCCGCAGCTCGATCTTTTGGCTCGTGTCGAACGAGAGCTACCGGTGCGGCTCGACCAAGAGCGCACCGATATGGTTGTTTGCCATGGTGATCCCTGCATGCCGAACTTCATGGTGGACCCTAAAACTCTTCAATGCACGGGTCTGATCGACCTTGGGCGGCTCGGAACAGCAGATCGCTATGCCGATTTGGCACTCATGATTGCTAACGCCGAAGAGAACTGGGCAGCGCCAGATGAAGCAGAGCGCGCCTTCGCTGTCCTATTCAATGTATTGGGGATCGAAGCCCCCGACCGCGAACGCCTTGCCTTCTATCTGCGATTGGACCCTCTGACTTGGGGTTGATGTTCATGCCGCCTGTTTTTCCTGCTCATTGGCACGTTTCGCAACCTGTTCTCATTGCGGACACCTTTTCCAGCCTCGTTTGGAAAGTTTCATTGCCAGACGGGACTCCTGCAATCGTCAAGGGATTGAAACCTATAAAAGACATTGCTGATGAACTGCGCGGGGCCGACTATCTGGTATGGCGCAATGGGAGGGGAGCAGTCCGGTTGCTCGGTCGTGAGAACAATCTGATGTTGCTCGAATATGCCGGGGAGCGAATGCTCTCTCACATCGTTGCCGAGCACGGCGACTACCAGGCGACCGAAATTGCAGCGGAACTAATGGCGAAGCTGTATGCCGCATCTGAGGAACCCCTGCCTTCTGCCCTTCTCCCGATCCGGGATCGCTTTGCAGCTTTGTTTCAGCGGGCGCGCGATGATCAAAACGCAGGTTGTCAAACTGACTACGTCCACGCGGCGATTATAGCCGATCAAATGATGAGCAATGCCTCGGAACTGCGTGGGCTACATGGCGATCTGCATCATGAAAACATCATGTTCTCCAGTCGCGGCTGGCTGGTGATAGATCCCGTCGGTCTGGTCGGTGAAGTGGGCTTTGGCGCCGCCAATATGTTCTACGATCCGGCTGACAGAGACGACCTTTGTCTCGATCCTAGACGCATTGCACAGATGGCGGACGCATTCTCTCGTGCGCTGGACGTCGATCCGCGTCGCCTGCTCGACCAGGCGTACGCTTATGGGTGCCTTTCCGCAGCTTGGAACGCGGATGGAGAAGAGGAGCAACGCGATCTAGTTATCGCGGCCGCGATCAAGCAGGTGCGACAGACGTCATACTAGATATCAAGCGACTTCTCCTATCCCCTGGGAACACATCAATCTCACCGGAGAATATCGCTGGCCAAAGCCTTAGCGTAGGATTCCGCCCCTTCCCGCAAACGACCCCAAACAGGAAACGCAGCTGAAACGGGAAGCTCAACACCCACTGACGCATGGGTTGTTCAGGCAGTACTTCATCAACCAGCAAGGCGGCACTTTCGGCCATCCGCCGCGCCCCACAGCTCGGGCAGAAACCGCGACGCTTACAGCTGAAAGCGACCAGGTGCTCGGCGTGGCAAGACTCGCAGCGAACCCGTAGAAAGCCATGCTCCAGCCGCCCGCATTGGAGAAATTCTTCAAATTCCCGTTGCACATAGCCCGGCAATTCCTTTCCCTGCTCTGCCATAAGCGCAGCGAATGCCGGGTAATACTCGTCAACGATCTGATAGAGAAGGGTTTGCTCGGGTCGGTGGCTCTGGTAACGACCAGTATCCCGATCCCGGCTGGCCGTCCTGGCCGCCACATGAGGCATGTTCCGCGTCCTTGCAATACTGTGTTTACATACAGTCTATCGCTTAGCGGAAAGTTCTTTTAGGAGAGCATGAAAAACCTCGGGGCAGCCATCGAATGATGCCATCTACAGGGGTTAAAATAACCACCATCATTTCATAACAATACCTGCTGACTATGAAGATCTACGTCATCAAAATAGCAGTTCATGGAGTCAGTCCGATGGTCTGGCGTCGGCTGAGAATTGCTGCCGACACGTCACTGGCCGCGCTTCACTTCATTTTCCAGATAGTGCAGGGCTGGGGGGACGACCATCTCCATCAATTTCACATTTATGGCAAAGATTACGGTATCTCCTACGAAGGAGGCATCGGTTTTGTCGATAATCCGTTCCGGGTCGTGATTGATGATTTTGCTTTTGATGCTGGCGATCGCTTTACCTATGAATACAATTTCTTTGAGCACTGGCTTCATGACATTCGTGTTGAGGCCATTTATGAAAACTCTACGCTGAAAGCGCCGTTTTGTATAAGCGGCCATGGTATGCCCGGAGCCACAGCTGCGGATGAGTTCGATAAAACCCTGGCGTTTCTTGAAGCTATCGTTAATGCGGATGATGAAACAACGGTCGGCGAGATCCGCCCTTTTGCTGACGACCTGGATGCTGTCAGGTTCAACCGCCACAAAATCAACCGGCAACTGAGCAGGCTCGACCTTGCATCTCCGGTACTGGAGCCTGAAGTTATCTGGCTGGGCCGTCGTCGCTGACTGATGTCTATAAAGGTATACGTTTTCAGCATGCCTCTCAGATCCCCGAAAAAATGTCTATAAACCTCCCTAAATCAGTGTTTATGGATTATTCTTTAAATCTCTATGATGTTTAAAGACCTTCCGGAGGTTTTGCGTGCAATATGCCTACATCAGGGTAAGCTCGGCCGATCAGAATACGGCCCGTCAGGAAGAGGCATTGTCAAAGGCGGGTTTTCAGCCTGATAAAATTTGTGTTGAGCATGCCAGCGCGAAGGACACAAACCGCCCGGGGTTACAGGAACTCCTGGGGCAATTACGCCCTGGTGATACGCTTCTGGTTCATTCCATCGATCGCCTTTGCCGGAATATGTCGGATATGTGCGCTGTCACCACCCGGCTTCGTGACCAGGGCGTTACCCTTATTTTTCTGAAAGAGCAGCTGACGTTCAGCGCCGGCACAAACAATCCGATGCAGGAACTGCAGCTGCACATGATGTCGGCATTCAGCCAGTTTGAACGAGCCTTACTGAAGGAAAGGCAGGCCGACGGCATCGCCGCGAAAAAAGCACGGGGTGAAAAAACAGGGCGCCCCGGCGCCGATATCAAAAAGATCCAGGAAATTGACGCACTCAGAAGCAGAGGGGTCAGGCTCAGGATCGCCTGCGACCATGCGGGCCTTGGCGTTTCCACATATTATAAGCTTCGTCACCAGATGAACAACCAGTAGCCGGGAGATAGTCATCCACCACAGCAGGAGGCAATGATGCAACTGACGCTCCAGATAGTCATCACCGATGAATCAGGCTCCAGTCGAACGGAGGAACTGATGACAATCCAGAAATCAGGGGAGACCCGGAACGACATCGGATTATCGGTGTCAGAATCCAAGCTGTTGCTGAATACGGTCCAGCAGTCGGTGGTCCAGCTGCAGGCAGACGAATATACTCAACACCATATCCGGTGCCCTCACTGCCTTGCTGCGCGCAGAATCAAAGGCAAACAGAAAATACGGTACCGGACGCTGTTTGGCGTTATTCCGGTATCCGGGCTTCGGGTGTACCGGTGCCGTTGTGAAGAGAGTGATACAAAGACAGTCAGTTTGCTCAGCGACTGGGCCGGCGATTATTCTCACCCGGCACTGAAATATATTGAAACCCGCTGGGCCTCGATGATCTCCTATGAAATGACGACTCGTCTGCTGAAAGATATTCTGCCGGTGGGCCACAGCCTGAATGCCTCAACGGTGAGGAATCATTTATGCCAGGTGGCGCAGCGTCTTGACGCTGAGGCTGAAGCTCATTCAGGTTTTCTTTCCGGCTGCCCCCGCGACTGGGGGAACCTGCCCAGGCCAGGAAAACCGCTTGTGGTGGGTATAGATGGTGGTTATGTTCGCGATCGGGATGACAAAAAGCGTAATTTTGAAATTATTGCCGGGAAGTCTTTTTCCGTTGGTGCGCCTGCTGACACCCGCCGCTTCGGTTTTGTTCAGAAGGATGACTGTCATCCGGAACGCAGGCTCATGACCCACCTTTCAGCGCAGGGAATGCAGGCCAACCAGCAGATATTTTTTCTGTCCGACGGCGCGGATAATCTCAGGGACCTCCAGTTCGGTATGTACCCTGAGTCAACGCATGTGCTGGACTGGTTTCATATCACCATGAGGCTGAAGGTGCTCATGCAATATGCCCGGGGACTGCTGGTATCAGATCCAGAGGCGGGGAGTAAAGTTCTGGCACTGCTGGAAAGCATTAAACGATATCTCTGGCATGGCAATGTTGTCGCTGCGCTGGAACATATTGATAATTGCGTTATGTATTGCGATGACCCTGAACTCAGCTATCCTAGCCTGAAATCCCTGCAAAAACATCTGGATGAAATGTATACCTACATCCGGAATAATAAGATGATGATCCCAAACTACGGCGAAATGCGTCGGTACGGAGAGCCGGTATCAACCGCGTTTGTGGAATCCACGATCAATGAAGTGATCGCCAGACGAATGGCCAAAAAGCAGCAGATGCAGTGGAGCAGAAAAGGGGCTCATTATTTGTTACAGACCCGGACCGCCGTTTTGAATAACGAACTGCAGGATAAATTTGTCTGCTGGTATCCGGGTTTTCAAAGTGACGGGAAGGGACCAGCGATGGCAGCATAGCTCACGCTGCCCCAATATTTTTTATGCTCTCGGTCGTATGGAAGCTGGACCGCCTCGGTCGTGATCTTCGTCATCTCATTAATACAGTGCACGACCTGACCGCGAGGGGGACCGGTCTGAAAGTGCTGACCGGTCACGGGGCGACTATCGACACAACAACGGCCGCTGGCAAGCTTGTCTTCGGTATCTTTGCCGCACTGGCGGAGTTTGAGCGCGAACTGATTGCTGAAAGAACGACTGCAGGTCTGGCATCAGCAAGAGCCCGTGGGCGGAACGGCGGCCGACCTTATAAAATGACGCCAGTCAAACTGCGACTGGCAATGGCATCAATGGGACAATCAGAAACAAAGGTCAGTACGCTATGCCAGGAACTTGGGATAACCCGGCAAACTTTGTACAGGCATATTTCCCCTGTTGGTCAACTGCGGGCGGACGGGATCAAGCTGCTCAACCGTGGATAATTTGAACGGACGGAAAAATCTGGGGTTCCGGCGTAGTACCCCTATCACCTCCACATTTTTGCAACAGTGCCTTATAAATGGCAGCCTTATGTTTACTTGCCAAGATGGGCTACCATATGATGTTTTATACTGAGCAATATTAATATTATCTTTAATGGAAAAATTAAGCCCACTAAGTGACCCACTGCTATATGGCTCTATTGTGAAGACGCCTGAGGGTAAAAATTTATACATGGTTGTCCCTATGTCTATTATTGCAAGGTTGACAATATTATTCGTTTTATAAATTTGAGCGTTTAAAATCACACATCAAAGCAATTAGTCAGGATAAACAACAATACCCAGTGCTTCGAGAATCAGTTCTTGCTGCCAGGCTGCAATTTTGATACCTGATGTATCGACTTTGCGGGGATCTAAACCGTCGAGTTCGGCGTGGCATAAATTGGCACCCTGTAGGCTAAATTGCCCCCAGACATCTTCGGAAAAAACACCTCGACTTAAGTCTGACTCTTTCAGTGATGCACCCGCTAGGTTCGTTCCTATCCAGCGATTTTCAAACAACTCACATTTTTCTAAACAAACCCTCTCCATATTGGCATAGGAAAGATTACATCCAGAAATAAATGCTGAGCAAAAGTACATACGATTACTCACTTGATGGGCAAAGTTTGTTCGGGAAAAGTTGGCACCTTTTAAATCACACGCACGGAACTCTATACCGTAGCAATTGGCATTACTGAAGTTTGCCATCGCAAGTTGGCATTGTTGGAAACTTGCATCACGAAGATCTGCGACATCAAAGTGGCAGCCTTCGATATCACCCTGTTCAATGAACTTGCAGTTGACGAATGTCGTATCACGCAAGTTAGCACGTCGAAAGTCGCTGCGAATGAATGTGCAAGCGGTGAAGGTGAGATCACTTAAGTCTTTATGTGAAAAGTTGTGGTGCCGATATGTATGATTGTAGGTTTCCATGAGTACTCCTTGTTGAAAGGAGGGCTAGACTACCATTATACATATGCCAAGACATTAAAATAAAAGCCTGTTACATCAACACATTACAACCCCTCAATTTACCTGTTTTAAGTGGTCAAATTGGCGCGTAGAGCGCCTATCGCTCTTGCATTGGCACGCGGCCCTGTTGAAAAAAGTTATTCGCTTTAGATAGGGTTAGGAGAGCCGTGCTTCGCCGGTAAAAAATCGGACTATCCGACGCAGGGCGGACTCATCGGCGGAGAAGCAAACTTTGACTATATCTCCCTACACTTGGAAGAGGGCTAGACTGGCCCCATAGATCACCAGACACTTCGACTCTCTTAAAATAAGAGGTAGTCTTGGAACTATGTTTAATACCAGTCAGAACGATAAGATGGTTGAAGTGTTATCAGGACCTGAGCGGCGTCGGCGTCGTACACCGCAGGAAAAAATTGCCATTATTCAGCAGACTATGGAGCCCGGTATGACCGTGTCTCATGTCGCGCGCCTGCATGGCATCAATGCAAACCAGATATTCAAATGGCGCAAGCAATATTAAGACGGTTCACTGACGGCTGTTGCATCGGGCGAGGAAGTGGTGCCGGCCTCCGAACTCGCTGCCGCCAATAAGCAAATTCGCGAACTCCAGCGCCTTCTGGGCAAAAAGACGATGGAAGCCGAGATACTCAAAGAGGCCGTGGAGTTCGGCCGGGCAAAAAAATGGATTGCGCATGCGCCCTCGTTGCCTGGGAACGACGAATAAGCGACGTTTGCAGAAGTCTTGGCGTGTCGCGTGCGCAGTTGAGCATTCGGGTTCACCGGCCATCTGACTGACAGGATCGCAGACGGCAGCCCCGTTCTGACGATACCACCGTATTGTCCCGGATAAACATGGCGGTGGCTGACCTGCCGACGTATGGTTATCGCCGTGTGTGGGCGCTGCTGCGACGGGAGTCGGAGCGGGACGGCCTGCCTGTGGTTAATGCAAAGCGGGTGTATCGCATTATGAGAACGCATAATCTGCTTCTTGAACGTAAACCCGCTGATCCTTGCCGTAAGCGGGCCCATAAGGGGCGCGTAGCAGTAGCGGAAAGTAACCGGCGCTGGTGCTCAGATGGCTTTGAGTTCCGCTGTGATAATGGCGAAAAGCTGCGGGTGACCTTCGCGCAGGACTGCTGCGACAGGGAGATCATTGACTGGGCAGCGAGCACCGGAGGCTATGACAAAGAAACGGTGCAGGATGTCATGCTGGGTGCGGTGGAAAAACGCTTCGGAAGGCAGTTGCCAACAGTGCCGGCGTTCGCCCGGTTGCTGGGACTGGAGCCTTGTACGACAGCAGTGCGAAGCCCGGAAAGCAATGGCATAGCAGAAAGCTTCGTGATGACGATAAAACGGGACTACATCAGCATCATGCCGAAACCGGACAGCGAGGCAGCGGTGATGAATCTGGCGGTGGCGTTCAGTCATTACAACGAACATCATCCGCATAGTGCACTGGGATATCGCTCACCACGGGAATATATACGCAGGAAGTTATCGCAACCGTAAGAGAGCAAAAACGTCTGGATATATAGGGTCAAATCCACTGTAAATATATTACCAGTTCTTAATTACTGAATCTCCGATCCCTGCAATATGCTCGTTGAGTTCATTCATAGATGAATGAGTATTTGTAATATACAGGACTACTATACGAGATGGCTTGCCTCCGGGGCCCAACAGTGCAACGATGCCCCGAGATCCGTGATCACCTGCTCCTGTTTTATCCGCTATCATCCAGCCAGCTGGCAGTACAGAGCGGAACAGAGGCCCGCCGACTTTATCTTCCTGCATCCAGCTTATTAATTTTTTTCGAGATTTTTCTGTAAGTACACTTTCGTTTAACAATTTTTGTAGCGTTTGAGCCATCGCTGCCGGAGTGGTGGTATCACGCTCATCGCCAGGCTTCGCCTCATTAAGGCTGGGTTCGTGTCGATCAAGCCTTGTATAACTATCACCAGTGCTACGCAGAAAATGAGTTAATCCCTCCGGCCCGCCAATAGTTGATAGCAATAAATTTGCAGCAGTGTTATCACTGGTGGTAATGGCAGCATTGCATAACTCAGAAACCGTCATTCCATCTGCAATGTGCTGACTGGTTAGTGGAGAATAGTCGTCCAGGTCATGCTTATTATAGGTAATTCGGCGTTCAAGTTGTTCAAGCCCTTTATCAACACGTACTAATATTGCTCCACATAACAAAACTTTGAATGTGCTCATCATAGGAAAACGTTCTTCACGGCGATGACTACTCAGAACCTTCCCGGATAAAAAGTCTATTTCAGTAAAACCAACCCGACCTTTGATATGGTCTTCTGTGCTTTGTATTGTATCAGTAACATTGACTGGTGTAGATAATGCTGGAGTACACATTCCAGCCAGTAAAGAGATTATAATAAGGCGGATCTTTTTCATATTAATATCCTTTTTAAAATTAAGTTAAGTAATAATAGATAAATAATGAGTAAACAGGCTCTGTTCAGCCGGACTGTCGGTGTACCACCGGAGCACGTAAAGCATCCGGTGCAATCTTCAGCCGGGTAAGCACCGGACCGATAATCTGGCCGAAGACAGGCGCCGCCACTGAGCCACCAAAATGCTGTCCCGCTTTGGGATTGTTAATAACCACAACCAGTGCCACTTCAGGACGGCTCGCCGGCGCGACGCCTGCCGTATAGGTAATATGCCCCCCGTCATATTTTCCACCGGCACCTAACTTCTCTGCGGTTCCGGTTTTTATTGCCAGACGGTAGCCCGGTACAGCTGCCCTTACGCCACTTCCGCCGGGTAACACATCACTTTCCATCATTCTGATTACAGCATCGGCAAGCTTCGGGTCCGCCACCTGCTCACCGTACACCGGCGCGGATAACCGTGTAACGGATAACGGATGATAAACGCCACAGGCCCCGAGAGTGGCATAGGCTCTGGCTAACTGGAGCGGGGTTACCCGGAGGCCGTAGCCAAAAGCGAAGGTGGCGCGCTCAATATCAGCCCATCGATGGCGACTGAACGGAAAGTAACCAGTACTTTCACCGGGAAGGCCCAGCCCTGTCGGTTTTCCCAGCCCGAAGGATGAATACGTTTTTACCAGCGCATCCGAAGGCATCGCCAGGGCAATATGTGAAACTCCGGTATCACTGGATTTCTGAAGTATGCCGGTCGGCGTCAGCGCCGGCCAGTATCCCACGTCCCGGATAAGATGGCCGTCAACCCTGAACGGCCTTGTGTCAAGAAGCGTGCTGCTGCTGATAATATGGCGGCGCAGGCCTTCAAGAATGACGAAGGGTTTAACCGTTGAACCCGGCTCAAAGCTGTCATTAATCGCCACGTTACGCATTTCAGCGGAAGTGGCACCGGAAAAACGGTTGGGATTAAACGACGGATAGGATGCCATAGCCAGAATTTCGCCGGTGTTTACGCTGACAAGCACCGCAGCGCCTGACTGGGCGTGATGTTGCTCGACCCCCTCCCTTAACCGGCTGTAAACAATATACTGAAGCACACTGTCAATACTCAGCCTGATCGCCGGTGCAGTTTCCGGAGCGTCATACTGGATCACGCTGATGACGCCCCCCCTGGCGTTTTTGCGTATTTTTTTCACCCCGAAGTCCTTTCTCAGAACGGTGTTAAAGCTCTGCTCAATACCACTCAGCCCTCTATTTTCGGCACCGGTCACACCAATGAGCGAGGCTGATGCCTCACCCAGCGGATAGTAGCGATTTTCATTGTATTTCTGACTTATGCCCGGCAGATGCAGCTGTGACACGGCCCTGGACAATGACAGGGGCGACTTTTTCTTCAGAAACAGGAATTCCTTGTCCGAATTATCTTGAATAGTTCTGCGAAGTTCCTCAGGCGTGATATCCAGCAAGTCGGCCAGAAAAGCCCATCTGGCTTCCGCGAAGTCCGGATGAGCGGCAGCGATGCGTTTTGGATCAGCAATGATGTCACGTGCCGGCACGCTCATGGCGAGAACAACGCCGTAACGATCGGTCAGGGTTCCGCGCTGTGCTGGCAGTGCAAGTGTCCGTACGGATCGACGGTCAGCCGCATTTTCCAGGACAGCGTGGTCAAAAAGCTGAAGTCCGGTGAGCCTGGCAACCAGCACGATAAAGATTAATGCGATACCGGCAAGAAGAATATTAGGGGTCTGACGCTCAGTGGAACGAAAACTCACGTTAAGGGATTTTGGTCATGAGATTATCAAAAAGGATCTTCACCTAGATCCTTTTAAATTAAAAATGAAGTTTTAAATCAATCTAAAGTATATATGAGTAAACTTGGTCTGACAGTTACCAATGCTTAATCAGTGAGGCACCTATCTCAGCGATCTGTCTATTTCGTTCATCCATAGTTGCCTGACTCCCCGTCGTGTAGATAACTACGATACGGGAGGGCTTACCATCTGGCCCCAGTGCTGCAATGATACCGCGAGACCCACGCTCACCGGCTCCAGATTTATCAGCAATAAACCAGCCAGCCGGAAGGGCCGAGCGCAGAAGTGGTCCTGCAACTTTATCCGCCTCCATCCAGTCTATTAATTGTTGCCGGGAAGCTAGAGTAAGTAGTTCGCCAGTTAATAGTTTGCGCAACGTTGTTGCCATTGCTGCAGGCATCGTGGTGTCACGCTCGTCGTTTGGTATGGCTTCATTCAGCTCCGGTTCCCAACGATCAAGGCGAGTTACATGATCCCCCATGTTGTGCAAAAAAGCGGTTAGCTCCTTCGGTCCTCCGATCGTTGTCAGAAGTAAGTTGGCAGCAGTGTTATCACTCATGGTTATGGCAGCACTGCATAATTCTCTTACTGTCATGCCATCCGTAAGATGCTTTTCTGTGACTGGTGAGTACTCAACCAAGTCATTCTGAGAATAGTGTATGCGGCGACCGAGTTGCTCTTGCCCGGCGTCAACACGGGATAATACCGCACCACATAGCAGAACTTTAAAAGTGCTCATCATTGGAAAACGTTCTTCGGGGCGAAAACTCTCAAGGATCTTACCGCTGTTGAGATCCAGTTCGATGTAACCCACTCGTGCACCCAACTGATCTTCAGCATCTTTTACTTTCACCAGCGTTTCTGGGTGAGCAAAAACAGGAAGGCAAAATGCCGCAAAAAAGGGAATAAGGGCGACACGAAAATGTTGAATACTCATACTCTTCCTTTTTCAATATTATTGAAGCATTTACCAGGGTTATTGTCTCATGAGCGGATACATATTTGAATGTATTTAGAAAAATAAACAAATAGGGGTTCCGCGCACATTTCCCCGAAAAGTGCCACCTGACGTCTAAGAAACCATTATTATCATGACATTAACCTATAAAAATAGGCGTATCACGAGGCCCTTTCGTCTTCAAGAATTTTATAAACCGTGGAGCGGGCAATACTGAGCTGATGAGCAATTTCCGTTGCACCAGTGCCCTTCTGATGAAGCGTCAGCACGACGTTCCTGTCCACGGTACGCCTGCGGCCAAATTTGATTCCTTTCAGCTTTGCTTCCTGTCGGCCCTCATTCGTGCGTTCTAGGATCCTCCGGCGTTCAGCCTGTGCCACAGCCGACAGGATGGTGACCACCATTTGCCCCATATCACCGTCGGTACTGATCCCGTCATCAATGAACCGGACTGCCACGCCCTGAGCGTCAAATTCCTTTATCAGTTGGATCATATCGGCAGTGTCGCGGCCAAGACGGTCGAGCTTCTTAACCAGAATGACATCACCTTCCTCCACCTTCATCCTCAGCAAATCCAGCCCTTCCCGGTCTGTTGAACTGCCGGATGCCTTATCGGTAAATATACGGTTTGCTTTCACACCTGCGTCTTTGAGTGCTCTGACCTGAAGATCAAGAGACTGCTGACTGGTTGAGACCCGAGCGTAACCAAAAAGTCGCATAAAAATGTACCTTAAATCGAATATCGGACAACTCATGTCTATTATTACAAATTTACGATTTAATAGACATATTAATGTAACAGTTTTACGATGTCCGATAATTTATAACATTTCGTACGGTTGGAAAAATGTTACTAAATGCCCGTCAGGCAGGGAGGCCGATATGCCCGTTGACTTTCTGACCACTGAGCAGACTGAAAGCTATGGCAGATTCACCGGCACTGTTGCAAAGTTAGCGATGAGGCAGCCTTTTGTCTTATTCAAAGGCCTTACATTTCAAAAACTCTGCTTACCAGGCGCATTTCGCCCAGGGGATCACCAT
>NZ_JBMKHN010000033.1:0-14819 GCF_049238425.1 Enterobacter cloacae complex sp. IR5401 | reverse complement strand
ACTTCACCAATAGCGGTCTCAATGACGTCCTCTTCATCAGTGCTGGCGCATACCCAAATATTTACTTCCTTACAGTCCCCCCCTTGCTCATCAAGCTTGAAAGCCAGTAGCGTCAGAGCCCCTGTATTTTCAGGATTCTGAAGTGGGCTGCCTCTACCCCAGCGGGTAATCCTTTTTTCATTCCGGGTTTTACCAAAATGACGGCTGTTATAATAAATTGCCCGGGCTTCGCTGTCAGGGCAATCATGCGATGACACATGTGCGGTGAGAAAAACCGAAGGGTTCAGTTCACGGGTATGGTTGATAGACGGAAACAGTTTTTCAACGATACCTGAAGGGATATAAAGCCCTACCTGGTGACCACCTGTTGCGCCGGTATCGTTGGCGGAAAGGCGTTTGATGTAGACGAAGTAATTCTCACATGCGATCTCAAGTAGCCAGTTGTGGAAAACCGACATAAGCATCCCCTGTTACCCTGAAACTCTACTCACCATTTTTTCATAATTATATACAAACAGCCAGAAAGGCTGTTACAGGGTAAGCGTACAGCGAGAGCCGTATTGACGGGGATGTGTTATTCAGTCGGCAGTGCTACGCGCCAGGGGAGCAGTTCACTCACCCGATTGACCGGCCAGTCAGAAATAACGTCAAGAACATAGCGGAGGTAGCTTTCTGGCTCCACGCTGTTCAGTTTGCATGTCCCGATCAGGCTGTACAGCAGTGCTCCCCGCTCACCACCGTGGTCAGAACCGAAGAACAGCCAGTTTTTTCTCCCCAGACTGACCAGCCGCAGGGCATTTTCTGCGATGTTATTATCTGCTTCAGCCCAGCCATCGCCTGCATAGTACGCCAGTGCCGGCCACTGGTTCAGGGCGTACGCGAACGCTTTTGTCAGCTCTGAGTGTCGCGACAGGGTTTTCACCTTTTCTCGCAGCCAGCTTTCCAGGGATTTCAGTCGCGGTTTAGCTTTCTGCTGACGTTCGCCGAGTCGCTGTTCTGCCGGCATTCCCCTTATTTCCGCCTCGATGGCATACAACTCGCCGATCCGTTTCAGGGCTTCCTCCGTCAGCGCTGATGGGGTGCGAACGTGCACATCGTGGAGCTTACGGCGGGCGTGAGCCCAGCAGGCAGCTTCCGTTATCCGCCCATCGCGGTACAGCTCGTTGAACCCGGCATATGCATCTGCCTGCAGCACACCGCTGAAGCCGGCAAGATGGGTCTGCGGGTGGATGCCTTTTCTGTCCGGGCTGTAAGCGAACCACACCGCCGGCGTCAGCGCGGATCCGGCGTTACGGTCGTCACGAACGTACGTCCATAAGCGCCCCGTCTTCGTTTTCTTATTACCCGGTAGCAGCACCGGCACCGGCGTGTCATCGGCATGAAGCTTGCCGTCAGTCAGCACATAGTTTCGAAGCGCCTCTTCCAGCGGCGACAGCAGCCGGCAACACGCATCCACCCAGCCCGACAGGAGTGAGCGACTCAGCTCCACGCCCTGGCGGCCGTATATTTCAGACTGGCGATACAGCGGTGTGTGCTCTGCATACTTTGAGGTCAGCACGCGGGCCAGCAGCCCCGGTCCAGCTATGCCCCGCTCGATGGGGCGCGAAGGCGCCGGGGCCTGCACGATGCGGTCGCACCGACGACAGGCATGCTTTTCGCGCACCGTACGGATAACCCGGAAGGCGCTGCGCATCAGCTCCAGCTGTTCGGCGGCATCCTCACCCAGGTAATTCAGCGAACCACCACACTCCGGACAGCAGGGCTCTGCGGGTAACAACCGCTTTTCATCACGGGGAAGCGATTCGGGGAACGGTTTACGGGTGCGGGTCTGACGCAGCGGGCGCTGCACCGCGGGGTCATCAACCAGACCGGTAAGGGCATCGCTTTCCTGCTGAAGCCGGTTCAGATCAGCTTCCATCTGCGCGATACGGCGGGATACCTTTTCGGAACGGCTGCCGAAGTTCATCCGGCGCAGCTTATCCAGCTGCGCCTGCAGATGGTCTATTTCGCGTTCACGATCGGCCAGTTTTTCCAGCAGAGCACGGTTCAGCGCTTCCTGTTCGGTCAGGCGCTGTTTCAGCAGAAGGATGTCGTCAGAAGAGGCGTCGTTCATAAGCCCGTATTTTACCAGGCTTATTCTGCGACAACCAGGATTAAAGAGAGCTACAGCATGGTCAGGGAGGTCAGTAACCGCTTTGGCTGTCGCCAGTCGATACCTTCCATCAGCATCGCCAGCTGCGCCGGGGTCAGGAACACTTTGCCATCGCGGGCTGAGGGCCAGGCGAAGCGACCACGTTCCAGCCGCTTTGTCAGCAGGCACAGCCCGTCGCCGGTGGCCCACAGCAGTTTGACCTGACTGCCGCTGCGTCCCCGGAAGATGAAGACGTGGCCGGACATCGGGTCATCTTTCAGCGCTGTCTGCACCTTTGCGGCCAGACCATTGAAGCCGTTGCGCATGTCGGTGATCCCGGCTACCAGCCAGATTTTTGTGCCTGAAGGTAACGGGATCATCGCTTCAGTTCCTGTATCAGCAGAGCCAGGAACTTTTCGCTGACAGTACCGTTGAGGCGAAGCGTCCCGTGCCGGAACGTTACCTCACAGCTGATACTGAGCCCCGGGTCTTCCGCGAGCGATTTTGGCTGTACGGCAGTGGCATCGAGAGTCACAGGAAGTAGCTGAGGACTCTCTGAGGAAGGTAACAGTAGCTTTCCGTCGCGCCACTGCTGGCGCCATTTAAATAACAAATTAGCGTTGATGCCGTTTTCAAGCACCAGTTTTGAGATGGATATTCCGGGTTCGCAGGAGGCAGCAACGAGCTGCTGCTTAAACTCAGGAGAATAATTAGGGCAGCCCTTACGCCTGCCGGGAGTCACATTTTTCTGCATATCTGACACTTTGGTTCCCACTACTTATTTGGTGGACACCACTTTGTCGAATACATCAGGTTATGACCAGACGGCTCTCGCTGTACGCTTACCGTTAAGTTCCCTGGTGTCGCTTAGATAGTTGATGAACATCCCCCTAAGCGTCAGCAGCAAGCTGCCGCCGCTAAGGCCCCGGAAATCACGCCCTTTACGTCGTAAACGCCGTAAAGCCCGCTCACCGGGGTTAAAAGGGATTACTTTGACTTCTTCATTGCTGTTAGCGGGTTAAGGCTAATCAGGGCAGGGGGTAGGGTGGCAGAATTTATAGCCCGGCAACCGGCTACGCCGGGCTTTCGGCGCCATTTGACTCCACAGACACATGTAACCTCATCTGGCGCCTCCATGCCGCTGACGCGGCATCAGGAAGTGTAGACTTTAACGTCTGCTTTGTGCCAGGAGCGGAAGTTGTTAATTACAGTTTGCGTGGATCACGGGTCAGGGTCACTCTACTTAATACTACTCGTCCCCACCTTCGGTGATCAGACCTGACTTTTTCAGCTCAACCGCCAGCTCCTGTAAGCTCGGGCGAATTGCTTTTTCCAGACGGGTCATACCATCAATCATCCAGCTAATGATGTCAGGCCAAAGTTCTTTGTTTCCGCCGTCAAATGCTTTTGCACAAACAACCTGGCAGCTTTTTCTCTCAGGCAGTAGTCGCCAATTGAGCATCCCACCAAACTGCGACTCAATATGCGTTTTGCGCTCTGACAGACGCTCAAACAGCCATGTATTTTCTACCGCATCTGAACGTGAAATATTGAGCTGAATGCGAGCATCTTTTTGCGAGAAGATCACTTCAAAAGGCACGCCACTAACCCCCGAACCCGCTGCCAGCCAATGGTCTGTCGTAGGTGCTCGGTTGTTAAATAATGAACATGTGCTGGTACGGAATTTTTCCAGTGCTAACGACCAGAACTCACGGCGTAAATAATGTCGTTGTTGCAGTTCGCTACTGCTTGAGGTGGACTGCTCTTCTGCCTCTTTCTGCGCCATTCCAATCATGTAGGATTCCGCTTCAGGAGTCGGAATGACCTGCCGTATATCGACAAAAACATCCTCGGCAAAGAGGTACGGCGTCGCTTTGAAGCATTGCACTCGGATGCCAAACTGCATTAGCCATAGTGCAGTATTGGTAACTTCTTTGCGGAAATTCGCCGCTACCATGATAACGCGCTGTGTCCCTTTTCGATTGAGCACACCTTCTTTCAAACTTTCCCAGCCCATAAATTCTGCAATAACTTCTGCCGCAGGGCGGATTTCCGAGGGTTCATGTTGTGTAAGATAAAGCTGAAAAATTTCGACAACGCTTTCCTGACGAAGGTTGGCGCAGTAACCCGCATACTTCAGCGCCTGCCAGACCACGTCACGCCCTGAATCATCAAGTTTATTCTCGATAATGACCAAGTTGCCTTTTTTGTCGATAGCCAGCAGATCGAGACGTTCGTTAGTCTCATCAAAACCAGCAAACTCTTTCTGAATAATTAAAAGTTCGTCCTCTTTATCATCTTTCTTAGTCAACGCTTGAGGATTGTTTGCCAGCCACTCTTGCAAATGATCGCGTTCGCGAAAACCAAGACTGCTAAAAGAGACTTCCATGAGCGACTTGAGGCTATTGTTTTGCCGATCAATCTTATACATTTTCTATCTCACATCCTGATTGTTTTGCTTCTGGCAGAATTATCTTATTTGGGTTTGAGGGTAATGGAACGGAAACGTACGCTAAGAAGATAATTGTTTGTTTATATTGAAATTTAAATTTCTCAATTCCCCATTTATCATATCCTCCGGTAGCGTGAGCTGACAAGCTCCCTGTTGACTCACACCTAATGCTGCTAGCAATGTCCGTAGATCGCTCATAGCGGACTGCGCTCACTTACTGCTGTGAGCGTTACATTGAGTTTAATGCCAGCCAGGTATAGTCAGGTTGACAGTACTTGTTTCAGACCTTCGTCATTAAAAACGGTTCCGGTCTTCAGGACGCCATAACACCAGTGCACCAGTTTCCGCATCAGCGCGCCAATGGCCACCATTTTAGGTTTACCCCGCAGGCACATCTCATCGTAGGTAATGACTCCAAATTATTGATAGTGTTTTATGTTCAGATAATGCCCGATGACTTTGTCATGCAACTCCACCGATTTTGAGAACGACAGCGACTTCCGTCCCAGCCTTGCCAGATGCTGCCTCAGATTCAGGTTATGCCGCTCATTTCGCTGCGTATATCGCTTGCTGATAACGTGCAGTTTTCCCTTCAGGCGGGATTCATACAGTGGCCAGCCATCCGTCATCCATATCACCCAAAGGGTGACAGCAGGCTCATAAGACGCTCCAGCGTCGCTATAGTGCGTTCACCAAATACGTGCGCAACAACCGTCTTCCGGAGCCTGTCATACGCGTAAAACAGCCAGCGCTGCCGCGATTTAGCCCCGACGTAGCCCCACTGTTCGTCCATTTCCGCGCAGACGATGACGTCACTGCCCGGCTGTATGCGCGAGAATACCGACTACGGCCTGAGTTTTTTAAGTGCCGTAAAATCGTGTTGAAGCCAACGCCCATAATGCGTGCACTGGCGCGACATCCGACGCCATTCATGGCCATATCAATGATTTTCTGGTGCGTACCGGGTTGAGAGGCGGTGTAAGTAAACTGTAGCTGCCATGTTTTACGGCAGTGAGAGCAGAGATAGCGCTGATGTTCGGCAGTGCTTTTGCCGTTCGCACCACCTCGTCAGTAGCTGAACAGGAGGGACAGCTGATAAAAACAGAAGCCACTGGAGCACCTCAAAAACACCATCATACGCTTAATCAGTAAGTTGGCAGCATCACCGAAACTGCCTACCTGATTCGTTTAGCTACGTTCGTATATGAGTCAGAGAATGAAATTTAAACAGGATGCATCACTTGTTGAAACATGTAAGATAAATCTTATCTACGATATTTAAGGAAAGGCACAGCGTGGCGACTTATCGGGCTTACTACGGGCAGGACAGAGATCGTGAATACTTTGAACGCATATTTCAGTCAGCAAACATCAATTTCATCATTGGCTCAGGAGCATCACTGCCTGCAATCAGCGTGTTAGGTGATATTGAAAGCGAGCTTGAGGCTCTGGTCCGCGCCGGAAATGATGATGAATACTTCAGTAAATCTGAGTCTTTTCTGGACAATGTATGGAAGGCAAACAACGTCCTCCTGAAGCGAAGCAGGCCCGCAGAGGTAATCCTTCCTACTTTAATAGATGATGTCGTATCGACACAAAACAACTACGCGAAGCTCATGCGGGCATTAGAAATGCTTCTAACGAGGCGGCGGACTGGATTGCTACCGCGGCGCATCAACCTTTTTACGACTAACTATGATTTGTTCATTGAGGATGCGGCGGTTAAAAATAACAACGTCATTCTGAATGATGGATTCCGTCAGCGCGCTGATATTTACAACCGGACAGTATTCGATGCCAAATGTTTTTATCAGACCATACACGCAACCGGAAACCTTTATAATTACAGCGTGGAACTACCTACGGTGAATCTCATCAAGCTGCATGGTTCCCTTTCCTGGCATAGCTATGATAAGGAAATCTATTATTCCATTAAGGATATGAAGCCAGTTGCGTTCAATACACCAAAGGAGAAGCAGGACTGGGTTATGTCACATCAACTGGTTCTGCCGCGAAAGGATAAATTTCGTGAAACCTTACTTGAAAACGTGTATTACGATCTACTACGGACTTATTCAAATGAGCTGGATAAAGAAGGCTCTTTGCTTATAGTTTTCGGATTTTCTTTTGCGGATGAGCATATTGAAACCCTTACCAAAAAAGCGCTACGAAACGCCACGCTCAAAATTGTTATATTCGCTTACAACGAGGCGGCTAAAGACCTATTTCTTGGTAAATTCCGAGATTATTCCAACGTTGATGTGGTTTTTACTCCTGGAGCTCCGTTGGACTTCAAAAAGATGAATGAAATTATAACCAGCTTTCTTGGAGGTATGAAATGACCTCCGCTTTTGTTAACGAAGAAGCAGTATTAAGGATCGGTGAGGTTCGTGAAGTATCGGGCAGAACACTCAGCGTGCTTGTCGATAAAAATAAAAATCTGAGTGACCTTTTCTATCACGGTAAGGTGCTCAAAAATGTTTCAGTAGGTAGTTTCATCGAAGTCAAAAAAGGCTTCATGAGTCTGATTGCAAAGGTAGAAACCGAGAAGATTGTCGAGGAAAAATCACCTGTTGGTAGCGGAAGCGATTCGCTTCGCTTCCGACGCTATCTTACAGCCTCACTGGCAGGCTACATTGACCGGAACGGGCGCTTTACTGGCGGAACACGCGAGTTACCCCTTATCGGCAATGAAGTTTTTCTGATGTCTGAGGAACAACTTCATCTTATCCACTCGATCGCGCCAGCGGGCGAGTCTGGGCTGAATTTTTCGCGCACCGATCTCGAAGATATTGATATCACTCTCCCGATAAGCGGCCTTCTCAACTCACACATCGCCATCTTCGGTAATACTGGCAGCGGCAAGTCCAATACTCTGGCCGCGCTTTACCAGCATGGCTATGAGGCCCTGAAAAACCTACTAGGCGAAGGATTCAGAAGTCGGTCACGGTTTCTTTTATTTGATTTCAATGGTGAATATGGTGGGAGAAGTTGCATTACGCGCGACAAGGTTGTTTACAATCTTAGCACGCATGATGAAGAGGGTGATCGCATTCCGATGCCTGCTGAGATACTGCTTGAGCATGAGATTCTCTCTGTCCTGACGGATGCCACCGACAAAACGCAGAAACCTTTCCTGAAGCGAGTACTTGAATTCAAAAAGCGAGTGGAGTCGAAGCTGAACCCTCAGTCATATTTTCGTGAAATTCTGAAACGGCGGGTCACCGAAACTCTGTTTGGTTGCGAAAAGAAAAAAAGTGACGACCTGATTGATTTATTCCGTCCCGTACTTAAGGACGAAGACCTGATAGCAGATATTGAATTTTTTTATAACAACGGCGGCGTATGGCGAACTAAGACAGGTGTTTACTTTTCTAATGAAGAAAATACTCATCAGTGCAATATGTACCAGAGGGCTCAGAATTATGAATTTCCCGAAGATATAATGGAAGAGTTGCTGGACTATATGTATGTTCAGCTAATTATTGAATATCTTTCAAGTCGCTCAAATCCTGAACATCTTTCTCCTGTCATCAACCGAATGAGCGGACTGAAAAAAGATATTCGTAAAATTTTCAATACTGCATCCGGCGGAACCATCTGGGCAGAAACGAACTTTGTTGTCCTGAACCTTAATATGGTCAATCTGACCATGAAAAAAACGCTACCACTTTTAATGGCCAAATGGGCCTATTCAGCAAAAAAAATGGATAAGGTACCGTCCACTCTCCATCTCATCATAGACGAAGCACACAATATCCTTTCGAACACCTCGTTCAGGGAATCAGAAAGCTGGAAGGATTATCGGCTCGAAACGTTTGAAGAGATAATTAAGGAGGGCAGAAAATTTGGCGTCTTTGTGACGATATCCAGTCAGCGACCAAATGATATCTCCCCGACTATCATTTCTCAGGCACATAACTATTTCATTCACCGGTTGATAAATCAGAACGATCTGTATGCTATTGAAAAATCCGTTTCCTACATAGACCGCATGACTGAAGAATCTATTCCAACGCTTGCAACCGGCACCTGCATATTCAGTGGCGTGATCTGCCCTATGCCACTTAAGCTTCGTATAAACGAGCTGTCTTTCCGCAAAAAGCCGCACAGCCATACGCTGAATTTTGAAGACCTAATGCTTTAGCCACGGCTGCCGCTTCTCTGAGCAGAACGGCAGCCTGTCTCCCCGTTCAGTGTGAGCAGATCAGCTAATGCTGGAATCGCGTCCGGCTCGGTCACCTTCATAAACGCCGCCTCAAACTAAAGATTCTTCTTGTAGTACTAGCAGTAATTACAAAAAGTGCTTTTATGCTTTTTAAGCATTGCTTTTATATTTTTAATAATGTCAGTTTTTATCCCTCACTCCTTTCTTTTCCTGAGATCCGAAAACTCCAAGTCCCGGATCTGCCGATCCTCACCGTCCGCCCACAGGCCCACGGGCACAAGATGCGCCACGCCATCAGCTGAGTTTTATTCTATATGTTGTGTTTCACGGCCTGATCGTGAGCTGTCGCTCAGCGGCCGATAAGGGCGATATGATTATTCCCTGACCGTGGTACACTTCCGGAAAGTTGTTATACGAAAAAAAATCGGATCTGCCGGAAACGGCCATCCGGTAATTTAATTACGTGGTTATATGGCTGATTATTATTTTAGTATGTGAAAATCACTCTCGTGAAAGTCACTGTCGCGACAGAGTGGCACTCATCTGACGATGATTGAGGTGTGGTAAAATTGCACGGCTAACTATTCAACTGAGGAAAGGACATGTTTACTGCATTCAATGAGAGAAATGATTTCAGTTATGCTTTTGAAAAAATCCGTAATGCGATTTCCGCGCCAGGAGAAAATAATCTTTATGCTGCAACAGAATTAGGTCTTGGCATTCTGCTCCGTAAATACGAGCAGTTTCGCCAGGAACTGGATGCGGCCGGTGAGCTGGGAAACTGGGAATATGATCTCGATACCTACAATCACTGTATTGCGGTGCTGCAACGTTACTTCACCGGCAATCCATCCGGACTGACAGAACGTGATGCCCGGATTTACAGCCATTACCTGCAGACTGAGCACAAAAGGTTTGTGAAACTGGCTGAAGAGCTGGCTGCCGGCCGCTGACTACGGACAGAGGGCGGGATTTCTCAGGAATATAAAGGGGTAAATGATCAATGACTGATATACAGGCCGCAACTGAGAGTATAGTTGCTGCGACATCCCATCCGGTTTCCGTACAGCTGATTAATCAAGGGGCGGGGATCTGGGGAAACGTGGCAACCGGGCTTATCACTGGCCTGCTTACTGGGGGTATAACACTCACTGGCATCTGGCTGACACATTATTTCACGCTTAAGCGTGAGAGACAGGCGTCAGAAGATAAAATGAAAAAGGAACTGCATTACATTGCCACCGAGTTGGTATTCATGCTTGAACGGTATGCTGAGGGTTGTTTCCGGGTTGTGACGGATGACGGCCAGGATGATGATGCCCCCCAGCCTGAGAGAAAAGCTGTCACGAATTACCCTGAACTGAATCTGATCGATGTCTCCGGTGACTGGCGGACTTTAGAGCCACGTCTTATGTATCGCATCCGTGAACTGCCGGTGCTCCAGGATGAGGCCCACAGGGCAATTGCATATGCCGCCGAATACTCCGACCCTCCTTGGCATAAGGACTATTTCAGGGAACGGCAGTATCAGTTCACGCGCTTGGGCATCAACGCTGTCATTCTTGCCGTCCGTCTGCGCAAGGCAACCGGGATGCCCGAAACACGTCTTACAGGTCATGATGAATGGTCTGCAGTTTCCGTGTTTCGTAAAGTCTGGAGACGCGAAAGAGCCCTGCGCGCTGCTGAAGCTACCCGCAACAGGGAGTGGAATCAAGTAGTGATACCTGATGGAATGTCAAACCAATGAGCGGCCTCTTATCATATTCTCACCCGCAGCAGCCGGCGCAAATGCCGGTGGCCATTGACTATCCCGCCGCGCTGGCCCTGCGCCAGATGGCGCTCGTTCAAGATGAACTACCGAAATACCTGCTGGCACCGGAAGTCAGCGCCCTGCTCCATTATGTGCCCGATTTGCACCGCAAGATGCTGCTGGCAACCCTCTGGAACACCGGCGCACGTATCAACGAGGCGCTGGCGCTGACCCGGGGGGATTTTTCGCTGGCGCCACCGTATCCGTTCGTGCAGCTGGCCACGCTTAAGCAGCGCACCGAAAAAGCGGCCAGGACAGCCGGCCGAGCTCCCGCCGGTAGCCAGGCTCATCGTCTGGTTCCGCTTTCCGATCACCACTACGTCAGCCAGCTGCAGATGATGGTGGCCACCCTGAAAATTCCGCTGGAAAGACGAAACAAGCGCACCGGCAGAATGGAGAAGGCGCGCATCTGGGAGATCACAGACCGTACCGTCCGCACCTGGCTTAGCGAAGCGGTGGAGTCCGCAGCGGCCGACGGGGTGACGTTCTCAGTACCGGTGACCCCCCATACGTTCCGTCACTCCTACGCGATGCACATGCTGTATGCCGGCATACCACTGAAGGTTTTGCAGAGCCTGATGGGCCACAAATCGATTAGCTCGACGGAGGTCTATACGAAGGTGTTTGCGCTCGATGTCGCGGCGCGCCATCGTGTGCAGTTCGCCATGCCGGAAGCTGAAGCTGTTGCGTTGATAAAAAAGTTAACCCCAGACCAATCTACATAGGTCAACTATGGGTAATACCCCAGGTTTCAACCTAAAGTAGTTCTTGTGTGGGAAACAGTCCAAGCTTAATGGGGGCTTATCCTGCCTCACCTTTTACAGCTATCAATCACATTAATGATGTTCAGAAAGGCCCTCATTGCCCTAAAGAAAAAAAATGCAGCCATGAAAATAAGGAATAATTGAGATACAACTCCTGCTAAATCATGGTTGCTACCAGCCACTGATAGCAACGTAAATAGTAATGCAAGCGAAAAATGTAAGGCGATTGTAGTATTTGAATTCATGTATATCCCCTTATGTATAGGACTGAGGCCATCCGCAAATTTTCACTATCGCGAAGTTGTTGCCTCGATATAAAAGGTGTTACCACCCTGAACAAGATAACAAGATAACAAGATAACAAGATAACAAGATAACAAGATGTTATCGTTGTTTCGCTTCTGCGATTAATCTGGATATCTCTGTTTTTGATAAACTTTTTAGTGCCTCTACCGCTGCCCTGACTACGTCAGAACGATTCACTCTGCTTTTACCTGAAATCATTTCACCCGTTATAAGATCATCAATGTCTTTTAAGTTTTCTTCAAAAAAGGAAATGCTCACTGGTTTTGCTTTACTTACAGCCAATGGTCTCTCTGAAGTCACTTTGGTATTATCAATACCAGCAGTACCACCGTTAATAAACGCTGCCTCATCACGAGATGGAGTATTTGCTCTATTTCTCACAGAATAACCTCTTTAACTAACGATTCGATTTCTTGTTGTGCTTTGTCATTTTGCGTTTCAAAAATTGTCATTGATTCTGCCCAGGCATCTCGATGCGCTTTTCGATCACAAACTCGGGAGCTAGCCAGACACATTTCAGGATAATCCTTGAGTACGTCAGCTGCCTGATTTGCTTCATTGACAAACATGTTCGTGGGCGTCATGTTTAAAACGAGATATCCCCGGACGTCCTCATTAAAATCTTTTGCTGCTGTAAAAACAGAGCATGTATGAGGCACTACATCCAGGTCCATCTGAGAAGGCCGCAACGGAGAAATGAATACGTCAGCGGCCATCAACCCACTACGCATTTCTGCACTGTCGCGGCCAGCACAGTCTGCGATGACAAAGTCATAAGATTTCTCGTGTTCCTTTAGCATGGCTTTGATGTTGCCTGTTGCGCCAGTAACCGGAATATGGGGAAGATCTTCAGGACGATTGTTGTACCAGGTCAATACAGATTTCTGGTCATCTGCGTCGACAATGATCACTCTATTGCCCAGTGACATCAGATACGCAGCTATAGATACCGCCAGTGTACTTTTACCAACCCCACCCTTTTGACTACCCAATACTATTATCATCATAGCCTCATATTAAGTTGTTAAGTTAACAACTTAATATTGCCAAACAGGCGACAATATTGCAATGCCTTTATTAAGTTAATATCTTGTTAAGTTGTTAACTACATGATTTATAATTGAATTATCTTTGAATCTTAACAAATTAGTAAGATGTTAGGATAACAATATAACAAGATAACAAGATAACAAGATAACAAGATAACAGGATAACAAGATGGCAAAGTGGTGCCTTTATCCGAAATCCCCATAGAACCACATAATGCGGCTTTCAACTCCAGGCTACCTTTAGGGAGGGTAGTATCAACCAGTTATGACCGCGTGAAGCAAAAAGTGGGGCGTAGTGGGAAGCCTTTGAATCTTCGGTGTGTCGAAGTGGGGAGTCGGTGAGACAAATTTGGTAAAAGGTGGTGAGAAGCGGGATAGCTTCTCACTTCTATCCAAAAAGGTGTGTTGAAGTGGGAAGGTGCGTAAGTATATACAGATAAAAACACACATTTAACAGGTTCTCATCCCGCTACAACACACCTATTAAGACGTTTAAGGCGAGGCTTCCCCCTACAACACACCTATCAAGATGTTTAAGAAGAGACCTCCCGTTTCAACACACCTTAATCGCGTTGCTTTCCCGTTTTGACACACCTTATACAGCTGTTCCTGGTTTCAGATTTGCTGAGCGACGGTGGATCAGAATGAAAGTCTCTTTACCTTTTTTGGTGATGCTGTGGTCAAGGTACCCAATATCCTGCAACTGCTTGAGGGCCAGTTTAATGATACGGTTCTGTTCCTTTACCGGAGAGAGCAATGAGAGCCTGTCTCGTATTCGTTTGAAAGATATGGGGACTGGGTTCGTAGGCAGGCTTTCGATGAAAGTATACAGGGCCTGAGCTGCTTCCTTTCGGGTTAAAGCGTTTATCGGTTTATGTCGTAGCAGAACAGTGTAATCAGTTTGGTAGAGTTCCCATAGTCGCTGATCAGCTTCAAGTTCCACCTGGTCGTTTGCAAAATCCAGTTCACCTGTCTTAAGCAAACCTGTTACGGAAACTTTTTGAAGGCCCTCTGAGTCGCTACGGGTAAAGGTAATGGTCTTGCCACGTATCCTGGTCAAAGCTTCTGAAATACTTTTTCTAAGACGGGAATCGAATCTCTTAGACTCAAAGCGGCACATTCCAGCAAACTCATGAAAAGTAAGCTTAATGCTGTTGGTTTTTAAACCGTACTTACTGAAAGCTTCTATGATACCGACCCATACCTTGAAGTCGATGGCCATACTCAACCGTTCACCGGTTATACGAATATCGTCGTACCCCTCCCGCCTTGAGAATTCCAGATCCTTGAGAACAGAGGTCGCATCGATTGATGTTCTGGTGCCCTTTGCAGGCCTGCTTGAAGGAACAAAAACATTTAATCTCATCAGGGCTACAGGCTGAACTGTGGCCTTACTTGTGACGGTGAGTTTATTGTTAACACTTTCACAATCTGGACCTATAACCTCGCCGATATAAACATTCTCATTCATATAGTTATATCCATTCATAGCATATGATCGATATGTGCCTAAATATTAACTATTTCCCGTTTTGACACACCTTTCTTCCCGATTCTACCCACCCTTACCCCGTTTTGACACACCTTTTTCCCGCTTCAGAACACCTTTTTCCCACTACGACACACCTGAAATCGCTACGAAGCCCGTAAACAAAGGTTTTGCCGCTAAAGGGATCAGTTTGGATCTATTTGGATAACTAAGGGTAAGTTATTGGATCTACTCAAAGGATATGTGGATAACTCATTATGGAATCTATAGAACTTAAGTGCGTAAGGTGCTTTAAAAGGCTTCAGCTCCCCTGGTGCTTCCTCGCTCACTCGCGGGCTTCGCCCTGTCGTTCGGCTGCGGCGAGCACTGCTGGCTCTCTCTGAAAGGCAAAATTTAACCGATCCTCGCAACGGGGATATCTCTCCAGCGAGTGGTGTACGCAGGGGAGAGCATATCGCGTTTCATTTGCCAGGATGGCGCAATTCCTCTACCGGCAAACCATACTTTACACGGCACTGTTGCAAAGTTAGCGATGAGGCAGCGTTTTGTCTTATTCAAAGGCCTTACATTTCAAAAACTCTGCTTACCAGGCGCATTTCGCCCAGGGGATCACCATAATAAAATGCTGAGGCCTGGCCTTTGCGTAGTGC
>NZ_JBMKHN010000032.1:0-15158 GCF_049238425.1 Enterobacter cloacae complex sp. IR5401 | reverse complement strand
CATATCCCCATTGGGCTGGGCGCACATTCTACTGACTGGCGAATATCTTTGGCCCAAGGAACCGAAAGCTTAGGGTGTCATTTCGCCCTCAGCCGGAACCGACCCCTGGGAGGCGCCATGCGCCGGAGACCCCCGCAGCGAAGCGAGGACGAAAAAAGCATTACGGCTTCAGCCGTAATAATCCCCCACACTGCTAAGCCCAGAACAAACCCGCTAAAAACGATACAGAAGCTGCTGTGCGCGGTCGGAGTGGTCACGACAAGGCGATAGCCGCAGTCGGGGCGTATCTCCGCGTTAGCGGGCCGTTAGGGCCGCTTACGAGCGTGTACGCCAGAACGAAAAGCAACACCACCCACAGCAATGACAAGATCTAGTTACAACATCCGCCATTCTAAAGCGATGGTGTTCCCCGGCCTTCGGCCGGGGGCGGCGGCGCTTTTCAGTGGTGGGGAGGGGCACCTGGCCGGCAAACCGGCGCCGGTTTTATGATTAACTTCCTTTTGAATGCTGTAACTAATGTGGTTCTCCGGTCGGGGCCCGTCGCGAAGCGATGGGAGCTCTCTCAGGTGTTGCCGAACCGGCGCGACCGTCAGGTCGCTGCAAGGGCGGGCATTCTCCCGAGCCTGTCCACAGGGCAGGCGATGAACAGGTTATGTGTTTACAGGATTTATTGAAGGATCTTTAAAAGAGATACAGAGCTGGTGTTTAAAAGGAACCACGCGCCCTGAAAGTCCGACGGCAGGCTCAGAAGATGCTCCAGCGTGGCCATAGTACGTTCACCGAAGACGTGTGCAACAACCGTCCTCCGTATCCTGTCATACGCGTAAAACAACCAGCGCTGGCGTGATTTAGCGCCGACGTAACCACACTGTTCATCCATTTCAGAGCAGACAATCACATCACTGCCCGGTTGTATGCGTGAGTTTACCGACTGCGGCCTGAGTTTTTTAAGTGTCGTAAAATCGTGTTGAGGCCAACGCCCATAATGCGTGCACTGGCGCGACATCCGACGCCATTCATGGCCATATCAATAATTTTCTGGTGTGTACCGGGCTGAGAGGCGGTGTAAGTGAACTGTAGGGGGTCCGCTTGGAAAACGGAAAATATCCTACGCTAAGCCTCTTTTTTGTACAGACTGACATCAACTGTGCGTAACGGTCGATATTTACCGGATCCCAGCTTAAGATTATTACGCCAGATGTAATCTCCGCTCAGGTTGATATGCTCCCAGCCCAGAGGGGACAGGTGAGAAACCAACGGCTCATTAATCTGGAGCCCCTTTCGTTTTAGTGATTCGATGGCCCTTTCTATATACACCGTGTTCCACAACGTGATCGCCGCAGTCAACAGCGTCAGCCCGCTGGCGCGATAGCTTTGATTTTCCAGCCCCCTGTCTCTTATTTCGCCCAACCGGTGCATAAAAACGGCCCGCGCAAGCGCATTGCGGGCTTCACCCTTATTTAAACCGGCTTGCACACGACGACGCAGGGCCGGATCGCGAAACCAGTCCAGCATAAACAACGTTCGCTCGATACGGCCAATTTCCCGTAACGCTTTTGCCAGGCCGTTTTGTTTGGGGTAGCTGGCCAACTTTTTTAACATCAGCGAGGCGGTTACCGTGCCCTGCTTGATCGAGGTCGCCAGGCGCAGTACCTCATTCCAGTGTGTCTCAATTTCTTTGAGATTCAGACTGGTCGTGGATATGATTGACTGAAGCCCAGAATATTTTTCCGCCTTTCCATGAATGAATAGCCGTTTGTCATGGAGATCCCGGATCCTTGGTGCAAATGCAAACCCAAGTAGATGCATTAGCGCAAAAACATGTTCAGTGAAACCCATCCAGCACATGGGTAGAGTCCCTGACCCGGCTGATCACTTTGGTATAAAATGGGCTGTATTGGTCTGATATATGTGTATAAACCTGCACGCCGGGTTCCTGACCGTACTTTAAATTCACCTGTCCGGCATAGCGGCCATGACTTCCGACTCGAAAATTCTGGCCGTCGGAGGATGACGTTGTACCGTCCCCCCATGATGCTGCCAGTGGGCACTTTTTTTGTGCATTCACTAGTTCGGCAAGCGCGGCTGCATACGTTTCATCCCTGATGTACCATGCCTGAATGCTTTCCAGCGACGCTTTTGTGGTTCCCGGGCAGGATTCTGCCATTTTAGTCAGCCCCAGGTTGATACCATCTGCCAGGATGGTGGTCAGCAACAGCTTTTTGTCTTTTGGTCTGACGTGATTATTTTTGAGGTGAGTAAAGTGGCGGGTAAATCCCGTCCAACTGTCCACTTCATCTAATATCTCGGTAATTTTTGGGTGCGGCAGCATGCCGTAAACCAGGTCGGCAAACGGTGATACAATCGAAGGAACGCTGTTATCAAGAGGCGTGACCTTCACACCTTTGTCCGATATATCAACATCAGGCAAATCACCGGCAATCGCCATCGCATTGACCTCTTCCAGTCGCGACGCCAGCAGTGTCATACGGGAGTGAAGGTATTCCTGGCAGTCTGTCGGAATGGCAAGCTGTAACTGTTTCTCTTTGAGTGATTTTTCAAAATCAGCAGGAGGAATGAGGTAATCGTCAAAATTCCTGTAGCGTCGTGATCCTCTAACCCAGATATCACCAGATCGCAATGCGCCTTTCAGCTCATTCAGTACACAGAATTCATAATACCGGCGATCGATACCCGATGGCGTTATTACCAACTTTTTCCAGCTCTCAGGGATAAACTTTACTGGCGCTGTTGACGGAACCTTGCGGAGTTGTTTGCGGTACATTTCTCTGACGGTATCCAGCGCATCACCGAGTGGCAGTGCTGAAGGGGCTGCACTGAACTGCAATGCAGACAACATACGGGGCGCATATTTACGCAGCGTGCTGTATTTTTCGGTGATCAGATGAAGCGGATCAAAATTATCCTTTCGGGCCAGAAACTGTGTTTCCTCCAGACTGGTGATAAATTCCGGCCAGGGAAGTACGTCTTCTATCGCCGCCCAGGGATCTTCTCCTGACTCCCGTGCGTTTAGCAGCGCCTGCCCAACAGTAAGATATTGCCTTAACTTGCTCTGGATGAGTTTTCCTGTTTTCTGAAGCCGTTCGGCTTGTGTGCGCTTTGCCCTGCTGAACAAGCTACCCAGGATACGTTCGTGTAGTTCGATGATTTCATCGGTAAGCGTTGCCCTTGCTTCTGAGATAATACAAACCAGCACGGCATAACGACGTGTGCCGGAGAATTTTGCCAGGTCCCTGCTACTCATTTTCCGGCCTTCGCGAGCCAGTTTCAGCAGTCGGTTCTGGTGAACGGAAAGCGTAATACCTTCCGGCAGTGCCAACCCCTCAATGGCATTCAACCGATCAATATGTTGCAGCACGTTTTTACCGTTAATCTTACCCGGGGGCTGAAGCAGCCAGGCAAGACGGGAAAGTTGCTCATCACCTGATGCAAGCAGATTATCCAGTGCTGTTTTATGTCGTTGTTCCAGTTGCGTCGTCAGTGTAGAAAATACGGCTCTGTCTGCAAGTGTTGCGGCTTCAGCAAGGGTTCGCTCCATCACATCAACGGAAGGGAAAATAACGTTGTTGTTGTGCAACCAAGCGAGCATCTCTTCAGCAAGAATCAGGCCTTTGTCGGTCCGCATGGCGTGCGGATATAAATGGCGGATGCATGTTTTTTGCAATGACCTGTTGAAAGGCACTAATCCCAAGTAGCGATAGAGTTCGGCAAGATGCTCCCAACGGGTTTCCTCCCTCGTTGCGTACTCTCGCCATAAATCAGGTTGAAGTTTCAATCTCTCTGCCACTCTGGACATAACGCCATCGTGAGGGAGACTGTTTTTGTCTGGAGTAAAACCCGGCCCTCGCAGATAACAGAGTAAAACGGCAAAGCCCAGGCGGTTAGCGGGTCTCCGGTGTTTGTTGATGAGGACCAGATCCTGCTCACTTAAAAAGCACATCCTGGTTAGCAGAATGTCATCATCCGGCACAATCAGTAAGCGTTCTTTTTCATCACTGCTCAGTATCTGTCGCCGTGGCATAAATGCTCTCCCTGCATACGGACGCTGTCCGCTTGGACGTTCAAAATATACGCATCAAGAACATGCTTTGAGTTTAACAATGCGTATAACCGTTCGTTCTGAAACGCCACACAACCTTGCGGTATCACGGATGCTCTGCCTGTTTTTAACCCGAAGCTCTATGATTTTTTCATGCAATTGATGATCTGCCTGACGTCCCCGAAATTTACCGGCCACCTTGGCTTTCGCTATCCCTTCCTCTTGGCGCCGGCGACGATCCTGATAGTCTTTGCGAGCTATGGCGGCCAGCATATCAAGCATCATTCCGTTAATAGCCTTAAGTATTGCAAGGGTAAAGTCATCGCCAGCATGTGTTGCAAGAGCCATATGGCTCGTTGGGAGGTCAAGACTGACAACCACAAGGTGTTTTTCCTGGATAAGATGCTTTAGTTTTTGCCAGCCCTCTTCATCCAGGCGCGAAAGGCGATCAACCTGCTCGATGAGAATAATGTCACCAGGTGCAGCATCATCAAGTAACCGTAAAAGTTCTGGCCGTTGAAGTGATGCCCCGGATACATTTTCGGTGTACCAACTGGCCAGCCGAAATCCTTTTTCTTCAACAAAGGCTTTCATCCGATTTTTTGCTCGGAGAGCATCCTGTTCTTTTGTTGATGCGCGGAGGTAACCATGAATGTACATTTTTCACCCATTTATGACGTTTAAGTGATGATCATAATGTACGTGACAGATAGGTGATGATCCAAGGGGAAAATGGCGACACTTTAGGCTATGACACTGGGGTATACATTAATGGCACATTTAATCCATGATTGACCCTGTTTCAGTTTCGTTTATAGTAAGACGCTGTTTGCCTTGGCAGACTCCGCGGCCAGCCTTGAATATCTTCATCTGGTTTATCTGATCCCTGAAGGTGTACACACCGACCATCAAGGAGTAATAAAAACTACCATGCATATGACGCCACCCTGAGTTTTCCCCTTCTCTGTCGTTCTGAGTAACCCTCAGCGCGCACTCTTTAACATCCCGTCTGCGGATGTGCTTTACCGTATCTAAATTTTTTGCCCTTTACGGGCTGACTGTATTCAAAAACTGAGAAACGACTATGTTGCTGTCCTCGACGCGTAAGGACTGGCTGGGTAACGTCCGTGGAGACGTCCTCGCCGGTATTGTTGTCGCGCTCGCGCTTATCCCTGAAGCGATCGCCTTTTCCATCATCGCTGGTGTTGACCCGCAAGTTGGGCTCTACTCTGCGTTTTGTATCCCGCTGATAATCGCCATCTGTGGTGGTCGTCCAGGGATGATATCTTCGTCAACCGGTGCTATGGCATTGCTGATGGTCACCCTAGTGAAGGACCACGGCTTGCAGTATTTACTGGCAGCCACCGTTCTTACAGGTGTGATTCAGCTTATTGCGGGCTATCTGAAGCTTGGAAGCCTGATGCGCTATGTTTCCCGCTCGGTAGTTACCGGTTTTGTTAATGCGCTGGCGATCCTCATTTTCATGGCGCAGTTGCCGGAGTTGACCAACGTCACCTGGCACGTTTACGCCCTGACGGCGGCCGGTCTAGGCATTATTTATCTGTTCCCGTACCTCAATAAAACCATCCCCTCGCCGCTGGTCTGCATCGTCGTGCTGACCGGGATCTCCATGTGGCTGCATCTGGACGTACGCACTGTCGGCGACATGGGTAAGTTGCCGGACAGCCTGCCAGTATTTCTGTTACCCGATGTACCTCTCAATCTCGATACCCTATTAATCATTCTGCCTTATTCCGCCGGCCTTGCCGTGGTGGGGCTGCTTGAGTCAATGATGACCGCGACTATTGTGGATGACATGACCGATACACCGAGCGACAAGAACCGGGAATGCAAAGCACAGGGTATCGCCAACATTGGCGCCGCATTTATTGGCGGTATGGCTGGGTGCGCGATGATCGGTCAGTCGGTGATCAACGTGAAATCTGGGGGGCGTGGCCGCCTCTCCGCACTCACTGCGGGCGTTGTCCTGCTTTGTATGGTGGTTTTCCTGCGTGACTGGGTCTCACAAATCCCAATGGCGGCCCTGGTCGCGGTCATGATCATGGTCTCTATCGGTACCTTCTCCTGGGGGTCGATCGCTAACTTACGCAGCCATCCACTGTCAACCAGTGTCGTCATGCTGGCCACCGTGGTGGTAGTGGTCGCCACGCATAATCTGGCGTATGGCGTCTTAACCGGCGTTCTGATTGCCTCATTGAACTTTGCCACCAAAGTGGCCCGTTTTATGGCGGTGTCGTCCGAACTTAAAGCGTCAACGCGGATCTACACCGTAGCCGGTCAGGTGTTCTTTGCTTCTGCCGATCGGTTCATGAGCCACTTCGATTTTCGCGAAGCGGTGGAGCACGTAGTCATTGACGTCTCACATGCCCATTTCTGGGATATTACGTCGGTCAGCGCACTCGACAGGGTGGTTATTAAGTTCCGCCGTGAAGGCACGAACGTGGAAATCCGTGGAATGAATCAGGCTACCCGCACAATTGTTGACCGCTTCGGGGTGCATGACAAACCTGAAGAAGTGGAAAAATTAATGGGCGGCCATTAACAGTCAGGAGAACAGAGATGAACAATACCGTTATTGCCTGCGTTGACGGCTCACCGTCTACCCGACCTGTGTGCGAATACGCGGCCTGGGCCGCCAATCTGCTGGATGCGCCGCTGTCCCTGCTGCACGTACTGGAGAAAGACGTACATCCTGCCGTGTCAGATTTGACCGGAAGTATCGGCATTGATAGCCAGGCGCATCTCACCGAAGAGTTGGTGAAAGTTGAAGGAGAGCGTAACCGATTATTAATGGCACAGGGCAAAGCCATACTGGCTAGCTGTGCGAAGTTGCTGAATGATGCTGGTCATGCTGATGTTCAATTACTGCAAAAACATGGCGCGTTGGATGAAATCCTGGCTGATTTAGGGGATGTTCGCCTGATGGTGCTGGGCCGCCGTGGAACGCAGAACCCGGTTGGCAGCCACCTGGAAAGCATTATTCGCCTGCAGAAAAAACCGGTACTTATCGTGCCGGAGGCTTATTCTCCACCATCCAAAGTTATGTTCGCCTATGATGGCAGCGATGAGAGTCGCAAAAACCTGACGCGCCTGACACTTAGCCCGCTACTCAATGGCCTGGTTTGCCACCTCGTGATGGTTAAGGGGGATACACGAGCCTTGCAGGAAGCACAGAGTGTGCTGCAAGCAGCTGGCATCGCGACCGAAAGCCACCTACTGGAAGGTACATCCGTTGCTGAGGCGCTCTGCCGTCACGCTAATGAAAACGACATTAACCTGATTGTGATGGGTGCCTATGGCCATTCGCCATTGCGGCGATTCTTTATCGGCAGCAACACCATCGCCATGTTGGAAAAAACACAAATCCCACTCTTAATGCTGAGGTGATTATTGTCCCCGGAAATAACTCCGGGGACAAATAAATACATTCAATTTACTGGAGTGAACATGAAACATGAAATTGCGGTGAGTGTAATAATCCCCGTTTACAACGCAGAAAAAACCATCAAATCCTTGATCGAAGATATCTTATTAGAAGACAGGATCAACATTGAAGTTATTATCGTTAACGATGGTTCCTCAGACAACACGTCAACGATAATTAACTCCATAAAGGATGGCAGAGTTCAAGTTATTGAACAAAATAATAAAGGTGTATACGCGGCCAGAAATAATGGATTAGACAAGCATAAAGGCCAGTGGGTCATGTTTCTGGATGCCGATGACGATGTGTCTGAAGGATTCATTTATAACAGGTACATCCAGGCTTCCAGCCATAATGCCGATGTGCTTTTGTCCAATGCCTGGAAGCTTTGGCATGAAAGCGATAATAAAAAACCTGTACATACCAACCAACCTTATGATGAAATTTTATCCGGCAATGCGTGGGTAAGTCACGCAGTAAAAGTCAGGGAATGGCCACATTACCTTTGGTTACAGATAGTTAGATCTGACTATATCAGGAATAACAATCTGTCATTTCATGATGGCCGGAGTCATAAAGATATTTTATGGACGATGGAATTGGCGTTTGGCAAATGGGCGTTTCTACATATCAAAAGATATGGACTACACCTACAAGTACAATAATGAATCCATCACAAATCGCGGTGATTATTTCGACGTCAGAGCAGAATGCTATATTGATGTAATATCTAAAACCATCGGCCACGCAAAGTCGAAAAAAATAATGATTTGAGCGTATCGCTGTTTAGGCATGCCCTATATGAGGCCAGACACTTCCTTGGTTTATATAGAAAAAAGGTGAGGGGCAAATAAAAAATAAGGAGGTTATTTGTTAAAAAAATAGCATATAGAGATTTAGTAAAAGGTGTATATAGCCTTAGTGATATTTTCTTTTTACTAAAAGTTTTCGTAAAAACAAAAAAATTCACTGATGCTAGCCCGAAATTAAAATGGATAATTATATTTCTATTGGCTTAACATGGGGAATACTTATCTCGCTGCGAATGCCGTAGTTAATCCAGCGATACGTGACTGACGGTGAGTAATTGGTAGCATTATATCTTTCATTTTACCCTCCCATTACTGGGGATCCCTCAGTAATAGGTGGTCTTTCGTCTCCGCTTCCTTGGTATATGCAAACTTGATACGGGCACGATGAGCTATCAACATACTCGTGAGGTAGTATTGGTGATTTTTTAGCTATCACCATAGACCCGTGAAGCAATCTGTACGAAAAACAGGCTTAGCGTAGGATATTTTCCGTTTTCCAAGCGGACCCCTGTAGCTGCCATGTTTTACGGCAGTGAGAGCAGAGATAGCGCTGATGTCCGGCAGTACTTTTACCGTTACGCACCACGCCTTCAGTAGCTGAGCAGGAGGGACAAGTGATGGAGATGGAAGCCACGGGAGCACCTCAAAAACACCATCATACACTAAATCAGTAAGTTGGCACCATTACCCGGGAAGAGGGAGAAAATCTAGTGTGACAAACTACCCTCAGGATAGGGTGACAAATTGCCCTCAATTCTGGCTCCACTACCGGTTACAGCCAAAAAAACTATGAGTAAGCGCAGGATGCCAGGGAGGGAACAGCAAAACTGTGACAAATCACCCTCAACTTTCCAGATCAAATGTGACGAACCACCCTTAAATCTGTGACAGATAGCCCTCAACTATTCAATCGTCATGGAGGTTATATCACGGAAGGAAAATACGATATGCGTCGTCTGGCGGCCTTTCTTTTTCTCGATGTAAGAAAGGCGCATTGGTGTCCGGCTGTTGATCTCGTCAACACTTGCCTGCAGGAAACGGCGGCGAAAGTCCGGCATACGCTGGTAACTTTGAGGTAGCTGGTAGCGTTCCATGATCCAGTCGATTTTCAGGGACACGACACCTGAGCCATCAGGTTTACGGTACTGGCACAGAGATTCGTATAAACGCATGGCGTACGGATTGGTAATCTCTTTTGTTTCACTGAGCCGGAACTGCGTAAACCGGTTCTGTAACCCGATGAAGAAGGGAATCAGATATGGGTTGATATGTACGCTGTAAAGCCCTCTGGATGGGCTGTGCGCACGTTTAATAAACCAGGGAAAGGATTCATACCCTTTTTCATCGCCGGCATCCTCTTCAGGGCGATAGAAAACCACTTCCTTACCCGCAAAACCTTTTAAAGCCTGTCGTATATCCTTACTGGCTTCAGCGGAGGTCAGCCCGAATGTTTCAGCGTATTTAGCAACGTGAATTTCGCAGATGCCGTCATGTTCCTGCAGGGAGCCGTCGGATTTTCTGATCTGGTCAACGAACAGATACAGCATACGCTTTTGATCCCTGGAGAGACTATATGCCGCCTCAGTCAGCTCGTTAGACTGGACAATCCGCGGGCTATTTTTACGTTTTTTATGGTTTATAACCGCTATTTCCGCCATGACAGGTCCATGCGAAGTGTGACAGACTTTAAGATTGTCACACTTCATAAAACAGAGTCAACAGGGATGGATAACTTTGTGAAAAGCAACGCTTCCTGAGGGCAATTTGTCACAGGGTTAAGGGCAACTTGTCACAGAAATGGCGGCTATTTGAGGGTGATTTGTCACACTGAAAGGGCGTTTTGTCACAGATCCCTCTCTGGAACCCGCATGGATAAAGGCCTGTGGGCATTCTAAAAATAAAAATCTAACAACTATTTAAAAAGATCTTATAAAAATATCCCCGTGGATAAGTGGATAACCCCTATGGGAGGTGATTTTGCAGGCATTGAGCGTATGCAGAATTTATGAGTACTGTTCCATGGTGCTTCCTCGCTCACTCGGGGCTTCGCCCTGTCGCTCGGCTGCGGCGAGCACTGCTGGCTCGATTATATCTGTGGCCAGAAGTTAGACATACAGACTATTCTGTCCAGTTCTGGGTAATGCTACCAACTTGCTGATTTAGTGTATGATGGTGGTTTTGAGGTGCTCCAGTGGCTTCCATCTCCATCACTTGTCCCTCCTGCTCAGCTACTGAAGGCGTGGTGCGTAACGGTAAAAGTACTGCCGGACATCAGCGCTATCTCTGCTCTCACTGCCGTAAAACATGGCAGCTACAGTTCACTTACACCGCCTCTCAGGCCGCAGTCGGTAAACTCACGCATACAACCGGGCAGTGACGTCATTGTTTGCGCGGAAATAGACGAACAGTGGGGTTACGTCGGCGCTAAATCACGCCAGCGCTGGTTGTTTTACGCGTATGACAGGATACGGAGGACGGTTGTGGCGCACGTCTTCGGTGAACGCACTCTGGCCACGCTGGAGCGTCTTCCGGGCCTGCTGTCGGCCTTTGAGGTCGTGGTATGGATGACGGATGACTGGCCGCTTTATGAATCACGCCTGAAGGGAGAACTGCATGACAAAGTCATTGGACATTATCTGAACATAAAACACTACCAGTAAGTTGGAGTCATTACCCCTCAATCAAACGTGAGAAGTCGTCACCTTTAAAACTGGTCACATTTTCAATACCCAGATCGGAAGCAGACTGGTTGATAGTCTCTACCGCATAGAACTTTGCACCAGTCAGCCGCGGGGCTAACAGGTAAGATGAAATTAAGGTTTTACGAACACTGCCACTGTAATTAATTACCGCTACTTTCATAAATCACCTCAGAATTTTTTGTTGAACTTCTTAGGGTCGAAATTCTCACCGATTTTATTGAAGAATTCTTTATCAATAATGCCGGGACTCTCTGCTTTTTCACTTTCCTGCGCTTCAGGCTCAGACGGTTGTGTATTGTGCAATACACTTTCCGCTGCACCCTTCGCGCTACTCTTATCATGTGTATTGTGCAATACATTTTTTCGGTTTTGCCGCGTTCTATACAGTGCCATCTCAAGCCCTTTGGCTGTTACCGAAAAGCTGTATTCGCTGTCGAGGATTTCAGCAATTTCATGCCGCGTTAGCCCTCTGTCCAGCCAGTTCTCGATTTCATTTAGGCGCAATCTGACAGCAGCCGATAAGTTGCGGGGTTTCAGATCTGCTGGTTTATTCATAACCCCCTCCGTTGTATGAAAATGACTCTACAACACTCGTAAGAAGGGGTCAATCGAGTTTTGTAGTTTATATGTAGTTTTCTTGTAGTCTATTTGTAGTCTGTCACGTTTTTTGTAGTTTCTTTGTAGTTTTATTGTAGTCTATTTGTAGTCTTCCAACACTAAGGCAAAACGTTTTTTGTAGTTTATCTGTAGTTTATCTGTAGTTTTTGGTTGCTCAGATGGTCATGCAAGCATGACCATCAAAGAATAGGACGCTTTTTAGCCAAATGACCCTTAACCTACGGAGATCGCCCTACCAAAAAAAGATGATTTTTTATCCCTTAACCTGCTATACACCTAACGCAGCGTGATAAATCACGCTATCTCACTGATTTAAAAGAAAAAAAACCAAATTTAACCATGCTGCGGTATTACCCAGGTATTACAAATCTAATCTAACTTACTGATTTAAAACATTTTTTATTTATTACTTTGGTAATACTATGATTTCACCGTATTAGACACCCTTTTTTCGTTTAAAAAATGCACAAAGTGAGGACTGAATGCCAACAATAACCGCAAAAGTATCAGATGAACTTTTGGCCTATATAGACCTGGTTTCAGGTGGTAATCGGTCAGAGTATTTGCGGCGCTGGGCTTTGTTGAATAAATCAGATTTCGGGTAAGTCTCCCCCGTAGCGGGTTGTGTTTTCAGGCAATACGCACGCTTTCAGGCATACCTGCTTTCGTCATTTTGTTCAGCGCTCGTACCAGGGCCATAGCCTCCGCAACCTGACCATCGTAGTCACGCAGCGTCAGTGAACCCCCGAACAGCTGTTTTACCCGGTACATCGCCGTTTCCGCTATCGAGCGACGGTTGTAATCTGTTGTCCATTTCCACCGCGCATTACTCCCGGTCATTCGCTGATTAGCCACTGCACGGTTACGGTCTGCATATTCACCGGGCCAGTAACCTGCACCTTTTCGGGGAGGGATAAGCGCGCTGATTTTCTTACGCCGCAGTTCATCGTGACATAGCCGGGTATCGTAAGCGCCATCGGCGGCGGCTGACCTGATTTTCCGGTGGGTTTGCCGGATTAACCCGGGGAAGGCCTCTGAGTCCGTAACGTTGTTCAGCGACAGGTCAGCGCAGATGATTTCATGTGTTTTACTGTCAACTGCCAGATGCAGCTTACGCCAGATACGGCGGCGTTCCTGGCCATGCTTTTTGACTTTCCACTCGCCTTCACCGAAGACCTTCAGCCCGGTGGAATCAATTACCAGGTGTGCGATTTCACCCCGGGTGGGCGTTTTGAAACTGACATTAACCGACTTTGCGCGCTTGCTGACACTGGTGTAATCCGGGCAGCGCAACGGAACATTCATCAGTATAAAAATGGAATCAATAAAACCCTGTGCAGCCCGCAGGGTCAACCTGAACACGCGTTTAATGACCAGAACGGTGGTGATGGCGAGATCAGAATAGCGCTGAGGTCTTCCTCGTGATGAAGGCGTTGCCGACTCATACCAGGCCTGAATAGCTGCATCATCCAGCCAGAAAGTTATGGAGCCACGGTTGATGAGGGCTTTATTGTAGGTGGGCCAGTTGGTGATTTTGAACTTTTGCTTTGCCACGGAACGGTCTGCGTTGTCGGGAAGATGCGTGATCTGATCCTTCAACTCAGCAAAAGTTCGATTTATTCAACAAAGCCGGTCAGCGCATTAGATTATTAAGAGGATTCAAACGACACTGAGGACCCTTTCAGGCTCTTACTCACCCAGTGCCTGCAATTTGACTTCTTCGCATTAACCAGCTGGAAACTATAAGCAAAGGCTCCATTCTCGCAAAACGGAATATTCTTCTATAAAAATAAGTAATTATGAATCCATAAGGTTAAAGTTAAGATCAGTTACCAGTTCCACAAAATCGGTTTGTCGTTGGCTTTGCAGATAATAATTTCTTATACTTTGTAACAACCAAGCCTGCATGTCATTTCGATCAAAAGTAGTGAATACGCGATAGAGGCGGACTGGATGGACATCGTCATCTATAATTTGCTCACTAAGCAACCCTGCATTTTCAAGTATTGTGTAATGTACATGTAAAAATTCCATTGCCACACCAAGGAATTGCGGTACTTTTCGAATATCAATAATCGTACAGTGGTCAGCGCTTTCTGAAATCAAAAGGATTTGAGCGTAAAGTGTACGAGTTGCTTTAGGAACTCCGACAAAATGAGAAAAATAATTTCTCGCATGATCAACTAATCCAGAAAATGCCTCTTCTCGGAAAATTTCTAAGATTGAGTTTCGAACTTTGTATAGATTTTGAGGTAAATTTACCGTTTCACCATGTGTTGAATTGACGAAAGCTGTAACTTTGTTCTCTGCGATATTTCTTCCATAAACCGTACGCTCGTGCGTCGTTTTCATTGAATGCAAAACTTGTACAGGGTACATATCTACATCATCAGTTACTTTGTGATGATTTGCACAAAGAAGAATTAGGTTACTATAAGCTCGACGATCTTCATCTGTTTGTGACTTATTATAACGCTCTCCTCCGACTTCAGCTGCTTCAATATGGCAGACATTTCCGACATACTGGCCGTAAGAATTAATTAATTCCACATCACATCCTGGAAAGGCACATTGATTTCCCGAACGGAGAAAAAGGGTTCTTAAAGTTGTTGATTTAGGGTTAAGACGGCTCATTAGCGTTTCCTTAATTATCTAAAGACCTTATCTAAATATTTATCTCAGTTTGCTCCATTCGCCCTTAAGATTCTAGCTCCATTTGATACCCGTTCTGTGAGTATTAACAATTGTGAGTTTAGTCACTATCTAGAGTCAGGTAATGACTCCAACTTACTGATAGTGTTTTATGTTCAGATAATGCCCGATGACCTTGTCATGCAGCTCCACCGATTTTGATAGCGACAGTGACTTCCTGCCCAGCCTTGCCAGATGCTGCCTCAGATTCAGGTTATGCCGCTCAATGCGCTGCGTATATCGCTTGCTGATAACGTGCAGTTCTCCCTTCAGGCGTGATTCATAAAGCGGCCAGCCATCCGTCATCCATACCACGACCTCAAAGGCCGACAGCAGGCCCAGAAGACGCTCCAGCGTGGCCAGAGTGCGTTCACCGAATACGTGCGCCACAACCGTCCTCCGTATCCTGTCATACGCGTAAAACAGCCAGCGCTGGCGCGATTTAGCACCGACGTAGCCCCACTGTTCGTCCATTTCAGCGCAGACAATCACATCACTGCCCGGCTGTATGCGCGAGGTTACCGAATGCGGCCTGAGTTTTTTAAGTGACGTAAAATCGTGTTGAGGCCAACGCCCATAATGCGGGCGGTTGCCCGGCATCCAGCACCATTCATGGCCATATCAATGATTTTCTGGTGCGTACCGGGTTGAGAAGCGGTGTAAGTGAACTGCAGTTGCCATGTTTTACGGCAGTGAGAGCAGAGATAGCGCTGATGTCCGGCAGTGCTTTTGCCGTTACGCACCACCCCGTCAGTAGCTGAACAGGAGGGACAGCTGATAGAAACAGAAGCCACTGGAGCACCTCAAAAACACCATCATACACTAAATCA
>NZ_JBMKHN010000031.1:0-15710 GCF_049238425.1 Enterobacter cloacae complex sp. IR5401 | reverse complement strand
GTCAGGATGCGGGAAGGTCTTCACTGCATCAGTAATCACACCAATCTGGTTAAACGGCAAACTAAGTGGTGGTAAAGACTGACATCGGCATTATTACTATCGCTGTGCACAATGACGTTTTCTTCAGGTTTACGTCGCCAGACCGCCATCAGCAGCGCATCCAGTGCCAGCTCGCGCGACAGTGTCGGCTTCATCGACCAGCCCACCACATTACGGGCAAAAAGATCGATAACCACTGCCAGGTACAGCCAGCCCTGCCAGGTGCGGATGTAGGTGATGTCGGTGACCCACACCTGATTGGGCTTCACTACAGTAAATTCACGCCGCACGTGATTAAGCGCTATCAGTGACGGTCGTCCCCGGCTCCCGCGTGGCACTTTATAACCATGTATAGCCTGAATCCTGTTTTTCCTCATGATTTTGGCAACCCGGTTTCTGCTGCACACTTCGCCAATTTCGCGAAGATCGCCATGAACCCTGCGATAACCGTAAACTCCACCACTCAGCGTATAGGAGTCGCGGATGAGTTCCAGCAGTCGCTGGTTATCCTTTTCTCCGGCAGATACAGGGTTATGGAGCCAGACATAAAATCCGGCACGGGCAACCTTAAGGACCCGACACATTGTAACGATCGACCAGATTTCACGGTGATCGTTGATAAAGCGATACTTCAGTCGGGCTCCCTTGCAAAGTACCGCGCTGCCTTTTTCAGAATATCCCGCTCTTCCTCAGTGCGTTTAAGCTGTGCTTTCAGCCTGAGAATTTCTGTTCTGGCATCCAGTAAATCCTGTGCCTGCTGTCCACTGTTGTCAGGCTTAACAGCCCGGAGCCATTTATATAGGCTGTGCGCCGACACGCCGAGCCGTTCAGATACTTCAGCAATAGAATAGCCCCGCTCGGTGATCTGGCGGACGGCCTCTTCCTTAAATTCAGGGGTAAAACGTGATGTGCCCATAGACTCCTCCTATGCTCAAACTATAGGGCAGATTTGTCTACGGGCTCGGGGTCACTCCAACTATAGGGCAGATTTGTCTACGGGCTCGGGGTCACTCCATTAAGTGATAACAGGTGTCTGGAAATATAGGGGCAAATCCAGTCGGGAGGATGCGTGATCTGATCCTTCAACTCAGCAAAAGTTCGATTTATTCAACAAAGCCCATTCATGTCTGTCGTCTCCGTCACGGAAATTTTTACGGGATTAATTCACCCAGTCTTCCAGCACCAGGCCCGGGACCCGCGCAAACTCTCTTGTATTATTCGTCACCAGGATGGCGCCCGCCGCGATGGCGTGTCCGGCAATGGCGGTGTCGTTCGGGCCGATCGGCGTGCCGGCGAGGCGCAGCGCCACCCGGATGTCCGTCGTGGCGTCCACCGCAGCCCGGTCCCACGGCAGGATGGCATCGAGGCGCGCGCAGAACGCGTCGACCAGCTGAATATGGCGCGGCGAGGCCTTCGGGCCGGTGGCGCCGAAGCGCATCTCGGCATACGTCACGGCCGAGACCACGATGCGATCACCGCGCAGCACCACCTGCTCCAGGCGCTTCAGCACCGCTGCCGGCTGCTCGCGCATGATGAACGAGCAGATGTTAGTGTCGAGCATCCAGGTTTTCTTCATGGCTCAAAGCGTCCTTCGTCGCTGACCACATCCTCGCGTTCCGCCATAAAGTCCGGATCGGCCCTGTCCAGCTGCGCGAACGAGCCCCAGGTCGGCCGGACGGGACGCAGAATGATGCTGTCCCCTTCCCGGACGATCTCCAGCTCGCTGACGCCGTCAAAATCCAGGTCACGGGGCAGACGGATGGCGCGGTTATTGCCGTTTTTAAATATCGAAACTGTGCGCATGGTTTTTCCTCATATGCTGAGTGTGCCAGGGAGTATTCCCGCATAGGTGAAGTATATGCCTGCAAGCCCGGCTTGTATAGGTGTTACATATGCAGATGGTAGGTATATGCGTATGCTTTGCCTATGCAGATGCCCGACATATGGATATGTTACACCTATGTTGGTTTCTCACTTTTCCCGCTCAGATCCGAAAAATACCAGTTCCGGATCTGCTTTCCTGCCTCCGGCGCGCAGCGGCCCGGCAACACAAGATGTAGCGGTGTTTCCCGCTGGCTGAGACGCTATATGTTGTGTCCATCCCCTGCCCCGTGACCGGCCGCTCACCACCGGAAAACGCCGCTTTGCTTATTCCCTGACCGTGATACACTTCCGGAAACTTAGTAAAGCGCGGAAAGTCGGATCCGACCGGAACGGTCGTCCGGTAATTTAACAGCGTGACTGTGTGGATGATTGTTATATCCTGGTTGATTATTTCTGATGGGAGGTTCACAGTGTGAAATGAATAGCGACATAACAGTATGCTTCTGCCGGGCGTGTGTCAGCTTCATCATTAAGCTATACTGATATGCATACCATTAGTATGCATTCCGGAGTGCATTATGAAGCAGCGCATCACCGTCACCATCGACAGCGACAGCTATCAGTTACTGAAATCCGCGGACGTCAATATCTCCGGCCTGGTGAACAGGGCCATGCAGAATGAAGCCCGACGTCTGCGTGCCGAACGCTGGCAGGCTGAAAATCAGGAAGGGATGGCTGAGGTTGCCCGGTTTATTGAAATGAACGGTTCATTCGCCGACGAAAACAGGGACTGGTGAGATGCAGTTTAAGGTTTATGCCTATAAAAGAGAGAGCCGCTATCGTCTGTTCGTGGATGTGCAGAGTGACATCATCGATACCCCCGGGCGACGGATGGTGATCCCGCTGGCCAGCGCCCGGCTGCTGTCGGATAAGGTCTCCCGTGAGCTCTATCCGGTGGTGCACATCGGGGACGAGAGCTGGCGCCTGATGACCACGGACATGGCCAGCGTCCCGGCCTCCGTCACCGGGGAGGAAGTGGCCGATCTCAGCCACCGGGAAAATGACATCAAAAATGCGATAAACCTGATGTTCTGGGGAATTTGACAGCCTCCCCGCCCTGAAAGACATCGAGGATGTCAAAACGAAGTATTGCCGCAGAGCTTAACCCTCAGCATGAACTGCTCTCCGGAGCGGATGCCCTGCAGGCTTTCGCGGGGTCAGCTTAAACGAACGGTTCACGCAAAAACCCTAAGGAACAAATATGGCGGACGGAATTTCAGTCTGGGTACCGGTGATCTCCACGTTATCGGGAGGGATACTGACCGGAAGCATTGCCCTTCTGGTGAGCCGGTTGAATCATCGTTACGCTGGCGAACGTGAGGCTTTAGCGGCTGCAGAACGGCATCGCCACGAGCTAAAGATTGCTCAGGAATTACTGGATAAAGAACGTTTATTCATAGCAACTGAGTTGATTTTCTTACTGGAACAATTCGCGGAAGGCTGCGCTCGTATGGCCACAGACTGCGGCGAGCCTGATCCGCAGGGTGTATACACTCCAACGGAAAATCTTCCGGAGCTGATAATCAAGAATATTTCGGGTGACTGGCGGGCACTCCCCCCCCCCCCGATTATGTACCGGATCCATGAACTTCCGGTACTTCAGAATGAAGTCCGGAGACATCTCGCGGCTTATTATGAGCAGTACTGGGAGCCTCCCTATCTCTCCCCATATTATCGGGAACGTCAGTTCCATTATGCCCGTCTGGGGATAAAGGCCGTTATTCTGGCCCAGAGACTGCGAAAACTCGTCGGTCTGCCTGGAACCCGCCTCGATGCAACGGAATGGTCTGCACAACTCGTCCTCTCTAGGGTGTGGCGGAAAAAACGTAAAGAAAGAACCGAAGCTAAAATTCGTCGTCTGCGTAAAAAGACTGGGGAGAATTCATGATAATGCCTACCATTCAGGGGCAGAGAGTCACACATACCTCTGCTCAGTTGCCGGTGGCCATTGATTATCCGGCAGCACTGGCGTTGCGTCAGATGGCGCTCGTACAGGATGAACTGCCGAAATACCTGCTGGCGCCGGAAGTCAGCGCCCTGCTCCATTACGTGCCGGATCTTCACCGCAAGATGTTGCTTGCGACGCTGTGGAACACCGGTGCGCGTATTAATGAAGCGCTGGCGCTAACTCGTGGGGATTTTTCGCTGGCACCGCCGTATCCGTTTGTGCAGCTGGCCACACTCAAACAACGAACGGAGAAAGCGACCAGAACGGCCGGCCGTTCACCCGCCGGTAGTCAGGCGCATCGCCTGGTTCCGCTCTCCGATCACCACTACGTCAGCCAGCTGCAGATGATGGTGGCCACCCTGAAAATACCTTTGGAAAGACGCAACAAGCGTACCGGCAGAACAGAGAAAGCCCGCATCTGGGACATCACCGACCGGACAGTACGGACCTGGATTGGCGAAGCGGTTGAAGCGGCCGCCGTCGACGGGGTGACATTCTCGGTGCCGGTCACCCCGCATACGTTCCGCCACTCCTACGCGATGCATATGCTGTATGCCGGCATACCACTGAAGGTTTTGCAGAGCCTGATGGGCCACAAATCGATTAGCTCGACGGAAGTCTATACGAAGGTGTTCGCACTTGATGTTGCTGCGCGGCATCGAGTTCAGTTTCAGATGCCCGAAGCGGATGCGGTAGCCATGCTGAAAGGGAATATTTAAGTACTTAGGAGAATGATGCTGGCGAACGTCCTGCTCGCCGGGGAGGTCTGTCAGACGTTATCTGGACCAGCTGACGGGAATATCTGCTCTGTATTCCTCATACTGCTCATAGATCGCATGCTGAAGCATCGTAATACGTTCTGACAACCTGTTGGCGTCCGACATATGCCGCCATTCCCCCTCAATAGTGGTTTTCTGTCCATCCGGGAGATTGAGCGTGATCAATACCTTTGTATCACGAATAATCACCCCGTCAGTGAAAGAATTAAGACCACTCCTTACGGTATTATCTATCTGTATAGTTTCAAGTTTCATCTTGTTACCTCCTGTTGACCGGATCCCAAGCATAGATATCTGAATTCAAATTGCCTAGTGAAATGTCTGGATATGCCGCATTTTTCCCCTTATACAGCGAAGCTGGCCAAAGGCCAGCCCGCTTGGATTTATCGCTTTTGCCAGTAGATCAGCATGGCAAGGAACAGGATTGTTGCCCCCTGAGAAGCGGTCAGGAAAGTTTCCAGCAATGACATTATCGTAAAACTCCGCATTATTAATTTCAGGTGTGTGATTCAGGGGCCTTAGTCCCCCTTTTACAGGACGTAGTGTTCTGTCACGACGGAAGCCAGGGTTAATAAAAACGATTCGAATATGTCTGCAGGGACGATAGAAATCTTCGTGCGGGTTGTCTCGCTGTAGCCGGCTCTGGAGAGCGACTCGGGGGAGGAGTAGTATCTTCCGGCCACGGATATGATCGAGCCAGCAGTGCTCGCCGCAGTCGAGCGACAGGGCGAAGCCCCGAGTGAGCGAGGAAGCACCAGGGAACAAAACTTATAAATTCTGCTTACGCTCAATGCCTGAAAAATCACCTCCCCTCGGGGTTATCCACTTATCCACGGGCATATTTTTATAAAGTACTTTTTTATTCTTTTTCTTTATTTTACATCTTTTAGGGAGCCTGAAAGCCGCGTACAGTGCGGCCTGAGAGGGGGCCTGTATGGGCAACTGGTAAACATAATATGGGAAATTAATCACGTATCAGTGGGTTTTGTGTCAACAAGCTATGGGATACGCATCAACAAGCTATGGGAAAGAGGTCAAGTTCAGTTCTCAATTATCCACTTGTGGATAAAGTGCAGATTTTTCCGGTGGATAAGTATCGCGATAGCTTGCAATTTCTGTTTTCACTGTCATTATGGGTGGGTAAAAATTTACCCATAGGCATTGAAATGGATACTCAAGCACTCTTGCCAGCTACTAAAACGTTTAAAAAACGCGCCAGTATAAAGCAATCTAACGAATTGACCGAAGCTGCATATTACCTGCCTCTTCAGGCAAAACGTGTGCTGTGGTTATGCCTCATGCAGGCCTATTTTAATGACAGCCAGGAAGATGACTCTGACGTATTGCCGCTCTTCAAAATCAGCGTTTCCGATTACGTCAAATACTTCAATGTCGCTACGTCTGTCGCCAGTCGTGATGTGAAGGCTGGGGTAAATGCTCTGGGCGAATCAACGGTTACCTTTTATCCAAAAGAAGGTGAGTTTGAAGAAGTTAAACGTCCGTGGCTGGCTGAAGCAGGAATGAAGCGAGGCCGGGGTTCCTGGCAGATTGAATTTAACTACAAGGTCATGCCATTCCTGGTCGGCTTAACCTCCCAGTTCACTACCTATTCTCTCTATGACTGTGGCCAGCTTAATAGTGTTCGTGTCATCCGGCTTTATGAAAGCCTGTGTCAGTTCCGGAGCACTGGTGTCTGGATCACCACACATGACTGGTTATGTGAAAGGTTTATGCTCCCTGCCTCGCAGAAAAACAATATTGCTGAAATGAAGCGTACCTTCCTGGAACCTGCTCTGAAGAAAATTAATGAGAAGACGCCATTAAAGGTAACATATACCACTGAAGAAGATGGTCGCTTGCTGTTTAATTTTCTTGATAAAAAACAATAGTCTGTAATTTTTATTTCCTCCCCCCTTAGTTTGTTGCTGACATATGGGGGGATACTGAACTTGCTGTGTTTCCCATAGTGCTTGCCTAACTTGACCTGTTTCCCGCAATCGCGGCTGTCTGCGAAGTTGACCTGTTTCCCACAGTCCGGGCCGTCTGCGGAGTTGACCTGTTTCCCACAGTCCCGGTCGTCTGCAAAGTTGACCTGTTTCCCACAGTCCCGGTCGTCTGCAAAGTTGACCTGTTTCCCACAGTCCGGGCCGTACGCGGAGTTGACCTGTTTCCCACACTCCCGACCGTCCGAGAAGTTGACCTGTTTCCCATAGTCCGGGCCGTCCGAGAAGCTGACCTGTTTCCCTTAGTCCGGGCCGTCCGCGAAGTTGACCTGTTCCCCACACTCCCGGCCGCCCGCGAAGTTGACCTGTTTCCCACAGTCCGGGCCGTCTGCAAAGTTGACCTGTTTCCCACAGTCCCGGCCGCCCGCGAAGTTGACCTGTTTCCCATAATCCGGGCCGTCCGCGAAGTTGACCTGTTCCCCACACTCCCGGCCGCCCGTGAAGTTGACCTGTTTCCCATAGTCCGGGCCGTCCGCGAAGTTGACCTGTTTCCCATAGTCCGGAGCGTCCATTAAAGTTGACCTGTTTCCCACAGAGGATGGAAAACTCTTCTTGTGCTGAGCGTAAGAGCTATCTGCCGGAACGGTTCCTCTTCGCTTCCTCGCCAGTTCGCTCGCTACGCTCGGTTACATGGCTGCGGCGAGCGCTGATACATAAGGCTCAGCATTGCACTGGTCGTAACTAAAATCAGAATCCTTCTGAATGACTCTCCTGTCTTGCAAGTTGAATACCTTTCTCAAAGCCCTTTTGTATGAGTTGCTGTTGATGGTCAAAAGTGCGTCTGCGTGTTGCTGCAGTGTGATTTAGTAGCACGCCCGTCGAGCTTCATCCCCCTTCTGTTGAGAGCGAAATCAAAACAATATGATTTTTTTCTTGCAACATGACACTTTTTGTTCAAAATGACAAAAAACGTCATGAGGTGATAAATGGACAATATTGAGCAGTTACGGAAAGTCGCTACACGTGCAGGTAAGCTTCTGACATCTTTGAGCGAAAGTATCCGACAGCAAAAAGAGGAATTGAAGCTTACCGAGTTCTATCAGGAATACAGCAAAGCCGCTCTGTATAAGCTGCCTAAGCTCAGTAAAGGCAGTGTTGAGTATGCTGTGTCCGAAATGGAAGCCGGTGGCTACATTTTTAAAAAGAAACCTTCTGGTAATACGATGAAATACGCGATGACGATTCAGAATGTCATCGATCTGTATAACCATCGTAAAGTACCGAAGTACAGGGATCGCTTCGATAAAGCCTTTACGATTTTTGTATGTAATCTTAAAGGTGGTGGTTCCAAGACAGTTTCTACCGCTTCATTATCACATGCTTTTCGAGCTCATCCTCAGCTTCTGTTCGAAGACCTGCGTATTCTGGCCATCGATTTCGATCCGCAGGCATCTCTGACAATGTTCCTGAGCCATGAGAATTCAGTGGGCTTGGTTGAAAATACGGCTGCTCAGGCCATGCTCCAGAACGTGTCTCGTGAAGAATTACTTTCCGATTTTATAGTACCGTCTATTATCCCTGGTGTTGATGTAATCCCCGCTTCCATTGACGATGCATTCCTTGCTGAAGGCTGGAAGGGATTGTGTGAAGAACATCTGCCAGGGAAAAATATTCATGCGGTGCTTAAAGAGAACATTATCGACAAGCTCCAGCATGACTACGACTTTATTTTCCTTGATAGTGGTCCTCACCTTGATGCGTTCCTGAAAAACTGCATTGGGGCGGCAGACCTGATGTTGACCCCTCTTCCACCGGCGACGGTTGATTTTCATTCTTCCCTGAAGTTTGTGGCCAGCCTCCCTGCCCTCATAGATTCCATCGAAATGGATGGGCACACCTGCAATCTCATCGGTAATGTCGGCTTCATGTCCAAGATCCTGAACAAGTCTGATCACAAAATTTGCCATAGTCAGGCCAAAGAGGTTTTCGGTGCCGATATGCTAGACATGGTTCTGCCAAGACTGGATGGTTTCGAACGTTGTGGGGAGACTTTTGACACAGTTATTTCAGCAAATCCAGCAACCTATGATGGAAGTACAGAGGCACTAAAAAGCGCAAAATCAGCAGCGGAAGACTTTGCGAAGGCAGTCTTTGATCGCATCGAGTTCATTCGTACTAACGGAGGTATGTGATGTCGAATGAGAAAAGAAAAACCATCGGCAGACAGTTAAATACTCAGGCGTCAATGCTCGAAATGGCTGACACCGGTAGAAGTCAGGTATTTACCTTAAAAACCGGCAGGAAGGTAACGTTCAGGTTTGTTCGGGTGCCTGCATCTGAAGTTGAAAGTAAGACCTTCGTAAACCAGGAAAACAATGGAAGAGATCAACTTGCACTGACCAGGGAGTCTCTGAAATCCATTATCCAGACGATTAAGTTTCAGCAGTTCTTTCCCTGTATTGGTATTAAGCAAAGTGAAAGGATTGAGATACTGGATGGTTCAAGACGGCGAGCCTCAGCAATTTTTGTCCGTACAGGCCTTGATGTAATGGTTACCGAAGAACATTTATCAGCTGATGAAGCTCGCCAACTGGCTAAAGATATCCAGACAGCTAAAGAACATAATCTTCGGGAGATTGGTCTGAGATTGATCGCTCTTAAAGAGTCCGGATTTAATCAAAAGGAAATTGCTGAACTGGAGGGATTATCTCAGGCTAAAGTTACCAGGGCGCTGCAGGCGGCGGCCGTACCGCAAGACTTAATTTCTCTGTTCCCGGTTCAGTCGGAGCTATCGTTTAGTGATTATAAACTTCTTTTAGAAGTTAATGAAAAACTCGGTGAAAAGGGATTAACGCCTGAAGAACTCATTCAGTCTGTATCAGCTCAGCTCGATGCAATTTTGAGTGATGGCGAGCGACCAGAAGACGAACAGAAAGCCAGTATTCTGAAGCTGATTTCTCAGGCATCTCAGGCATTGATAGATCCATCTCCCAAGGAAAAGTCAGTGGTTTCCCCACTCTGGTCTTTTGAAGAAAAGGACAAGTTCGCGCGTAAGCGTGTGAAAGGGCGCACGCTGACTTATGAGTTTAGCCGTATGTCAAAAGTGATTCAGGATGAACTGGACAAGGCTATCAACGAAGTCCTTGACAGAAATTTGAGTCAATAATTTCGCCATGGCGATTTCACATCTAACTTATTGTAATTAGGCAGTTTAGGTTGAGAATTTCACGGTGAAATCGCCATAGTTTCACGCCAGTTTCGCTGCAGGAATATCTGACCATCGTGTCGTATAAGCAGGAGAAAGCATCTCCCGTTTCATCTGCCATTCCGGGGCCATACCCCGCCCCGCAAACCATACTTTACCCAGCCCTGAGTTGTTGATCCCGTCCAGAACCCTCATCAGCTCAGCACTGTGAGGGCGTGGCGGGCGTTCGTCGAACAGTTGCAGCTGCGAAACTCCGGAGCCGGTGAAGTCATTCAGCATAACTCCGGCTTTGGCATACCGGAGCCCATCCCTCCAGATACGCTCCAGAGCCGTTGTAGCGGCTGCAATGATGTCCCTGGTGTCCTGAGTGGGTGTAAGAAGTTTTTCCGTAGCCACGTTGCCGTAGTAAGGCTCTTTAATGGCGAACGGAGACGTTTTGATGAAAACGGAAATATGCCGGCAATACTGGTGCTCTTTACGCAGTTTTTCAGAGGCCCGCTCTGCGTGCTGACAGATAGCCTGACGGAGTGACTCGTACTCCGTGATCTTCACGCCAAAACTGCGGCTGCAGACAATTTGCTGTTTCGTCGGAGGGGCTTCCTCAAGCGAAAGGCAGCTTTCCCCGTTCAGTTCCCGTACCGTTCGCTCAAGGACGACAGAAAAATTTTTGCGGATGAAGGCCGGGTTCGTCAGAGCCAGATCGAGCGCGGTTTTTATGCCCAGCACATTTAGCTTGCGTGCAATACGGTTACCCACCCCCCAGATTTCTTCAACCGGCTGCAGTGAAAGCAGTTTCCGCGTCCTTTGCGGATTTCCCCTGGTCAGAGCGAGTACGCCATGAAACTGTTTCCACTCTTTTGAGGCCCACTGGGCTGATTTTGCGAGGGTTTTCGTTGGTCCGGCGCCCACGCCAATGGTCAGGCGGGTACAGTCATACACCTGCTGACGCAGCTGCCGGGCGAAGTCCTCAAGCCCCATACAGTGCTCCACGCCGGTCAGGTCGAGGAACATCTCATCAATTGAATACTGTTCCACCCTGGGGGCCAGTTCCTCCAGGCAGTTCATCACGCGCGCCGATATCGAGGCGTAAAGTTCATAATTACTTGAAAACGCATATATTTTTTCCGGGTATCTTTCGTTTTTTATCTGAAACCACGGAGTTCCCATTTTGATCCAGGGCTTCGCCTCGGCACTGCGAGCGATTACATTCCCGTCGTTGTTGCTCAGGACGGCTATCGGCTTTCCTTTCAAATCCGGGCGGAAAACACGTTCACAGCTGGCATAGAAGCTGTTCACATCGGCCAGGGCAAACATCAGTACATCTCCCTCGGGCGGTGGATGATATGCGTGACGACGCCAAAGATATCCAGCTCGTCGGGATCAGGATAAATCGGCGACCAGGAGGCATTCATGGGCTGCAGCGTCAGTCGCGGCGTCAGCAGAAGCCGTTTCACCGTAAACTCCCCCTGCATGCTGGCGACAACGATATCGCCGTGCCGCGGCTTTTCAGCACTGTCCACAACCAGCAGATCGCCATTGTACAGACTGCCGTCGGCCATGCTGTCTCCGCTGGCACGCAGGTAGTACGTCGCGCTCGGATGCCGTATGCAGTAATCATGGAGATCCAGATCGGACTCGACATAGTCAGCAGCAGGGCTGGGAAAACCGCAGCTGGCCAGATCGGCAAACAATGGATGGGCCTGTGGCGGGAGTTCTTTCCCGGTGCTGAAAAGTTGTAGTTTCATCTTTCCTCCTGACACTCTAATTTTACTGGTTATACATACAGTGTTCGCCGGGAGACCGGTAGAGATCAAGGGGTGAAAGTCCCCGACCATTGAAGGACCAGCAATCCACAAGGTCCCCGAGTCATGCGTTGCATACCGCGAGGTATGGGGCGAAGCGTTGACAGGGGTGTTGACAGGCCAGCCATTGAGCCACGAAATGTATATTAAATTACCGGGTGCCGACGTTGTACTGTTAACGGAAGGCAACATCATAGGGTGCGATACTGCGAGTGCCACATGGACCCGGCGGGGTCTGAGACCCTGGCATGTCAATACGATCTCTACGCGGGAACCGGGAGATCTCCCCTCTGACCATCTGCCAGTGTCGGAGACGGCCCGCACCGGGAAGACGAGGAGTCATAGCCGGTGATGTACGGAGAGGAGAAGTCGGACTCGCTCATAGTAGCGGCGAAGCAGGCGAACAACCCGAAAGGAGCGGAGTCAGTGGAGCGAAGGAGCGGGGCCAAGGGGAACGCGGAACAGCCACACATGCGCCGGACACAGAGCCGGGAAAGCATGTCACAGAGGCTGTCACGCGTGCGGGAAGCTGCGAAGCAGCGGAAGAAAGAACGGTTTACAGCATTGTTCCACCTGCTGACAGTCGAAGCACTGGAAGCCGCATTCCTCTCCCTGAGCAGGAAAGCGGCCGCCGGAGTGGATGGCATCAGGTGGATGGACTACGCCGGAAACATGAAGAACAACATAACAGATCTGCACCGGAGGCTACATCAGGGCAGCTACAGGGCGCAGCCCGGCAGGCGTCACTACATCCCAAAAGCGGATGGAAAACAACGCCCGCTCGGCATCGCCTCGCTGGAGGACAAGATCGTCCAGTATGCGCTGGTGAAAATCCTGAACGCAGTCTATGAAAACGACTTTATGGGGTTCTCATACGGGTTCAGACCCGGGCGAAGCCAGCACGATGCACTGGACGCACTGGCCACAGGGCTGGTACGCACTAACGTAAACTGGGTACTGGATGCCGACATCAGTCAGTTCTTCGACAGGGTGAGCCACGAATGGCTGATCAGGTTCACAGAGCATCGGATCGGCGACCGGAGGGTAATCAGGCTCATACGTAAGTGGCTCACAGCCGGGACGTTGGAGGAGGGTCAATGGCGAGCAACGGAGGAAGGCACCCCACAGGGTGCGGTCATCTCACCGCTGCTGGCAAACATATACCTCCACTACGTCTTCGATCTGTGGGCGCATCAGTGGCGACGTCGCTATGCCACAGGCAATGTGGTAATGGTCAGATACGCCGATGACATCGTCATCGGGTTCGACAAACGATACGATGCCCGGCGCTTCCGTATAGCCATGCAGCGCAGACTGAGGGAGTTCGGACTCACGGTTCACCCGGAGAAAACCCGTCTGATGGAGTTCGGCCGCTTCGCTGCCGAAAACCGTGCCATCAGGGGAAAAGGCAAACCAGAAACGTTCAACTTCCTCGGGTTCACGCACATCAGCGGGAAAGATCGCAACGGCAGGTTCATGCTGATACGAAAGACCCGCCGGGATCGGATGACGGCAACTCTGAAAGCCATCAAAGACGGTCTGCGAAGGCGCTGGCATTACTCAATCCCCGAACAGGGAAAATGGCTCAGGAGAGTGGTTCAGGGATACCTGAACTATCACTCGGTACCGGGCAACTTCCCCACCATGCAGAAGTTCAGGACACACGTAACAAACCTCTGGCGCCGGGCGCTCAGGCGCAGGAGCCAGAAGGATGATACGACCTGGACGAAAGCAAACAAACTGGCAGCCGCATGGCTACCAAGGGTTCGGGTTCTTCATCCATGGCCTGTGGAGCGGTTCACCGCCAGACACCCGAGGCAGGAGCCCGGTGCGTAAATCGCGCACGCCGGGATCTGTGCGGGGGGTATCCGGTAACGGGTATCCCTACCGCGACATATTTAACAGCGTGACGATAATCCAGATCGCCTGCCGGATAATGGTGCCAACTTACTGATTTAGTGTACGATGGTGTCTTTGAGGTGCTCCAGTGGCTTCCATCTCCATCAGTTGTCCCTCCTGCTCAGCTACTGAAGGCGTGGTGCGTAACGGTAAAAGTACTGCCGGACATCAGCGCTATCTCTGCTCTCACTGCCGTAAAACATGGCAGCTACAGTTCACTTACACCGCCTCTCAGCCCGGTACGCACCAGAAAATCATTGATATGGCCATGAATGGCGTTGGATGCCGGGCAACCGCCCGCATTATGGGCGTTGGCCTCAACACGATTTTACGTCACTTAAAAAACTCAGACCGCAGTCGGTAACCTCACGCATACAACCGGGCAGTGACGTCATTGTCTGCGCGGAAATGGACGAACAGTGGGGCTACGTCGGGGCTAAATCACGTCAGCGCTGGTTATTTTACGCCTATGGCAGGATGTGCAGGACGGTGGTGGCACGCGTCTTTGGTGAGCGTACTCTGGCCACGCTGGAGCGTCTTCCGGGCCTGCTGTCGGCCTTTGAGGTCGTGGTATGGATGACGGATGGCTGGCCGCTTTATGAATCCCGCCTGAAGGGAGAACTGCACGTTATCAGCAAGCGATATACGCAGCGAATTGAGCGGCATAACCAGAATCTGAGGCAGCATCTGGCAAGGCTGGGCAGGAAGTCACTGTCGTTCTCAAAATCGGTGGCGCTGCATGACAAAGTCATCGGGCATTATCTGAACATAAAACACTATCAGTAAGTTGGAGTCATTACCAACCAGTTCACCACCTACTCGCTCCGCGATTGTGGCAGTCTTCGAAATCCCCGGACGATCCGCCTTTATGAAAGTCTTGCTCAATTCAAATCTTCAGGCTTATGGGTTACTACTCATGCTTGGTTAAATGACCGTTTCGTCTTACCGGAATCCCAGCAGAAGAACTTGGCAGAGTTGAAACGATCTTTCCTTGATCCTGCACTCAAGCAGATAAATGAGAAAACACCTTTACTTGCTAAGTATAGTATTGATGATTCAGGAAAATTTCTGTTCTCAATAATTGATAAGCAAAATCCCGTCTGACATAAATCAGCACACATGAGCCTGTCATTTGACAAATTTTTGTCATGAAGATGGGCGGATTTCCACACAGCACCGGCGCCCGGTAAGGTGGGCGGATTCCCACACGGCACCGGCGCCCGGCAAGGTGGGCGGATTCCCACACGGCACCGGCGCCCGGTAAGGTGGGCGGATTCCCACACGGCACCGGCGCCCGGTAAGGTGGGCGGATTCCCACACGGCACCGGCGCCCGGCAAGGTGGGCGGATTCCCACACGGCACCGGCGCCCGGTAAGGTGGGCTGATTCCCACACGGCACCGGCGCCCGGCAAGGTGGGCGGATTCCCACACGGCACCGGCGCGCGGCAAGGTGGGCGGATTTCCACACAGCACCGGCGCCCGGCAAGGTGGGCGGATTCCCACACGGCACCGGCGCGCGGCAAGGTGGGCGGATTCCCACACGGCACCGGCGCGCGGCAAGGTGGGCGGATTCCCACACGGCACCGGCGCGCGGCAAGGTGGGCCGATTCCCATATCGACATGTATGTAGCTTGTGTTATCTGTGGATTGTGCAGCTCAGCGGGTCGCTGGTCGTATGGCGGAGTGTCCCCCGTAACCGGCCGCGTGCGGCCGCTAACGCGCAGTACGGCGCCGCGTCCCGCAGACGGGCCGCCGTTCCCGCGCGCAGCACTGCGCACCCCCGTGGGGGACGTACGGCAGCTGCGTGGCGGTGAGCGGGATTAGGGCTTTGCAGCTACCGTGTTAAGTTCCCTGGTGTCGCTGAAATAGTTGATGAACATCCCCCTAAGCGTCAGCAGCAAGCTGCCGCCGCTTAGGCCCCGGAAATCACGCCCTTTACGTCGTAAACGCCGTAAAGCCCGCTCACCGGGGTTAAAAGGGATTACTTTGACTTCTTCATTGCTGTTCGCGAGTTAAGGCTAATCAGGGCAGGGGGTAGGGTGGCAGAATTTATAGCCCGGCAACCGGCTACGCCGGGCTTTCGGCGCCATTTTACAACACAGACGGCTTTGTTGAATAAATCGAACTTTTGCTGAGTTGAAGGATCAGATCACGCATCTTCCCGACAACGCAGACCGTTCCGTGGCAAAGCAAAAGTTCAAAATAACCAAC
>NZ_JBMKHN010000030.1:0-15732 GCF_049238425.1 Enterobacter cloacae complex sp. IR5401 | reverse complement strand
TGAACAAAATGACGAAAGCAGGTATGCCTGAAAGCGTGCGTATTGCCTGAAAACACAACCCGCTACGGGGGAGACTTACCCGAAATCTGATTTATTCAACAAAGCCGCGCGGGGCTAACAGGTAAGATGAAATTAAGGTTTTACGAACACTGCCACTGTAATTAATTACCGCTACTTTCATAAATCACCTCAGAATTTTTTGTTGAACTTCTTAGGGTCGAAATTCTCACCGATTTTCTTGAAGAATTCTTTATCAATAATGCCGGGACTCTCTGCTTTTTTACTTTCCTGCACTTCAGGCTCAGACGGTTGTGTATTGTGCAATACACTTTCCGCTGCACCCTTCGCGCTACTCTTATCATGCGTATTGTGCAATACATTTTTTCGGTTTTGCCGCGTTCTATACAGTGCCATCTCAAGCCCTTTGGCTGTTACCGAAAAGCTGTATTCGCTGTCGAGGATTTCAGCAATTTCATGCCGCGTTAGCCCTCTGTCCAGCCAGTTCTCGATTTCATTTAGGCGCAATCTGACAGCAGCCGATAAGTTGCGGGGTTTCAGATCTGCTGGTTTATTCATAACCCCCTCCGTTGTATGAAAATGACTCTACAACACTCGTAAGAAGGGGTCAATCGAGTTTTGTAGTTTATCTGTAGTTTTATTGTAGTCTATTTGTAGTCTGTCACGTTTTTTGTAGTTTATTTGTAGTTTTATTGTAGTCTTACAACACTAAGGCAAAACGTTTTTTGTAGTTTATCTGTAGTTTATCTGTAGTTTTTGGTTGCTCAGATGGTCATGCAAGCATGACCATCAAAGAATAGGACGCTTTTTAGCCAAATGCCCCTTAACCTACGGAGATCGCCCTACCAAAAAAAGATGATTTTTTATCCCTTAACCTGCTATACACCTAACGCAGCGTGATAAATCACGCTATCGCACTGATTTAAAAGAAAAAAAACAAAATTTAGCCATGCTGCGGTATTACCCAGGTATTACAAATCAAATCTAAATTACTGATTTAAATAACTTTTTATTTATTACTTTGGTAATACTATGATTTCACCGTATTAGACACCCTTTTTTCGTTTAAAAAATGCACAAATTGAGGACTGAATGGGCTTTGTTGAATAAATCGAACTTTTGCTGAGTTGAAGGATCAGATCACGCATCTTCCCGACAACGCAGACCGTTCCGTGGCAAAGCAAAAGTTCAAAATCACCAACTGGCCCACCTACAATAAAGCCCTCATCAACCGTGGCTCCATAACTTTCTGGCTGGATGATGAAGCTATTCAGGCCTGGTATGAGTCAGCAACACCTTCTTCACGAGGCAGACCTCAGCGCTATTCTGACCTTGCCATCACGACTGTGCTGGTCATTAAACGCGTATTCAGGCTGACCCTGCGCGCTGCGCAGGGCTTTATTGATTCCATTTTTTCTCTGATGAACGTTCCGCTACGTTGCCCGGATTACAGCTGTGTCAGCAGGCGGGCAAAGTCGGTTAACGTCAGTTTCAAAACGTTCACCCGGGGTGAAATCGCGCATCTGGTGATTGATTCCACCGGGCTGAAGGTCTTTGGTGAAGGCGAGTGGAAAGTCAAAAAGCATGGCCAGGAACGCCGTCGTATATGGCGAAAGTTGCATCTGGCAGTTGACAGCAACACACATGAAATCATCTGTGCAGACCTGTCGCTGAACAATGTGACGGACTCAGAAGCCTTCCCGGGTCTTATCCGGCAGACTCACAGAAAAATCAGGGCAGCATCGGCAGACGGCGCTTACGACACCCGGCTCTGTCACGATGAACTGCGGCGTAAGAAAATCAGCGCGCTTATCCCTCCCCGAAAAGGTGCGGGTTACTGGCCCGGTGAATATGCAGACCGTAACCGTGCAGTGGCTAATCAGCGAATGACCGGGAGTAATGCGCGGTGGAAATGGACAACAGATTACAACCGTCGCTCGATAGCGGAAACGGCGATGTACCGGGTAAAACAGCTGTTCGGGGGTTCACTGACGCTGCGTGACTACGATGGTCAGGTTGCAGAGGCTATGGCCCTGGTACGAGCGCTGAACAAAATGACGAAAGCAGGTATGCCTGAAAGCGTGCGTATTGCCTGAAAACACAACCCGCTACGGGGGAGACTTACCCGAAATCTGATTTATTCAACAAAGCCCCTGAGGGGCTGACTTTCGTTTGCGCATGGATTGATAAGCCTCGTCACTGATAAGGTCTTTCTTCCATTTGTACAGGACCGGGACGCTGACGCCTATGCTTTGTGCAACTTTACGCGCGGTTCCACGTCGGTTACAGAGCTCCCGGACGGCCTGAGACCTCTCTTCCGGGCTGAAGCATTTGTTTGTGCCTGAGCGAATGACCAGGGGGCGCGCATTTGGGTAAAACTCTTCAATCCAGCGCTTTAGAATTTCGTTACTGGGGTAGCCGATGGCTCGGCGAGTGTACGACAGGCAACCACCGTGAGTAAGATAATGCTCAACAGCAGCAATTTTCTGTGTCCGTGAATAGCGTTCTCTTGGCTTTAATTCCCTGGGTAAATCGCCCTTCTCTTCATAAATCCGAACCCAACGGCCCAGCTGTTTTGTGGAAGGATATCCCAGCTCCATGACGACAACAGAGGCTTTCTTTCCGTACCGGTAATAGAGTTCGACGGCCCGGATCCGGTCCTCGTATGAATGCATAAATTAACCCCTGAAGGTCCAGGAATTCGTCCGCACTCCCAAACACAATGCGATAAAAAAGCTGAATCTTTCCAACCACAGCGAACTGATTAAGTATGTGCAGACGGTTGGAAAGATGGAGGAATAGTCCACATCAGGGGTAGATAATATTCAGCGTAGCCGATGTATTGATCTTACCCTGGCTCACCTGGGCGGGCGCCCACACGTAATAGTACGCCGCCATCGGAAGGGTGAAATGTTCGTCCAGCGCCGCGCCAGCCGCCACGCTGAAAATCATTGTGGCGTTGCCACGGCTGGTGGTCGAGGTAGAGAAGGTCACCGGCGTTTGCGGGGCGTCACGTTTTATCAGGCGTAGCCCCACGCCCTGCGCCGCGCTACTGCTGCTGTCGATCAGCACCGAGCTGTCGGTCGAAAGCAGCTGCGTGCTGGACAGAAACATCTCAATTGACCGATCGGAATTGCCGTTAACCCCGACGTTCTGACAGCTCATGTTCAGTGAAAAAGGCGTCAGCCCCGGCTGTGAGGATGCACTGAGCTGGGGAATGCCGAGCGTCGGCAGCGCCACGGTCAGCCCCGCATTATCAAAGGAACAGGTAGTCAGTTTTGGCGCGTATTTGATGATCATCGGCTGACCAAACATATCGCGGTTGTCGTAAGGCCATTTGAACCCGCTGAATAACCACTGGGCGATTTTGATGACCTGATTAATTAGCCAGAGGGGGATTTCCAAAATCGACAATCCGCTCATGTCGCTGACGAACAGAACGTCGCTCATGTTCGCCGTATCCCCCGTCAGGGTGGTGCCGCTCTGGTTAACGAGGGTGAAGCGAACCGTAAACGGTGTGTTCAGCTCAGACGCCGTATGGCTACCGCTGGCAGACAGGGTTTTATTGGCCGGGGGATTGGTGATCTCCGCCCGCACCATATACTTGTTGTTGCTGAATCCGAGGATGGTCGCGTATTTGTTGTTGGTCGAGAGGATCGGCGTGTAAGAAAATTCACTGTTACGCGTCGTACAGTTGAACGAGCCGCTGTACTGGGTGGTGAAGCTGCCGGTCCATGTGGGCGTGGCCGGGCTCAGCTTATCCGATAAATCAATGGTAATCGGTGTGCCATAAACGATGCCGCTGCCGGAGCAGGTGGCATAGCTCATCCCGCTAACGCTGGTGAGGAGCAGGAACATGAATGATCGTAACATTTTGATAATCCGTAATTAATGGCAAACCGATGAGGGGCTGTTCAGCCCCCAGGCCGGGGAGGAGATTTCGCACTTTCCGCCGCGGAGATGCACGTTGAGCGCGCGTGGCGGCCGTTCAGCACGGATATACAGTACGCTGGCCTGTCCGACATACCCGACAGATTCACCATGTTCATCCAGCACTTCGGTGCCAAAGGGCAGCGGTTTGCCGTCGGCGCGCGTCGCATGAAGTACCCATGACTGGCGCTTGTCGGTTTCAAAGCGGATATAGCTCACCGCCCCGTCGTAAGGAGCCACGTTAGCCATATTGCCGATCACCTCCGCGCCAGCGCTGTTTTCCGTTTCAGTTAACGTAATGGCGTTTTTGCGATACGGGGTGGCGTAAGGCACCAGCGCCACGCCATCGCGGTTCGTCATAATGCTTTCATCGCCGTTCACCATCAGCCCCTCCGCCTTTGGCGCATCGACGATAGTCATGGTTGTGCCGGTTTCGTTTGAGGCGAGAACGTGCCACGGGTAGGCCACCAGGCTGCCGCGTCCGCTGAGCCCGGTCTGGCGGTAGTCGGAGGATTCGCTGTAAGAGCCACCGAGTGTTGCGAAGTTCGAACGGTACGCGGCGTTAACGCTTGCCGCATTTTTCCCCCCCCGCGCATTACTGCCGGAGAGGGTGTAGCTCAGTCGGTTCGACGCCAGCGCGTTCCCGCTCATGCTGATATTGCTCTGCTCGTAATGCGAATCGCTGGCCGTCAGGCTGGAGGTGATCCACGCATTATTATCAAACAGCGCGAACGGCAGGCTGAGGGAGAGGTAAAGGCGCGTCTCTTCTTCACTGTCCCTGTTCCGTACCCGGCTGGCCGACAGGGTATAGCTGGCGCGGCCGATGGCGTTGGAATAGCCCATCTGGTATTCGCGCGTGGTTTGCTGTGAGTTCCAGTAATCGCGGTGTGTGCCGGAGACAAACACCGTGCCCCAGTTATTGAGCAGGCGCTGATTAAGGTTAAGCGTAAAGGTATTCTTGGGCTGCGCCGCACGCAGGGCGTCCCAGGTGCTTAGCGACATGTCGGGCGCAATGCCAAACCGATCTTCATAGTCGTCGTACTGCGCTCTCAGGCGCTGATACCCTTCGCGCGAATAGAGCGCGTCGCTGAAGCTGTAATAGCCTTTTGTGAAATAGCGATAGGCCGCCAGGGTGAAGTTGGTGGCGGTGGTATCGATAAATTTGCTGTACGACACGCGATAACTCTGACCGCTGCTGGTGCGATCCTGTAGGGTGGTTTTGGCGTGGGTGACATCAAACGAGACCGCGCCAAAGGGAAGGTTCCACCCGGTACCGACAAGCCCGGCCTGGTAGTTATCGCTAATAATCGTCCCGGTATACCCGGTGATGAGGTTATTAAACCCGTAGCGCAGCGTGGCCTGCATGAATGCGGGTTCGGCATCGAGCGTGTTCTGGTGCACTTTACCCGCCACCACGCTGTACTGGCTCACCCCTTCTTTTAGCATCCCGGGCACGGCGGAAAACGGCACCGTGAAGGACTGCTGTGAACCGTCCGCCTCACGCACCACCACCAGCAAATCGCCCGCGGAGCCGGTAGGCTGAATGCTGTCGAGGGTAAACTGGCCCGGCGGCACGTTCTCCTGATAGATCACGTTGCCATTCTGGATAACTTTCACCAGGGCGTTCGTCCGCGCCACGCCGTGAACCATCGGTGAAAAAACCTGCTGTGAATTTGGGCGCATCTTCATGTCCGACGCCAGCGACACGCCGCGCACGCGCAGGGAATCAAACAGATCGCCAGGAATATAAAAGTCACCCAGCGTCAGGTTGGATTTCAGCGAGGCCAGGGGACGGCGCAGGTAGCGGGTATTATTCTGCCAGCTACTCTCTCCGCTGGCCGTTTTCCGCCAGGCGCTGCTGTCGCGAAACTGCCAGCCGAAAAGGTTGGCGCCGGAATCCAGCCCGGCATAAAAATCATCATTTGTGTCTTTCGCAGCGCCTTTCGCGCGGGTGTTATACCAGGTCGTGTTCCACGAGAGCATCAGCGCCGGTATCCCCTCGTCCCAGAACTGGGGGGCAATGTAACCTTCTTCAGTACGCAGCACGGCCGCCTGCGGAACGGTAAGCGCCAGACTCAGGGTGCTGGTATCGGTTTTGACTTCACCGCCCTGAACCAGATCGCGCAGCTGGACCTGCCCGTGCGCAATGGCGGGCGCAGGCACGGACGTGGTGTTGATGCCCAGCGACCGGGCATCTTTCCAGGCAAGGCGGATGTCGTCACGCTGCTCGCCGTAGATGACGGTATAACGTCCCTTCCAGCTGCCGTTTACGTAGATATCCATCTCCTGACTGCCGGCAGGCATGGCGTTGTTTTCGGAAAAGCGAGACAGATCGGACTCACCGGATGCGCCAGCAAGCAGGGAGGGATCAAACGAAACGGCCCCTGATTTATGCGAAAGCAGAAGCGTGCAGACTGCCAGCAGACAGAGTCTGTTTTGTTTCATTTTCATGGTGAGTTTTTACGATCACTGACTGGTGAAAGTCCGGGTTTTATACGCGCCAAGATCGTCCACATACATCAGCTGGAAGGTCTGTCCGCGCTTAACCGTATTTTTGGCGGCGACCGTCAGCTGCCCAAACGGGGAAACCATCGGGGACTCCTGGAGCAATTTCGTTTTACCCAGCGAAATATTAGCGACCGTAATATGGAACGGACTGTTATTTGTAATGCGAAAGCGATCGCCGTCGGCGGCGAGCGTAAGTTTCGCCACCGCGTCATCCAGCGTGCCTTTCAGCGCAGCGGGCCGATAAAAAAGTTTGATACGGGATTTAATTGCCAGCTGGACGGTATTCTGGTTTTGCAGATTTTCAGGTCTGGGTGGAATGTCGAGGACATTCAGGAAAAAGACGGATTCGCGATCCGCAGGCAAGCTGGACGGCAGCTTTTTAATACGAAGCTGTTGACCATTATGTTCGTTAACCTTTATCACCGGCGGCGACAGCAGAAACGGCACATTGGCTGTTTCCGGCGTGGAATTAATATCACCGTCATCTATCCAGGATTGCACCAGAGCCGGCGCATCGCCCGTATTCATTAACTGGACGATCACCTCTTTGTTATTTTCAGGATAAAGGACACGGGTGCCATTAATGACAATATTGGCCCATGAGTGACCCGTGCTTAGCAGTAAGCCTGCCAGCAAAATTGCCTTGCGCATGATTGCAACCTTAAATACAGGCTCTGCGAAAACAGAGCCTGAATAATCACTATTACAGGTAGGAAATGGTATACGTTACGTTGGAGCTCAACGCACCGACCGTTGCATCAGCGGCATTGGTTTTATAGTAATAAACGTCCAGCGTCAGCGTTTCGGAATCTGGCGCGGTCGCTGTACCCATAATATTTGTCAGGTAAGGCTGGTTCAGGGTAATAGGCGTAGACGAACCTGGCTCCACTAACGCAAAGCCGACATTACGTGCCACGCTGGCATCGTTTTCGTTCACGCTGTTATTCACCAGGTATTTACCGTCAGTGGAGATATTATCCGCGCTGGAGAAATACACTTGCAGCGGGGTACCGGCCTTTTCGGCTGCTGGTGAACAACCAGAGAACGTCAGCGCAATAGATTTTTTATTTTTAGTGATCAGGCCAACCGTGTTGCCCGCATCATTTACCGAAATAGGGGAAAGCGCAACGGTAAAGTCCGCGCTTTTACCGCCGTTAATGGTACAGGTTGTATCGGTAATTGCGCCGGTAAAGTTAATGATACCACCCGCCGAATTGTCTGCGGCCACTGCGCTGGTAGAAGCAATAGCGGCGGCCAGCAATGATACGGTCATGATCGATTTGAACATGATAAACTCCATAAAGATTTGTGTTATTTAAAATGAATGTTATACGGCTACACATGCCCTTGATGTACCGGCTAGACGCATGGCGACTCGGGAGAATGCTTTGACGATATCATGTTGCACTAAAAAAGTACACAAGGAATGTGGGGTAATGCTGCCAACTTACTGATTTAGTGTATGATGGTGTTTTTGAGGTGCTCCAGTGGCTTCTGTTTCTATCAGCTGTCCCTCCTGTTCAGCTACTGAAGGCGTGGTGCGTAACGGTAAAAGTACTGCCGGACATCAGCGCTATCTCTGCTCTCACTGCCGTAAAACATGGCAGCTTCAGTTCACTTACACCTCTTCTCAACCCGGTACACACCAGAAAATTATTGATATGGCCATGAATGGCGTCGGATGTCGCGCCAGTGCACGCATTATGGGCGTTGGCCTCAACACGGTTTTACGTCACTTAAAAAACTCAGGCCGCAGTCGGTAACCTCGCGCATACAACCGGGCAGTGATGTGATTGTCTGCGCTGAAATGGACGAACAGTGGGGCTACGTCGGTGCTAAATCTCGTCAGCGCTGGCTGTTTTACGCGTATGACAGGATACGGAGGACGGTTGTGGCGCACGTCTTCGGTGAACGCACTCTGGCCACACTGGAGCGTCTTCTGAGCCTGCTGTCGGCCTTTGAGGTCGTGGTATGGATGACGGATGGCTGGCCGCTGTATGAATCACGCCTGAAGGGAAAGCTGCACGTTAACAGCAAGCGTTACACTCAGCGCATTGAGCGACATAACCTGAATCTGAGACAACATCTGGCAAGGCTGGGACGGAAGTCACTGTCGTTCTCAAAATCGGTGGAGCTGCATGACAAAGTCATCGGGCATTATCTGAACATAAAACACTATCAGTAAGTTGGAGTCATTACCCAAACCCGTATCGGCACAATATCACCCAGCAGATAAATTTTCCCCTACCGAGCCGCGCACTATCATCCAGCTGTCAAACGCAGGTAAGGCGCCTGCGGATTGCTTGCGGATTTGGCAAATCAATCGGCGCGCGGCTTCGCGTCCCATTTCATATACCGGCTGGGCGACCACGGTTAGCGGCGGCGACATCAGCTCGGTCCAGGGAAAATCATCGTACATCAGAAAAGAGATATCTTCGGGTACGCGCAGGCCACGTTTGGTCAGACCACGCAGGATGCCTATCGCAATCAGGTTGTCCGAGGCTATCAGCGCGCTCGGTGGCTCGGCGAGCGCCAGTAGTTCAGTCAGTATCTGCTCAATGGTGGCTTCGCTGAGTGCATTAAGCCGAATGAGCGCCGGATCCAGCTCCCTACCCGCGGCCCGGTAGGCGTCAATCATTCCGCTGACACGTTGCGCTACCGGCGTTGGACCCAACGTCATGGCCGGCGAATAAGGTGTAGCGCAGCGCATGCTGGAGATATAAGCAATACGTTGATGCCCGGCCGCCAGTAACAGCTCCGTGGCCTGTTTAGCCACTGTAACAAAGTTCGCCTGGACGGTCTCCACCTCCATCCCTTGAACTGCCCGGTCAAACATCATTAATGAACGCCCTTCTGCCAGCACCTGGCGAAGATGTTCGTTATCCTCAAACAGTGAGCTGCACGGCGCGACGATGATGCCATCGACGCGCTTATCCAGCATCACGCGCACGGCCTCCCGCTCCTCGTCCAGAGTTTCATCGCTGTTGCTCAGCAGCAAGTGAAATCCCGCCTGTCGTGCAACGTCCGCCATTCCGCGCAGCGCGAGGCCAAAATGCGGGTTTTCAATGTCGCCGACAATCACCCCAATGGTATTAGATCGGCCGGTGTTCATACTGCGGGCCAACTCGTTCGGCCTGTAACCCAGCACTTCAGCTGCCTGATTCACCCGGGTCTGCACGTCATCACTCACTGAACCATATCCGCCCAAGGCACGTGCCGCCTGAGCCTTGGAAACATTGGCTGCGCGGGCGACGTCGGCGACGGTTGGGCTTCGTAAACGAGCATTTTCATTGGTCATAATTATTTAGAATCACAAGTTGATAACAACATTATTGACGCTGCTGACAGCGTGTGCTTAATATCAATACATCCAAATGAGACCGGTCTCAACACCAGGGCTTGTCTTATTTTACACATCGTTGAGACCGGTCTCAACAATTATAAACCGGCTTGGCGAACTCTGAAGTTTCACCTGCAAAGACGGAAGAGCCTTATGACATCGCACAAACGCTTCAATCATCTGACCGCTGCTCTGTTCGGCTCGGCTATGCTGGCTTCAGCCTGCTGGAGTGCATACGCCGCTAATGACAGCAATCCCTGGGGTTTGATCGAGCCCGGTCATCTACGTGTAGCCAGCCTGGGAGACTCGAAGCCCTACACTTTCACCGATAAAAACGGCAATTTTACTGGTTTTGATGTCGAATTCTTCAAAAACGTGGCACATCGCATGGGTATTGAACAGGTGGACTTTATCGGTCAGGATTTTTCCGCCATCCTGCCGGCTGTGGCAAATGGTCAGTATGATGCCGGTGTCGCCGCCATTGGAATCACGCCGCTACGTGAAAAAACAGTCGACTTCTCTACTGGCTATCTCGCGGGCTATTTAACTGTGCTGACCCGCAGTGATTCAGGCGTGAAGAACGTTGAAGCCCTGGCGCATAAACGAGTTGGGGTGATTCAGGGCACACTGCAGGAGAACTATGCGCTGCAGCATTTCAAACAGTCCGATCTGGTGCGTTTCCCCGATAACAACGCAGCGGTGTCCGCGCTAAACAACGGCACGCTCGATGCCATGTTCCTCGACTACGAAGCGGCCAAAGATTATGCCACCCGCTTCAGGCTGGTCACGGCGGCGAACATCCCTTCTTTTGACGCGCCTGCGGGCGTCGCCATCGCCAAAGGTAAGCCTGAGTTCAAAGCTGCGCTGGATAAAGCCATCAAAGCAGCGATGCAGGATGGAACCTGGAAACAGCTGTACCAGAAATGGTTCCCTGGTTCGCCAATGCCGCAACAGTATCTGCCCGGTGGCCAATAACCCTGCGCATCATTATGCGTGAGACTGCATCCGTTGACGGCACATGTCCGTCACCCGCAACCGAGAATCGGCTATGGATCTGATCACTATTCTTTCCCGTACGTTTTTTGATATTCCATCGATGATGGACGTCCTGCCTCAGCTGCTGGCAACCGGACTGGTTAACACCATCATTATCTCTGTAGCAGCCACCGTGCTGGGCACGCTATTCGGCCTTATACTGGCGCTGATGGGCATCTCGCCCTCCCGCTGGCTGCGCGTGCCCGCGCGGCTGTATACCGATCTGTTTCGGGGCTTGCCATCCATCCTCACCATTTTGTTGATTGGTCAGGGCCTGGCGCGGTTTAGCTATCAGCTGTTTGGCCCTACTCCTTATCCGCTGGGCATTTTTGCCCTGAGCCTGATTGCCAGCGCTTACATGGGCGAAATTTTCCGCTCCGGTATTCAGAGCGTGGAACAGGGGCAGATGGAAGCGTGCCGGGCACTGGGAATGAGCTATGGCCGGGCGATGCGCCTGGTGATCATTCCGCAAGGCATCCGCCGCGTGTTACCTGCGATTGTCAATCAGTTCATCGCCATCATCAAAGACTCGTCGCTGGTTTATCTGCTGGGCCTGATGACCGGTCAGCGTGAGCTGTTCCGGGTCGGTCAGGATGCTGCCGTGCTGAGCGGCAACCTGTCTCCACTGATGCTGGCCGGGCTGTTCTATCTGGTGATCACCGTGCCGCTCACCCACGCCGTGAACTATATCGACATCCGCTACCGTACCGGGCGGCGTCGCGCCACTGCGCCACAAAGCGGCCTGAAGGAGCTCGATGAAGTGCAGCAAAAGCGCAATGTGGTTCCGGCGGTCTCGGTCTCCCTTACCAGCGAGCAAGGACATTAATATGGCTATACCTTCTGCGTTTCACGGCGCGAGCCTGGAGCTGTGCAATCTGACCCTGGCGTACGGCCCGATTGAGGTGCTGCGTAATGTGTCGCTGAGCATCGAACCTGGCACCACCACCTGCATCATCGGTCCCTCGGGATCGGGAAAATCCACCTTACTGCGTGGCATCAATCGCCTGCATGAGCCGAAGAAAGGGGATGTATTACTGGCCGGGCGATCTGTCCTGAAGGATAAGCCCGATTCGCTACGGTTGAGGATTGGCATGGTATTTCAGCATTTCAACCTTTTTCCCGATCATAGCGCGCTGGAAAACGTGGCGCTGGCACCGTGGAAAGTGAAAGGCCTCCCGAAAGCCGAGGCTCTGGAGATTGCCCGCCAGCGGCTGGCCGAAGTTGGCCTTGCTCAGCGAGCCGATCACCGTCCGCGCGACCTCTCGGGTGGCCAGCAACAGCGGGTGGCGATAGCACGTGCGCTGGCGATGGAGCCGGAAGTGATGCTGTTCGATGAAGCAACCTCGGCACTCGATCCTGAGCTGGTGAAAGGTGTTCTGACGCTAATGGCTGATTTGTGCCAGCGAGGCATGACCATGGTGGTAGTGACGCATGAGATGGGCTTCGCCCGGCGCGTGGCAGACCAGGTAGTGTTTATGGATGAAGGCGAGATTGTAGAAGCCGGCACACCAGAACAAATCTTTGACCGCCCGCAATCTGCACGCCTGCAGCGTTTTCTGTCGGAGGTACTGTGATGCCACATCAACAGGTTAGAGGCCCAATCCGCACGGCTCTGGTGGGTTTTGGCGTCGCCGGCAGCGTGTTTCATGCGCCGCTGATTACCCCTAACACCGACTATCGTCTCGACGTCATCGTCACTGGCGATGCCCAACGCGTAGCGACGGCGCAGCAACGTTACCCACAGGCGCGGGTGCTGCCGGACTGGCCGGCGTTGCTTAAGGCAATTGATGGCGGCGAGATTAGCATCGATCTCATCGTGCTGGCCACGCCGCCGGCGCAACATGCGGAGCAGGCTGTGCAGGCCAGCCAGCGTGCTATCCATCTGGTGGTGGATAAGCCGTTTGCAGCAGATGTACAAGCGGCCGAAATGATGATCGCCGCAGCGCAGCAGGCTAATACCTTGCTCACCGTTTTTCATAACCGACGCTGGGACGGTGACTTTCTGACATTACAGCGCCTGGTACAACAGGAAGCCTTTGGCACCGTAAGAAGTTTTGAGTCGCGTTTCGAGTGGTGGCGACCGCAGGGATTTGGCAACTGGCGTGACAGCGTCACTCTTGCGCAGGGCGGCGGTTTGTTGCTGGATCTCGGAAGCCATTTGATTGACCAGGCCATGCAGCTATTTGGCCCGGTAGTCCACGCCACGGCGGAGCTGGCACGCCATTCCGGGCCTCAGCCGGACAGTGACGAAGACAGTTTCGTCTCATTGCTGCATCACAACGGGGTGCGTTCCCGGCTGTGGATGAATGGTCAGGCGGCATTGAATGCGCCGCGCTTCCACCTGCTGGGCAGCAAAGGCGCTTTCACCCACTGGGGGCTGGATAATCAGGAGCCGCAGCTGGCGGCTGGCATGTCGCCCACCGATAGCCAGTACGGCGTCACGCCGGCAGGTAATTTTGCCCGGGCCGGCACGGTCGGGGCAACCACAACGGTGCCCATTGAACGTGGCCACTACCCCGCTTTCTATCAGCTGTTAGCCCACGCGCTGTTACACGGCGGGCCGCCGCCGGTTGATGCACGTGAAGCGCTCAGTGTTTTACAGCTTATTGAGCAACTCCATCGGCAGCATCGCGTACGTATTGCCTGAGGGCGAACATTTTTTAACAGAAGGAATAAATGATGTCTGACAAAACCGTGGCAAAAACCGTCATCGTGCTGGGTGGCGGCATTCTCGGAGTCTCAACCGCCTGGCAGCTGGCGCAGGCGGGCGCGCAAGTCACACTGGTGACGGAAGCGGCGCTCTGCTCAGGCGCCACCGGCCGTTCCCTCTCCTGGCTCAACTCAGCTGGTGAGCGTTCGCAGCCTTATCATGCGCTGCGGATGGCGGGTATTGACCGCTATCGCACGCTATTTGCCCGCCATCCACAGCTTGACTGGCTGCGTTTCGATGGTGCTATTTACTGGGCCGCAGACGATGTCGCGGGCACCAAAGCGCGTCATGACTATGAAAAAGCGCAGGGCTACGACTCAAAGCTGATCAATCACGCCACGGTCGGTGATGTCGATGCGCAGGTGAATCCGGCCAGCCTGAGTCAGGTCGCGATTGCAAATCTGGGTGAAGGCTGGGTCAGTCTGCCGCATCTGGTTGAGCATCTGATGCAGGCATTTCGTGCGCTGGGCGGAGAAGTCGTTGAGCACGCTGGTAAAGCCAGCGTGCTAACCAAAGACGGCCGGGCCAGCGGCATTCGCAGTGAAAAATTCGGTGAGCTGCAGGCCGATCAGGTACTGGTGGCGTGTGGCCCGTGGACGCCGGAAGTGGTTGCCCCACTCGGTGTGAAGATACCCAATAGCTCTCCGGTCTCAATGCTGGTGACCAGCCAACCCTGCGATCACGCACTCCAGGTGGTCTTGAATACACCACGCGCTGCGGTCCGCCCTAACCCTGGCAACACTATCGCCGTCGATCATGACTGGTATGAAGAGCATATCGTCGCTCAGGCTGACGGGCAGTACAGCATTGATACATCTGTCATTAACCAGTTGATGGCGGAAGCGGGTAGCCTGATAGGTGACGGCGAGCCGTTAACAGCCAACAGTTGGAAAATTGGTCTGAAGCCCATTCCAGGAGATGGCGAACCAGTGGTCGGCGAGTTGCAGAACGTTCCCGGCTGTTTTGTCGTTTTCACCCATTCCGGCGCCACGCTGGCGTTAATCCTCGGCGAGATACTGACGCAGGAGATACTCACCGGCGTCAAACACCCGATGCTGGCGACCTTCCGCCCGGAAAGATTTAGCTAACATTATTGCCAGCGCCACGATGTCGGTGGCGCTGAATACACTCCCTTTTGCCTGTCACACACCGCTCATTTCCCCGATATAATCTATGAGCGGACATTTACTGCAGACTTGACCTGCTCCCCGTATTTTCACACAGACTGCTGTTAGTTACTTCCGCTTTTGGCTCAAAGCAGACGTTAAGACTTACAGCATCGGGAAACTTCTGGATGCCGCGTCAGCGGCATGGAGGCGCCAGATGAGGTTACATGTGTCTGTGGAGTCAAATGGCGCCGAAAGCCCGGCGTAGCCGGTTACCGGGCTATAAATTCTGCCACCCTACCCCCTGCCCTGATTAGCCTTAACCCGCTATCAGCAATGAAGAAATTAAGGTAATCCCTTTTAACCCCGGTGAGCGGGCTTTACGGCGTTTACGACGTAAAGGGCGTGATTTCCGGGGCCTTAGCGGCGGCAGCTTGCTGCTGACGCTTAGGGGGATGTTCTTCAGTTATTTCAGCGACACCAGGGAACTAGCACGATAGCTGCAAAGCCATACCCGCTCAAAACATCTCAAACGCTTCTGTACGCGGTCGGAGTGGTCCCGGCAAGGCGATAGCCGCAGCCGGGGCGTATCTCCGCGTTAGCGGGCCGGAGGGCCGCTTACGAGCGTGTACTAGACAACTGCCCGCAGCTCCCTCCACAGCGATGAAGAAGAGTAGTTACAACACCCATCATTAAAAGCGATGGTGTTCCCCGGCCTTCGGCCGGGGGCGGCGGCGCTTTTCAGTGGTGGGGAGGGGCACCTGGCCGGCAAACCGGCGCTGGTTTTATGATGAACTTCCTTTTGAATGCTGTAACTAATTTACTTCTCCGGTCGGGGCCCGTCGCGAAGCGATGGGAGCTCTCTCTAGCGCGCGCGGTATTCCTGCACCGTCTGGGTGAAATCAGGGATCGTAAACCGGAAAATCAGAGCTACCGCGCCAGTGGACTGACGCTGCTGACAGCAACTGACGCCCTTCTAGGGGTCGGTTCCGGCTGAGGGCGAAATGACACCCTAAGCGTTAGCTCTGTGTCGTTGCACGATGTCAGCGACGGTATTCTTGCTGATACCGAGCTCGCGTGCGATC
>NZ_JBMKHN010000029.1:0-18611 GCF_049238425.1 Enterobacter cloacae complex sp. IR5401 | reverse complement strand
GAATTCACTGTCGGCGAAGGTAAGTTGATGACTCATGATGAACCCTGTTCCATGGCTCCAGATGACAAACATGATCTCATATCAGGGACTTGTTCGCACCTTCCCTAACATCGGGGTGTACTAATCAACGGGGAGCAGGTCAATGTCTCTTATCCAGTCTATTACCCACAACGTTGTGCACCGTTTCTGTGGATAGTATTTAAGTCCAGAATCAGTACGTGAACGCCCGAAGATTACTCAAATGAGTAAAAACACATTATTTCATTTACACATCAACTTTTGCGCTTTAGAGTAATCACTCAAAGGCTCATAACAGCAAAAACTCATTTACTCATATGAGTGAGTGTAAGGACGGATATGAAAGTAATCTCGTTTTTGAATCCAAAGGGCGGAAGCGGTAAAACCACAGTAACAATCAACGTAAGTACCAGCATTGCGAAAAAGCATCGAGTAGCAGTTGTTGATACAGATCCGCAGCAAAGCCTGGCCAACTGGAACAAGGCTGAAAAAGCTAACTTTGATGTATTCACAGCAGCATCCGAAAAGGATGTATACACCATAAGAAAAGAACTGGTTGGTTATGACTATGTAATTATCGATGGGGCCGGGGCTCTCTCTGTTATAACTGCAGCTGCAGTTATGGTTAGCGATCTAGTCATCATTCCGGTGACACCGTCACCACTCGATTTTTCTGCCTCTGGTGCAGTTATCAGTGTACTGGAAGCTCAGTCATACAACAGGCCTGTAGAATGTCGCTTCCTTATTACTCGCAAAATTGAGCAAGCTACAATGCTTGGAGTTTTGCGTGAGAGTATCGCAGCAACAGGTATACCTTCTTTAAAAACATCGATTACGCAGCGACAGAGCTACGTGAAATCTGTGCTGGATGGTGAGACTGTATTCGATACCAATGATGGGGCCGCGAAAGGAGAGATCGAAGTGCTTGCTGGTGAAATCATCAAGTTAGTTGCATAAACACACATTTACACATAAACTCAAATGAGTAAATGTGTATAGGGGTAACTATATGAGCTTAGTAAAGCAAAACCGCAACCAAGCGGCACCTAAGGTAATGACCTTCGGTGAGAACAGAGATTTAGGCAAAGTTATTTCAGCACCACCATCGGGCATTCAAAAACGTGTGAACTTCAATATGCCCGAGGATAAGCATCAAAGGCTCAAAGCCGCTTGTGCCAGAAAAGGGACATCTATTTCAGATGTCATGAACGACCTTGTCGATGCATGGTTGAAAGGTAATGAGTAAATGAGTTTTTACTCTTATGTGTATTTACTGTAACACTCCCTTTTACTGAATGAATGTTGTGATCGGACTTTAGGTGGTAAACGATACTGGTAAGCATCGCCATCAGAAAGCTGAACGTGTACCTGAATCCGAGATATGATTGCAGTGCTCGCCGCAGCCTGTGACCGGGCAAGCCCGCGAACAGGCGAGGAAGCACAAGATCTGCGATCAAACAGAAACCTGTTACGCTCCGTATCACATCAAATTATAGGGGTAGTTAACTACCTGAGTAGGCTTAGTTTTATCCACATATCCCCTTGGTAGATCAAATGATCAGATCAATACGAGATCAATATGAGATCAATACAGATCACCACTCGGCTAATTACATGAAATTTAAGTGAAATAATAGGATCTCGGCGGTCATATTCATAAGAAAGGCGGTTACTTTCATTATTCCGGCGTTTACTTTCATAAGCAAGGCGGTTATTTTCATAACTTAGATGCGGTTACTTTCATAAACAGACCCGCTTTTACTCACTGGATGTGGATAAATGGATAGTTCTGACGCGCAGCAAAGCCCTTTTGCGATCAAAAAGAAAGATTCGGGAGAAAGTTATGAACTGACTCCCAACAGCAATAAGACGGTACAGCCAGTGGCGCTGTTACGTCTGAGCGTGTTCACTCCTGTATCACCTAAAGAGAAAGGTAAGCGGGACTTTCTGATCGATGCTTCAGAAGAATTGTCCAGTCTGGAGGTTGCCCGGCAGGAAGGGTATACCAACATCAAGATCCAGGGCGCCAAGCTCGGGATGTCTACGGACTTTAAAACCTGGATTGGCATCATTTCTGCTTTCTCAAAGTATGGCTACACATCGGAAAAGATTACGTTGCCGTTCTCTGAGTTCGCCCGTATGTGCGGCCTGCGACCCACAGACATCAATGGCCGCGCCCGTAACCGCCTGAGTGAAGCGCTGTTCAATCTTTCTAGTGTGACGTTGTCCTTTCGTAGCCAGGACGGCAAGCGCAGCCTGGTGACCCACTTGGTGCAGCGTGCTCAGCTGGACATGGATACCAATATGGTAGAAATCGTGGGAGACCCCAGCCTCTGGGAATTATATCGCTACGATCATAAGGTTTTGCTGGGTCTCAAAGTCCTTTCAGCCCTTTCACGTAAAGAATCGGCCCAGTCCCTCTACGTCTATTTCGAAAGCATGCCAGCCGGGACATTGTACGTTTCAATGAAGCGGCTGCGCGAGCGACTTGCGATGGAGTCACAGGTTAAAGACCAGAATGCCACGATACGCCGGGCCATGAAGGATCTGAAGAACATTGGCTATCTGGACTACAATGAGGCCAAAAAAGGTCGCGAAATCATGTTCATCGTACACTCGCGCTCGCCGAGGCTGACGTTACCAATTGCGTAAAATTACGGTCACTTTCATAATTTGATTTAAAAGTGGTCGCATTCATAATGTTGATTGTTAAAGAGCGATTACTTTCATAAACCGAACCCATTCGGTCAGTGCAAATCGGGCTAATTGCATAGAAATACACCACATTTTATGAATGCAACGATACATCAGAGCCAGATGATATTATGAAAGTAACCGCCAGTTATGAACGCAGCGACTCATTTATGAAAGTGACCACCTTGTTCTTTATCTGGGTTCATGCCGCGGTTAGAGGCTAATGTGTCTTAGGTGCCGGTGGAGATATAATAGCGGTTATATTCATAATGAGATTGCGCCACGTGAAGTTTGGCTTGGTACACCCCTGTAACCTTGCCTTGTTCACGTAGCGCAAAAGTAATTTACTATCGAACGGGTGGGTTTCGTTACTATTAGCTGTAAACGTTAAAATATTTAGTTATCTGATTTTCAGCATGGCAACAGCATCAGCCCCTGCCATTGAAAATTGCACACGATGCCGTGCCGCCACATCAAGGGCAAAAACCTTCGTGTAGACCTCTGTCGAACTGACTGACTTGTGTCCCATCAGGCTCTGCAGCACCTTCAGCGGTATGCCGGCATACAGCATGTGCATGGCGTAGGAGTGGCGGAACGTATGCGGGGTTACCGGTACCGAAAACGTCACCCCGTCGGCAGCAGCCGCATCAACTGCTTCATTTATCCAGGTCCTGACCGTTCTGTCTGTGATTTCCCAGATCCGTGCCTTCTCGGTTCTGCCGGTGCGTTTATTACGGCGCTCCAGCGGAATTTTCAGGGTGGCCACCATCATTTCCAGCTGGCTGACATACTGCGGGTCGGAAAGCGGAACGATACGATGAGGCTGGCTACCGACCGGAGCACGGCCGGCCGTTCTGGCTGCCTTCTCGGCGCGCTGTTTGAGCGTGGTCAGTTGTACGAACGGGTAGGGCGGTGCCAGAGAAAAATCACTCCGGGTCAGGGCCAGTGCTTCGTTAATACGGGCGCCGGTGTTCCACAGGGTGGCCAGCAGCATCTTACGGTGAAGATCGGGCACGTAGTGGAGCAGGGCGCTCACTTCCGGCGCCAGCAGGTATTTCGGCAGTTCGTCCTGAACGAGCGCCATCTGGCGCAGTGCCAGCGCGGCCGGATAATCGATGGCCACCGGCAGCTGAGCAGAGGAAAAGGCCCCGATCTGGCCTGGCATTGCTGGCATCATGTTATGTCACCATGGTCAGGTAAATACTTCGCGAGCAGATACTCCAGTTCGGTGCCGATTGCGGGCACAGATCGGTATCCTGTTCAGCCGTGGTGGTGACAAACGTCACCGTATCAAACTGAATCGAATTTTCCATTCCTGATGTTCCTGTGTTGCCGGAAAAAAGTGCCATGCTGCGCTACTGCCATACCGGATGCTTTGCACAGGTCATCACATCCCGGATAGACTGCGGTCCTGTCACCGGTGTGACCGCCCCGTTCTGCTGATCCACTTTCCAGGTGCGCACATAGCATTGTCTGCCGTCGGGAGTGAGCTGGCTGCGGACCTCGTAGAGCACGCCTTTTTCCGGTTTAAACCACGGCGTCATCACGGAGCAAATCTGATGATCTGTGGTGAAAATGGCCGGACGGAGCTGAATATAATGGCCTGCCGGCAGGGTGACCTCCATGTAATCCAGGGGCGCGTTATCTTCCGGCACGTCGGCCTTTTTGTAACCCCGGTCTGACGCCCTGGATGGGTTCCGTTCCGGATGGTCAGGATCGCGGAGGCTGCCCAGGAAAAAGGCCTGCTCGCAGCTGTCGACGCGATACACCGTCGTGCTGTCGGTAAATCCACGCACCCTGAGTTTTGCGGTGTTTTCACCTGCAGATGGCTCCTGATAAAGATGAGCCGGTTGCGGTTTCGGCAGACAGCCGCTTAGCAGTACGGCGACGACAACCATCCCGGTACGTTTAATCATAATCTTTTTCCTTACGTTAAATTATACTTCCAGCGAAATCCCCCACGCTGAATGACTCCCGCCGCACAGCTTACCGGTCTGACCGTTTTTCTTTACTGAGAAATCCCGCCTCCATACATCTATCTGGAGATATAGTCGGACACTAGTTCATGAGCTTCAATTTCCAGCGAGATTTGATCGGCGTTTACCACTTTCATCTCAGCTAAAGTGCCAGCCATCACCGAAGGGTTATAAATGATTTTGGGTGATGCATTCATATTCCAGGCAGAGGGATACGCTCCAAAATCTTTACGCGCTAATTCATCACCCCACTCATCCAGAATAAACAGCCGTACTTGCCTGTGGCCTAGTGATGTAGCCCCCTGAAACACCGGACAGTAGCTGTATCTCCAGATAAGAGATAGGCTTGAATATATGTCTAACACTAACGCCAATTTTGAGATGACCGGGATCCTGTTAGGGCAAGAAGTCCGTAAACGTAGAACTCCTCAGGAGAAGATAGCCATTATCCAGCAGACGATGGAGCCGGGCATGAATGTCTCCCATGTCGCTCGCCTGCATGGTATCCAGCCCAGCCTGCTGTTTAAGTGGAAGAAGCAATATCAGGAAGGCAGCCTCACCGCCGTTGCGGCCGGAGAGGACGTCGTGCCTGCATCTGAGCTTACTGCTGCTCTGAAGCAAGTCCGGGAGCTTCAGCGCCTTCTGGGCAAGAAGACGATGGAAGTTGAGATACTAAAAGAAGCCGTGGAGTACGGTCAGTCGCGAAAATGGATAGCGCACGCGCCCTTGTTGCCAAAGGACGGGGAATAGCCCAGGTCAGCCGCACCATGGGCGTGTCGCGTGCGCAGCTGTCACTGCGGATTAAGCGCTCTGCCGACTGGCAGGACAGGCGCTGTCACCGGCGTAATGACGACGCAGACGCTGAAATCCTGTCGGCTATCCTCGATATCATCAGCGACATGCCCAGCTACGGCTATCGGCGCGTGTGGGGTATCCTGCGTAAACGACGTTGCGCAGAAGAGCTGCCACCGGTAAATGCCAAACGGCTTTACAGGATAATGCGTGAGCATCACCTGTTGTTGCATGACAAATCAGCGCGGCCAAAGCGTGAGCATAAGGGCAAAATCGCGGTGGCAGAAAGCGATATGCGCTGGTGTTCAGACGGCTTCGAGTTCAACTGCGACAACGGTGAAAAACTGCGAGTCACGTTCTCGCTGGACTGCTGCGACCGTGAGGCCATAGACTGGGCAGCGAGCACCGGAGGCTACGACAGTTCGACGGTGCAGGATGTGATGCTGAGGTCGGTGGAAAAGCGCTTCGGTGACAGGTTACCGGACACACCGGTGCAGTGGCTGACGGACAACGGTTCAGCGTATACGGCGCATGAAACGCGGAGGTTCGCCGTAGAGCTGAATCTGGAACCCTGCACAACAGCGGTGAGCAGCCCACAGAGCAATGGCATGGCTGAACGGTTCGTGAAAACGATGAAGGAAGATTACATCGCGTTCATGCCCAAACCGGATGTGAGAACAGCGCTACAGAGCCTTGCAGCGGCGTTCAATCACTATAATGAAAACCACCCGCATAGTGCGCTGGGATACCACTCTCCGAGGGAATATCGGCGGCAGCGGGCATCGTTAACTTAAGATACAAAAGCTGTCCGGAAATGGAGGGGCAAGATCACTTGCCTGTGGCCTAGTTTGATCTGGTAACACCACACCATCTTGTTGAGGTTGAGGTTGCTACTTGCCAGCATGTAAGACATTTCTCTGGAAGTCATTGTCAATTAATTCCCTTATTAATGGTCACTCAGGGTAATTATGACGCGCAGCATAATCAGCTAAGCACAACCCTGCGTCTGTCACCAGGATGATTTTCCCCTTCCGTCATCATTTTCAGGATGATAATAAGCAGCCATATAGCCACGCCGTTAAATTACCGGATGGCCGTTTAGGCGAGATCCGACTTTATGTCTTATGACAACTTTCCGGAAGTGTACCACGCCCACGGAATAACCACACCGCCCTTTACCGGTGCTGAGCGGCCGGTCACGGGGCAGGGGGCAAACACTATATATAGAATAAAAATCAGCCTATGGCGTAGCACATATTGTGTTTTTAGGCCGCTGCGCGCCGGAGGCCGGAAAGCAGATCCGGAACAGCCAGAAATCGGATCTCTGCAATATGAAGAGTGTGATGATGGAATCATAATTTCTTACATGCATCAAATTTAACTTTAAAGTGCAGGAGTAATATATTGCATCACATTTGCGCGTGTGAGATGCTGACATCAGAATGCAGTCAGTAGTAGTTAACAGGGTGCCCGTAATGAAAGATGCCAAGTCAAAAGACCTCTCTGAGTTGTTTAACACCATTACGGTGCGTAATGTGCCAGCTGATGTGGATGAAGCGATCACGAGGCAGGCTAAAGCCGCCGGAAAATCAAAGAGTGATTTTGTACAGGAGTTTCTGACGGCAACGTTTGGCGATCTGATCGGCAATTTTATCCGGACCAGTGAACTGGTTGCCCTGATGGACCTGGAAATGGCGAGAATGGCCGGAACAGTACTGAGTGAGCATGTTTATGATCTGGAGATGACTCAGGCCGGCCACCGGGAGTTCTGCCGTATTCTCGGGATAAACAGCAACGATGATTTGCAACGCATTATGCTGGCGGGGATGCCATATCTTCAGATCCGCGCCGGACAGCTGAAAGGAACTGACAGCCTGGCAAAGGGGAACTCCCTGTATGCCGCACTGCTGGCCAACGCGGCGTCGCGTGATGAAGAGACGGTACTCGCGCTGCACCGGTCACTTTTTAATATGATCCCTGAGGGTACTTTTCAGGAAATGATTAATGAACTGCGAAAGGCAATGCGAATGGATGCTTTTGAATGGTCGCTTATCTGAGACAGATATAAACGAGAAAAGCCACCCCGAGGGATGGCTTTTCCGGTACTAACTTTAACGCACGGGTCCGAAGAAATCCGCGCCTTGATGGGATAAATCTACCAGTAACTGGTACGCCCGTCAACCTGACCCTCAGTTTAGCCCGGGAGGGCTGTATGCAGCTGGAAGACTATATCTCGGCCGGGCGGCTGAACATTTACACCGACGTGCTGAAACTGAAACCTGGTGAAGAACTGGGCGGGTATAACTGGAACAAGGCCGTTTCCGCCGCCATGCAGCCACTGATGCACTGCCTTGAGGTGACGCTGCGTAACGCCATCGATTACAGTATCCGCCATGCCCGGCTGCCCGGCGCTGCCGGACACTGGCGAACGGATACCAACTGGATCTTTGATTTACCCCGCTATATCGGTGACAAGACCTGGATACGCCAGAACAAGCGCTACAAAACCGATGCCCGTGGCCAGAAGCTCATGCATCACGGAAAACCGGTTTATGACCGGACGGCCTGGGAGGAAGACTGTATCCGTAAGGTGTCAAAACGTATTCGTGCTGCCGGCAAGGCGCCGACGGCAGAGAGGGTGATCTCCGGACTGGACTTTGGTTTCTGGACCAATTTTCTGACGAAAAACTACGACGAACCACGGAACCGCTCGCTCCTGTGGCCCCAGCTGCTCCCGTCGGTGTTCCCCGGTGCCCCGACCGGCACCCCCCGTCACGTGCTGGAAAAGAAATTTACCCGGATCCGTGATTTGCGTAACCGCCTGGCACACCATGAAGCGGTCTGGAAATTTCAGGAGGAAGATCCGGTTACCGGTGCGCCGGATTACAACCGCCCGGTATACGGTCTTCAGGCGTCCCTGCAGCTGTTGCGTCGGGCATGGAAAGATATGCTGGAAGCTCTCAGCTGGCTCAGTCCTGCAAGGCATGCTGCGTTTCTGGCTGAAGGTCATCATCTGCGTTTCGAGGCACTGGCCACGCACGACGGTTTGCTGAGTTTCACCGGGCGGGCGCAGTTGATGCACGACCTGAACGTGCGGCGCAGTAAAGAGCTCAAAAAATTATTGCGGGGGCTCGGCCAGCAAAAAATTATCCGCCTGACAAACCGTACCCGGATTATTGCCATTATTGGTCCCGATTTTATCCGGACCCTCTGACCAGTCCCCTCCCATGTAGGAGGGGATTTTCACGGCTTTGTTGAATAAATCGAACTTTTGCTGAGTTGAAGGATCAGATCACGCATCCTCCCGACAACACAGACCATTCCGTGGCAAAGCAAAAGTTCAGAATCACCAACTGGTCCACCTACAACAAAGCTCTCATCAACCGTGGCTCCCTCACTTTCTGGCTGGATGATGAGGCGATTCAGGCCTGGTATGAGTCGGCAACGCCTTCATCACGAGGAAGGCCCCAGCGCTATTCTGATCTCGCCATCACCACCGTTCTGGTGATTAAACGCGTATTCCGGCTGACCCTGCGGGCTGCGCAGGGTTTTATTGATTCCATTTTTGCCCTGATGAACGTTCCGTTGCGCTGCCCGGATTACACCAGTGTCAGTAAGCGGGCAAAGTCGGTTAATGTCAGTTTCAAAACGTCCACCCGGGGTGAAATCGCACACCTGGTGATTGATTCCACCGGGCTGAAGGTCTTTGGTGAAGGCGAATGGAAAGTCAGAAAGCACGGCAAAGAGCGCCGTCGTATCTGGCGAAAGTTGCATCTTGCTGTTGACAGCAACACACATGAAGTTGTCTGTGCAGACCTGTCGCTGAATAACGTCAGGGACTCAGAAGCCTTCCCGGGCCTTATCCGGCAGACTCACAGAAAAATCAGGGCAGCCGCGGCAGACGGGGCTTACGATACCCGGCTCTGTCACGATGAACTGCGCCGCAAAAAAATCAGCGCGCTTATTCCTCCCCGAAAAGGAGCAGGTTACTGGCCCGGTGAGTACGCAGACCGCAACCGTGCCGTTGCTAATCAGCGGCTGAGCGGAAGCAATGCACGGTGGAAATGGACAACGGAATATAACCGTCGCTCGATAGCGGAAACGGCAATGTACAGAATGAAGCAGTTGTTGGGAGATTCACTGACGCTGCGTGACTACGATGGTCAGGTAGCGGAAGCTATGGCCATGGTGCGTGCGTTGAACAGGATGACAAAGGCTGGGATGCCAGAAAGCGTGCGTATTGCCTGAAAATCCAGCCAGCTACAGGGTCGTTCGCAAGAAATCTTATTTATTCAACAAAGCCGACGGCCGCCAACCAGGGTATGCCGACCCGCTCGCCGATCGTGAGGCCGGACACGCCGTCGCCGAGCGCGTCGACCCGTCCGACAATGTCGTGGCCTGGAATGATCGGGATGTGGGGATGGGGCAGTTCCCCATCCACCACATGCAGATCGGTGCGGCACACGCCGCAGGCAAAAACCTTCACGCGGATTCGCCGGGAGCGGGCGTTCTGTCTGGAAACTCGGTCCAGACGAGCGGAGTGCCGACAGCATTCAGGACCATTGCATGCATCGGGACCGCCGCTTTTCATATTACCGATAGACGATGCCGCCATCTGTTAGGATCGCCTGCCCCGTGATGTAGTCGGAATCGTCGCTGGCGAGGAAGGCGACGAGAGCGGCTACGTCTTCGGGCGTTTGTGCCCGGCCAAGCGCGATGCCGTCGACGTACTTCTTGTAGGTCTCGCCCTTCGGCGTGCCGGTGACCTCGGAAAAGCGTTCGTCGATCTCCACCCACATGTCGGTACCGACAATACCCGGGCAATAGGCGTTCACGGTAATGCCAGCGCTGGCGTATTCCTTCGCCGCCGCCTGGGTCAGCGCCCGGACCGCGAATTTGGTCGCCGAATAGACGCCCAGCATCGCAAAACCGTCATGGCCGGCGATGGACGAGGCGTTGATGATCTTGCCCTTCTGCTTGCGCGCCTTGAACTTGGTCGCCGCCGCCTGGATGCCCCAGAGCACGCCCTCGATGTTGATCTTGAAGATGCGATCCACCTCTTCCGGCAAAACGTCCGCGATCGGATTGACCTGGGCAATGCCGGCATTATTGACGATCACATCGAAGCCGCCGAGTTCCTTTTCGGCATGGTCGATGGCCGCATAGACGTTATCCCGCTTGCTGACGTCGGCGGAGAAGGTGCTCGCCTTGCGACCGAGCGCTTCAACTTCCTTTTTTACAGCTTCCAGCTTGTCGGCCTTCAGGTCGACAAGCGCGATATCCGCGCCGTCAGCGGCCAACCGCAGCGCGATGCCACGGCCGATGCCCTGGGCTGCGCCCGTAACCAGAATGACTTTTTCGTTCAGTGCCATGAGCTTTCTCCTTGGGTGCGTTGTGCAGCGGCCGAAGGCGCCGGCCGCTGCAGTATATGGGTGTCGCCTAAAAATGGGCCTCGATATCGACCACGTCGATCAGCTTGTGGTTGACGAACTCCTTGAGGCCGAGGCCAAGCAGTTCGCGCCCGTAGCCGGAACGGCGGATACCGCCAAAGGGCAAGTCGGCCTCCACCTTGGTCGGGTGGTTGACAAAGACCATCCCTGTCGAAATGCGCTTCGCGACCTTAAAGCCGTGCTGTTCGTCGGCCGTAAAAACCGAACCGCCGAGACCGAAAGGCGAGTCGTTGGCAATGCGCACGGCGTCGTCCTCATCCCTGGCGCGGAATAGCATTGAGACGGGACCGAAGAACTCCCAGTAGCGGGCCGGGTTGGCTTCGCCGACGTCGGTCAGGATGGTCGGCTGCACGAAGGCGCCCTGGTTGGGAACAGGCAGGCCAACTTCCTCGGCCTTGGCGCCATAGCTCACCGCCTTTCGGATCTGCTCCTTGATATCGTCTGCAGCCTTTTGCGAGGACAGCGGCGCCAGCGTCGTCTTCGGATCAAAGGGATCGCCGGCGATCAGCCTGGCCACACCTTTCCGGTAGCCATCGAGGAACGCATCATAGACCTCGTCAACCACGATCATGCGCTTCGATGACACGCAGACCTGTCCACCGTTCCAATGACGGCCGAAGACGGCCCAGTCGATGGTCTTCTTCAGATCGGCGTCCTTGAGTACGACGAAGGCGTCAGCGCCGCCAAGTTCCATCGTCGATTTTTTCAACGCCTTGCCGGCTTCCGCCGCGATGATCGAGCCCGCAGCCTCGGACCCGGTCAGGGCGACACCGTGCACGCGAGGATCGTTGATGATCATGTTGATCTGGTCGCGCGTCGCATAGAGGTTCTTGAAGCACCCCTCCGGCAGGCCGGCCTCGCTCATCAGCTTTTCGAAGGCGGCCGCACTCTGTGGCACGTTGGAGGCATGCTTAAGGATGAGCGTGTTTCCGGCCGAAAGCTGTGGCGCCAGGATGCGGGCGATCTGATAGTAGGGAAAATTCCAGGGCTCGATGGCGACCAACACGCCGAGCGGTTCATGCACCAGAACCGCTTCGCCCTCGGCCGGGTCGAGAACCGGAAGCTTTTCGGGCTTCAATAGCGCCTCGGCGTGCCTGACATAGTACTCGAAGATCTTTGCAGAGAGCTCGACTTCCGCCTTGGCCTCGGCGAAGAGCTTGCCCATTTCCAGCGTCAGCAGCTTCGCATAGGCATCGCTGTCGCGACGCAGGAGATCGGCAGCGTTCTGCAGAATGCGGCCACGTTCGGCAAACGAGGTTTCGCGCCATGTGTGGAATGCGGCATCCGCCTTGTCCAGAGCAGCTTTCGCCTCCGCGTCCGTGGCATCGGGAAATGTCGCGACGGTCTCCCCAGTGTAGGGATTGATGGTTGCATAGGCCATGTTCGTTCTCCTTGGTGAATGGTGACAGGGTTTCGGAATGGAGATCAGGCGCCGAGATCTTTCACGGCTTGGACCATCCGGGTCATCACGGCCTGCGCATCGCCGTAGACCATGTTGCAGTTTTCCTCGAAGAACAGAAGGTTCTCGACGCCGGAATAGCCTTTGCCCCGACCGCGCTTGATCACATAGACCTGATGGGCCTGGTCGGCGTTGAGGATCGGCATGCCGTAGATCGGCGAGGTCTTGTCGGTGCGCGCCGCCGGATTGACGACGTCGTTCGCCCCGATCACCAGCGCGACGTCGGTATTCACGAAGTCGGCGTTGATGTCTTCCATGTCGTAGATGATGTCGTAGGGCACACCGGCCTCGGCGAGCAGCACGTTCATATGCCCGGGCATGCGGCCCGCGACCGGATGGATGGCGAACTTGACGTCCACGCCGGCCGCCTGAAGCAGCTTGACGAATTCGTATAGCTTCTGCTGCGCCTGCGCGACTGCAAGGCCATAGCCGGGAATGATCACGACGCTCGATGCGTAGCGCATGGCGATGGCGGCGTCGCTCGCATCGGCGCTCTTCATCTCGCCATGAGTTGTGTCGCCGCCCGCAACGGTCGCATCGCCGAAGTTCGAGAACAGCACATTGGCCAGCGAGCGGTTCATTGCCTTCGCCATCAGCACCGTAAGCAACGTACCTGCGGAACCCACAACCATGCCTGCAATCATCAGCGCCGGGTTCTGGAGCGCGTAACCCTCCAGCCCCACGGCAAGGCCGGTGAAGGCGTTATAGAGCGAGATCACCACCGGCATGTCAGCGCCGCCGATCGGCAGGGTCATCATGATGCCGAAGGCAAGTGCTCCGAGAAAGAACAATATGGCGAGAAGCGGAAGCGCCGGACTGTCGAAGAAGGCGACAAGGGCAATTCCGAGGAGCACTGTTACGAGAAAGAGCGCGCCGTTGACAGCTCGCTGCCCGCCGAAACGGAACGGCTTGTTGATCTTACCGTCAAGTTTCGCCCAAGCAATCACGGAGCCCGTGAGCGAGATGGAGCCGATCAGCGCGCCAGCGGCGGTCACCGCCAGGATGAGCGCGCTCGGGGTACCGCGTGCCGAAATCTCAACCGCGGCCACCGCTGCTGCCGCACCGCCGCCCATGCCGTTATAGAGCGCGACCATCTGCGGCATCGCGGTCATTTCGACCTTCCTGCCGCGCAGCCAGGCCCAGCCACCGCCAAGTGCGATTGCGGCGACCGCCAGAATAAGATTGACGCCAAGATGCGGGCGGACGGTCTCTGCCACGTCGAAGACCGCCAGGAAGCTCACTGCGACCGCGACCACCATTCCGAGGCCTGCCACGACGATGCCGGATAGCGCCGTCACGGGTGACGACATGCGCTTCAGGCCGAAGATGAAGAGGACAGCGGCAGCGAGCCCGCTTAGTCCAGCAATGTGCTGTACAAACATCTCACTTCCTCCCGTCGCCGCTGGACTTGAACATGGCGAGCATTCGGTCTGTCACGACATAGCCGCCGGCGGCATTGGCCGCGCCGAGCGCGACGGCGATGAAGCCGAGGACTTGTCCGAACAGACTGGTTGCGTTAATAAGGGCATGCAGGGCACCGACGACGACGATGCCGTGGATGAAGTTCGATCCGGACATCAGCGGCGTGTGCAGAATCGAGGGAACGCGGCTGATGACTTCGTATCCGGTGAACGCCGCTAGCATGAAGATGTAGAGGGCGATCAGCCATGTCATGGAGGTATCGATGGTCATTTCGCGGTCTCCGTATCGCTTGAAACCTTACCCTCGACAGCGCTGCGCGCCGCTTCATTGCGGATTTCGCCGGCGTGCGTGAGCACGGTACCAGCGATAACCTCGTCCTCGAAGTCGAGGGCGAGTGCGCCATCCTTCACGATGAGCGTCAGCAGGTTGAGAATGTTCTTGGCGTAGAGCTCGCTCGCGTGCTGAGCGAGCGCGGATGGGACGTCGAGCGGCCCCAGAATGATTGCCGGCCCGACCGTTACCGTTTCTCCAGGCTTCGTGCCTGCACAATTGCCGCCACCCTCGGCGCCGAGATCGACGATCACGGCGCCCGGTTTCATCGCGGCGATCTGATCGGCCTCGATCAGTACCGGCGCACGCTTGCCCGGCACCGCCGCCGTGGTGATGATCATGTCGGCCTCGGCGATATGCTGCGACAGGACCTGCCGCACCTTCGCCTGTTCCTCAGCAGTCAGTTCTCGCGCGTATCCACCTTCCCCCCGGGCATCGACGCCCGTGTCGACGAATTTCGCGCCAAGCGAGCGCGCCTGCTCGGCCGTTTCCGGGCGGACATCATAGCCCTCACAGATCGCGCCAAGTCGATGCGCCGTCGCCAACGCGGAGAGACCGGCGACGCCTAGCCCCATCACCAGCACCTTGGCGGCACGCAGCGAGCCGACCGCCGTCGTCATCATCGGCAGGATGCGCGGCATGTGGACCGCACCCAGAAGCGGCGCGTAGTAGCCGGCGAGGGCCGCCTGGCTGGACAGCGCGTCCATGGACTGTGCACGGCTGATCCTGGGCACGAGCTCCATGGCAAATGCCGTTATCTTTTTGTCGCGCAGGGTCGCCACCAGTTCGCGGTTCGCCTGGCCGTAGACGAACGAGATCAGCACGGCTCCCGCTTTCATCGTTCCGGCTACCACCGCTGGCGGCGGTTGCACGGCAAGGACGATGTCCGCGTCCGCAACCAGCGCTTCGGGCGTTTCCGCAAAGGACGCGTGACTATACGCGCCGTCATCGAAAGTCGCTGCGGTCCCCGCACCTCTTTCGAACACGGCCGAGGCGCCGAGGCGTTCCAGCCGCTGCACGACAGAAGGCACCATGGAGACGCGCTTCTCACCGGGTTTCGTTTCCTTCAGGACTGCGATTTTGATTGGCATAAGTGGCTCCATTGCGTGCCATCCTCACCATCACGGCGCGGCACATGCGTTGAGAATGGGCCTCTTGGCGCAGTGCGCATTGATCCAAATCAATTGAAATCCAGATTTCATGTGATATTTGTATGGTGTAGCAGGGCAATCCCAGGAGGAGGGATCTGGAGGACATGAAAACAACCAGTCGACGGAAACGCCTGAGTCGGCCGGAGGCGCAGGCTCAGACACGCGAGCATCTTGTCGAAGCCGCGAAGAGGCTATTCATTGAGTGTGGTTTCGCGGGCACATCCCTGCGCGATATCGCCGAGGAAGCCGGATATTCGCAGGGCGCGTTCTATTCGAACTTCCCTTGCAAGGAGGCTGTGCTGCTCGAACTTCTGAAGCGACATGTGGCCTTGGAAGACGATGAGATCGAAACTATCGTAGCCGACAGGAACCATTCGCCAGAGCAAATCCTGGCTAAATTGGAAGAATGGCTTACAAGGTTCGAGAAGGCCCGGGACTGGTCGGTTTTGACTATCGAGCTTCAGTTGCACGCGATGAGGAGCCCGTCATTCGCCGAAAGCTACGCTGCCGTCTGGATGGAGCATGAGCAGCGGGTGGCGTTGATGCTAAGACGAATGTTCGAGCGCCTCGGCCAAACGCCACCGGCTGACGTGACGCCAATCGCCGCTGGCCTCATCGCGCTGACGAACGGTCTTGTCGTACAGCAGAGTGCCGGCCGGCCAACCTATATTTCAGCCACCATTGCCATGTTCCTGCGCGCCGTCCTCACTTTGGGAGCCGAATAGCGGCACGGTAGTAAATCAACGGGGACGCGTCCTGCGGAGGACGTCGATATGTTGAATATAATGACTCGCTACGTGGCCACTGGAGACGTTCGTGGCGCTTGGCAAAGCCGCGATCTGCTGCAATGAACCGCTAAAGCATTGGCACGATCAGTTTAATCGCTACGACACGCGGCTGTCCCGCATCTGCGAGAAGGTGCCGATCCGCAAGTCCGGCACGGCCGGACGCGTCCGCGCCGGGCTGCCGTTCAAGGCCAATCGACCTGGCGTTCGGCAGGATCAGGCGGTTCCAGACGAGCAGGGTCTGGCCATCTCAAGCACCGCGTGCCGGTATTGCTGTCAGGCGTTGAGGTCGCGCGCCCATTCCAGTCACGACTTACCGCACCGTACGTGGCATCGCCTTCGCGTTCAGGTTTGCCAGCGCCGCTCATTGCACGGCTCGCACAACTAGGGAAGGTGCGAACAAGTCCCTGATATGAGATCATGTTTGTCATCTGGAGCCATGGAACAGGGTTCATCATGAGTCATCAACTTACCTTCGCCGACAGTGAATTCAGCAGTAAGCGCCGTCAGACCAGAAAAGAGATTTTCTTGTCCCGCATGGAGCAGATTCTGCCATGGCAAAACATGGTGGAAGTCATCGAGCCGTTTTACCCCAAGGCTGGTAATGGCCGGCGACCTTATCCGCTGGAAACCATGCTACGCATTCACTGCATGCAGCATTGGTACAACCTGAGCGATGGCGCGATGGAAGATGCTCTGTACGAAATCGCCTCCATGCGTCTGTTTGCCCGGTTATCCCTGGATAGCGCCCTGCCGGACCGCACCACCATCATGAATTTCCGCCACCTGCTGGAGCAGCATCAACTGGCCCGCCAATTGTTCAAGACCATCAATCGCTGGCTGGCCGAAGCAGGCGTCATGATGACTCAAGGCACCTTGGTCGATGCCACCATCATTGAGGCACCCAGCTCGACCAAGAACAAAGAGCAGCAACGCGATCCGGAGATGCATCAGACCAAGAAAGGCAATCAGTGGCACTTTGGCATGAAGGCCCACATTGGTGTCGATGCCAAGAGTGGCCTGACCCACAGCCTGGTCACCACCGCGGCCAACGAGCATGACCTCAATCAGCTGGGTAATCTGCTTCATGGAGAGGAACAATTTGTCTCAGCCGATGCCGGCTACCAAGGAGCGCCACAGCGCGAGGAGCTGGCCGAGGTGGATGTGGACTGGCTGATCGCCGAGCGTCCCGGCAGGGTAAAAACCTTGAAGCAGCATCCGCGCAAGAACAAAACGGCCATCAACATCGAATACATGAAAGCCAGCATCCGTGCCAGGGTGGAGCACCCGTTTCGCATCATCAAGCGACAGTTCGGCTTCGTGAAAGCCAGATACAAGGGGTTGCTGAAAAACGATAACCAACTGGCGATGTTATTCACGCTGGCCAACCTGTTTCGGGCGGACCAAATGATACGTCAGTGGGAGAGATCCCACTAAAAACTGGGGATAACGCCTTAAATGGCGAAGAAACGGTCTAAATAGGCTGATTCAAGGCATTTACGGGAGAAAAAATCGGCTCAAACATGAAGAAATGAAATGACTGAGTCAGCCGAGAAGAATTTCCCCGCTTATTCGCACCTTCCCTGGCAAAACCGTCAGAAGCTTCTTGATTGCCGCCGTCGAGTTACTGACCGAGGCGGTCAATATTCTGGTGCTTCAGGTGTTCCGCAAAGACGATTATGCGGTGAAATACGCCGTCGAACCGCTGCTGGACGGTAGCGGCCCGCTGGGCGATCTTTCGGTCCGGCTCAAGCTTATCTATGGGCTGGGCGTGATTAGCCGTCATGAGTATGAAGATGCGGAGCTGCTGATGGCGCTGCGTGAAGAGCTGAACCATGACGGCAGCGAATATGCCTTCACGGATGATGAAATTCTTGGGCCGCTGGGTGAGCTGCACTGCGTCTCTGCCCTGCCGCCCGCGCCGCTCTTTGACGATAGCGATGCCGACCTGCTGGCAATGCAAAAACAGCGCTATCAACAGGTCGTTCGCTCAACGATGGTACTTTCTCTGACCGAGCTGATTTCCCGAATCAGCTTGAAAAAAGCCTTTCAGAAATAACACCGTCAAACTTCTTTCGCCTGGTTCTCGACCGGCTGATAAAGTTTGCGGTAGTGTTCTAATCGCTCCAGAAACATCGCCGCTTTCTCTTCCGGGATCTCTTCCGGTACGTGACTCAGGCGAGGTGATTTCTTCAGATACTCCATAAATGCCTGACTGGACGCCATAAAATCGACGGCTTTGTCGATGAGTAGTGGTACGTTTTCGCCAAGTTTGCCCATAACGTCGTCCTCCTCATGATTCCTCTCTTCAGAATGGACAATTAAGGGCGATCCGTTTGAGGAAAATGTGCGGATTCTCGTGACGGCATGCTAAAAAAGAGATCTGCATAACCATTTCTCTTAAATTACAATAAATTCATGGGATTACTAAGGAAGGTGCGAACAAGTCCCTGATATGAGATCATGTTTGTCATCTGGAGCCATGGAACAGGGTTCATCATGAGTCATCAACTTACCTTCGCCGACAGTGAATT
>NZ_JBMKHN010000028.1:0-26266 GCF_049238425.1 Enterobacter cloacae complex sp. IR5401 | reverse complement strand
TTGTTAAAGAGCAGTTGCGACGCGCTTCAGCGCTCTGTCGCGAGGTGGCGTATATTACGCTTTCCTCTTTCAGAGTCAACCCTGATTTTCAGGATTTTTTCTCTTCAACCGACCGGGTTGTTTGTGAAGTGATTCACATCCGCCGTGTCGATGGAGGCGCATTATAGGGATCCCAGTTTTTAGCACAAGTATTTTTTAGATCTTTTTTTCCAACTGATGATTTTCCGTGCTTTTCGCTGAAAACCCACCCGATCCGCTTAAAAATTGACGCATTTTGCCTTGCCTCGATCCAGGAATACGATCAAAGTCTTCTTTAATAGCGCTCATCTGTATCGAGGTAGATATGTTTGCAGTATTACGTCCTTATAAAGATCTGTTCCCCCAAAAAGGCGATCGCGTGATGATCGATGCCAGCAGCGTGGTCATTGGTGATGTTCGCATGGCCGATGATGTCAGCATCTGGCCACTCGTCGCGATCCGGGGCGATGTTAACTATGTTGCAATCGGTGCACGCACCAATATTCAGGACGGCAGCGTGCTGCATGTGACTCATAAGTCATCTTATAACCCTGAGGGCAATCCGCTCATCATTGGGGAAGATGTTACCGTCGGTCATAAAGTAATGCTCCACGGCTGCACAATCGGTAACAGGGTTCTCGTTGGGATGGGATCGATTTTGCTGGATGGCGTCATAGTAGAAGATGACGTAATGATTGGCGCAGGAAGCCTAGTTCCGCAAAACAAACGCCTGGAAAGTGGCTATCTCTATTTAGGCAGTCCGGTTAAACAGATCCGCCCCCTAAAAGAGGCGGAGATCGAAGGATTGAAATACTCAGCGAACAATTACGTTAAATGGAAGAATGACTATCTGGATCAGGATAACCAGACCCAGCCCTGATCGTCTTCCTGCTGTACGCGGATCAAATCGCTGGCTTCCTCTTCCAGATCCCAGCGATTTTCACAAAAGACCGCTAACGGATCTGAACCACCAAAGCGCTGAAGCAACGTCTCCCCTTTAATCGCACAGGTGAGCTGCATTCCATGCACCAGCACCGGGAAACACACCGCTTGCTTGTTTTCATCCCAGATTTCTCTGTCGGGAAAATGAATCGCCTGATTCATGCCATCAGTTCCTGTTTCAGCTTTTCGATCACCGGTTCTACAGCAGGTAACACGCCATGCCAGAGTAGCACCGCATGAGCCGCCTGCCCCACCAGCATGCCCAGACCATCAGCCACATGTTTTGCCCCCTGTTGTTCGCACCAGGTCAGAAATGGCGTTTTCCCTTTTTGATAAAACATGTCATAGGCGTAGATGTGGGAATGAACCAGGGATGCAGGAATCGCCGGGATCTCTCCATTAATACCGCTTGAGGTGGCATTAATCACAAGATCAAATTCGTGACCCGCGAGATCCTCAAGTGCTACCGCAGCTACGCTGCCTGTGTGTGCGAACAACGCCGCCAGCTCTTCTGCTCTGGAGAAAGTACGGTTGGTGATTGTCACCGCACAATCCAGCGAAAGAAGAGGAAGCAATACGCCGCGCGACGCGCCACCCGCACCGATCAGCAGGATCCGAAAGCCTGGTTTAATAAACGACAGTCGCTCCAGATCGCTGAGTAAACCTATGCCATCGGTGTTATCGCCCAGAAGGCGACCATCTTCGAGCCGCTTAAGAGTATTGACGGCACCAGCGAGCGACGCACGCTCGGTCAGCTCATCCGCACGCCCGAAAGCCTCTTCTTTAAAAGGCACCGTAACGTTCGCACCTTTACCGCCCGCAACAAAAAAGCTATTTAGCGTCGGTAAAAATGCATCAACAGGCGCAAGAACCCGACCATATGGGTGATCTATCTGCAATTGCTCTGCAAACAGCTGATGGATCAGAGGCGACTTGCTGTGCGCGATCGGGTTACCAAAAACAGCATAGGTTTCCATCACATTATCCCTGGCGAAAACGTTCGCCGGTCAAGGCATCGCGAATTTCTGACGGGTTAAGACGGCCACCGGTTTCACCGACGGCTACCGGGAAATCACTCCCGAACTGCGCCAGAACTTCTTCGGTTGTCCGACAGGGGGGAAGCCCGGTCAGGTTGGCGCTGGTTGAAACCAGAGGTTTACCAAATGCCTGGCATAACTCCACCACCAGCGGATGGTCGGTAACGCGTACCGCAAGTGAATCGAAACGCCCGGTTAACCAGCGCGGCGTTGTCGGTTGTGCAGGAAAAACAAACGTCACGGGACCAGGCCACGCAGAGAAAATGGTTTCCCGCTGTGCAGGCGTCAGCATGGAATCATCAATATAAGGCTTAAGCTGCGCGTAGTTCGCAGCGATCAAAATCAATCCTTTTTCGACAGGCCGTTGTTTTAGCGCCAGCAGACGGTTAACGGCGACTTCGCTGTCAGGATCGCACCCGACCCCGAAAACGGCTTCTGTTGGATAGGCGATGACTTCTTCTTTTTTCAGGATTTCCACCGCCTGCGCGATGGAGCCTGATGGCAGGTTATTATTCACTGATTTGATCCGCCGAAACCGGCTTTCCACATTGTTTACTGGCGCAAAAGCGTTTCAAGCCTTGCGCGGTTTTCTTTTCTATAAGTAACGGATAATCGCAATTATGGCAGACGCCCGCTACTGGTTTGAAATTGATAACGAACTGGCATTCAGGATAGCGATCGCACGAATGGAAGGTCTTACCATAACGAGAGCGGCGCTGCACCAATTGACCACGCTGGCACTGAGGGCAGGCAATTGCCGTTTCATCTGGTTTATCAATTTGTTCCGTATGATCACATTCCGGGTAGCGGCTGCATCCGATAAACATCCCGAACCGCCCCTGCCGCAGCGCCAGTTCGCCGCCGCAGAGCGGACAAAGCTGTCCCTCCAGAATTTTGACGATATGTCCGTCCGCCTGGCTCTTCAGGGGACGGACATAATCACATTCCGGATAGTGTGAACAACCGAGAAACGGACCGTGTTTCCCGGACCGAATAACAAGTTCAGCCCCACACTGTGGGCAGGGCTCGTTTTTATGCACCGTGAAGAGTGCTGATTTGGCCATAACAACTCTTGTTGCTGCACATAGAATTAATGCAGCATACCTTCATTCACTTCAAAGAGTAATTCTTCCATTTGCTGATAGGCATTTTCACAGCCTGGAATGTTGAACAGCACCATCAGGATCACCCATTTCAGATCTTCCAGTTCAAATTCAGCAGTATCCAGCGCCATGACGCGCTCTATCACCATCTCTCTCGTTTCGAGGTTTAGCACCTGAATCTGCTCGAGGAATAAAATGAATCCCCGGCAGCTGGCATCCAGCCTTTCACACTCTTCAGCTGTATAGATGCGCACAGACAATGGGTCAGAAGCAAGCTGCATCGGTTCGGCGAGGCCGTCCTGATAATCAGCCAACTTATCCAGCCACATCAACGCATTATAAATATCTTCCCGCTCAAAACCTGCGTCGGTCAGATCCCGTGTTAATTTGTCCTGATCCACCTGCATTTCTGCTTCGTTGTGGATGTAAGTCTCAAACAAATACATCAGTACGTCGAACATGGCATGCCCTCCTTAATCGGACATAGCCGCCGGGTACAGCTGCGATCCACCCTGCTAACTCCAGTTCGAGTAGCTGTGCTACCGTTACTGGCACAGGTTGGCCGGCACGTTCAGCGACAACGTCAACAGGTGTTACCTCATCTCCTACGTTAGCCAGGAGCTTGGGAAATGGCAATGCTACGGCCTCCTGATCCGATGAAATATGTCGCTTTTGGAGATCATCCTGCAACCAATGCAATCCATACTGCAAATTTTCCAGGATATCCTCTTTACAGGTCACCAGCGTCGCCCCCTGTTTTATCAGCCAGTGAGGGCCTTCGCAGCCAGGGTTCCCCAACGGGCCGGGCAGCGCAAAAACTTCACGCCCCTGCTCCAGTGCGCACCTTGCAGTAACCAGCGATCCACTTCGAATCGCAGCTTCGACCACCAGCACGCCCTGGCTTAACCCGCTGATGATCCGGTTACGCCGTGGAAAGTTACCCGGTCTGGGCGATGTCGAAAGTGAAAACTCAGATACTATCGCCCCCTCAGAAGCGATAAGTTGCTCAGCCAGAATGTGATGACGACGCGGATAGAGACTAAAAAGACCATTGCCAAGCACGGCGACACTTCGCCCTTTTGCTGACAACGCCGCATGATGTGCCACACCGTCGATGCCGCAAGCCAGGCCACTGGTGATCGTAAAGCCACATTGGGACAGCTGTTCACTGAGCATTTTCCCCCAACGCTCGCCGTACCACGAGGGCGCACGGCTGCCCACAACCGCAAGCTGCATGCTATTAAGCACGTCGACGCGGCCTCGCACAAAGAGCGCCCCGGGAAAATCAGGTATAGAACGCAACAATGGCGGAAAACGAGGATCATCCGCCGTGAGAAGGTGGTTGTCGGTGTGTTCAAGCCATTCCAGACTACGTTCAAGCTCACTCTCGCTGAACGAAAAAAACTTTACGGCATGTTTGGGCGAAAGCCCTGCCGCGTTGACAGCTTCAGCATCAACGGTTGCCTGGCGAAGCAGCCTCTGCGCAATCTCCAGCATCGCGTCACCGTATAACGACCCGATGTTTATAAGCCGTAACCATATCTCTGTGGACGTCATCCTTTTCCCTGCCATAAGCAGCCTCAGCAATCTTTGCGATTGGTCACTGATGCTGTCAATCGACCGGGGATTTGTCTAGAATAGAAGTAATATTCTTATCAACTCCTGAACACGACTCTGGAAATTTATGGCAGTTTTGCAAGTGTTACATATTCCTGACGAGCGTCTTCGCATCGTCGCGGAACCGGTTAAAGAAGTGAATGCAGAAATTCAGCGTATCGTCGATGATATGTTCGATACCATGTACGCTGAAGAAGGCATTGGCCTGGCGGCGACCCAGGTAGACATTCACAAGCGTATTATCGTGATCGACGTTTCTGAAAATCGCGATGAGCGTCTGGTGCTGATCAACCCTGAACTGCTTGAAAAAAGCGGCGAAACAGGCATTGAGGAAGGCTGTCTGTCTATCCCTGAACAGCGCGCTTTGGTGCCACGTGCCGAAAAAGTTAAAATTCGCGCACTGGATCGTGACGGCAATCCGTTTGAGCTGGAAGCCGACGATCTGCTGGCGATTTGCATTCAGCATGAGATGGATCACCTGGTCGGTAAACTGTTTATCGATTACCTCTCACCTCTGAAGCAACAGCGTATTCGTCAGAAAGTTGAGAAACTGGATCGTTTGCGTTCTCGCGCTTAACGCCCCCCGGATACAAGGAATAACGTGTCTACATCACTACGTATAATCTTCGCGGGTACCCCTGATTTTGCAGCGCGTCATCTCGACGCGCTGCTATCGTCTGGTCATCAGATTGTTGGCGTATTTACTCAGCCGGATCGACCGGCTGGCCGCGGTAAAAAACTGATGCCTGGCCCGGTTAAAGTACTGGCAGAAACGCATGGTTTACCGGTATTCCAGCCAGCGTCATTACGACCTGAGGAAAACCAGCAGTTAGTGGCAGACCTGAACGCTGACGTGATGGTAGTTGTGGCTTACGGCCTCATTCTGCCAAAAGCGGTACTCGATATGCCCCGCCTGGGCTGTGTTAACGTTCATGGTTCTTTGCTCCCACGCTGGCGCGGTGCAGCCCCTATTCAGCGCGCTCTGTGGGCAGGCGATGCTGAAACTGGCGTGACAATCATGAAGATGGACGTAGGTTTAGACACGGGCGACATGCTGTATAAACTGGCGTGTTCCATTACCGCAGAAGATACCAGCGCCACGCTGTATGACAAGCTGGCGGCTCTCGGTCCGCAGGGGCTGATTGAGACGTTGCAACAGCTTGCTGACAATACAGCGACACCTGAAGTGCAGGATGAGGCACAGGTGACCTATGCTGAAAAACTGAGTAAAGAAGAAGCCCGGATCGACTGGTCCCTGTCAGCAGCTCAACTCGAACGCTGCATCCGCGCCTTTAATCCGTGGCCGATGAGCTGGTTGATGATTGATGAGCAGCCAGTGAAAGTCTGGAAAGCTTCAGTTATTAACGGCAATACATCAGCAGAGCCCGGTACGATTATCGACGCCAGCAAAAACGGTATCCAGGTTGCGACCGGAGAAGGGATCCTGAATCTTGAATCGCTGCAACCGGCCGGTAAAAAGGCAATGAGCGCGCAGGATCTATTAAATTCCCGTCGTGAATGGTTCATCCCTGGCAATCGTCTTGCCTGAACAAATTTACTCTTAAGGCCCGGTGTTTCCGGGCATTTTTATTTTTACGGTTATGAAAAGACAAAATCTACGCACTATGGCGGCTCAGGCCGTTGAGCAGGTTATTGAGCAGGGCCAGTCACTGAGTAATGTCCTGCCTCCACTGCAACAAAAGGTTTCCGATAAAGATAAAGCGCTGCTTCAGGAGCTGTGCTTTGGCGTGCTGCGTACCCTCTCTCAGCTTGAATGGTTAATTAATAAGCTGATGTCACGCCCGATGAGCGGCAAGCAACGTACCGTGCATTATTTGATCATGGTCGGTTTCTACCAGCTTCTTCATACCCGCATTCCACCTCATGCTGCGCTGGCTGAGACAGTGGAAGGTGCCGTTGCGATTAAACGTCCCCAGCTGAAAGGATTGATTAACGGCGTGCTGCGTCAGTTCCAGCGTCAGCAGGACGAACTGCTGGCAGAATTTGCGCAAAGCGAAGCGCGCTTCCTGCATCCAGAATGGCTGCTGAATCGCCTTAAAAAAGCCTACCCACAGCAATGGCAAGACATTGTGGATGCCAATAACCAACGTCCGCCGATGTGGTTACGCGTCAATCGTAACCATCATACCCGCGACGCATGGCTGGCCCTGCTGGAAGAGACCGGAATGAGCGGCTTCACACACGCGGCTTATCCTGATGCGGTTCGTTTAGCCTCCCCTGCACCGGTACATGCATTACCCGGTTTTGAAGAGGGCTGGGTAACGGTACAGGACGCATCCGCTCAGGGGTGCATGGCCTGGCTTGAACCGAAAGACGGGGAGCAGATCCTTGATCTTTGTGCAGCGCCAGGGGGAAAAACAACGCACATTCTGGAAGTGGCGCCGCAGGCCTGCGTGATGGCCGTGGATGTTGATGAGCAGCGTCTTTCACGCGTCTATGACAACCTCAAGCGTCTGGGTATGAAAGCACAGGTTAAGCAAGGCGATGGACGTAAACCCGCAGACTGGTGTGGTGATACCCGGTTCGATCGTATTTTGCTGGACGCCCCCTGCTCTGCAACCGGCGTAATTCGTCGTCATCCCGATATCAAATGGCTGCGTCGCGATCGTGATATCAAGGAGCTTGCCCAGTTGCAATCCGAAATTCTGGATGCCATCTGGCCGCATCTCAAACCCGGCGGAACCCTGGTGTATGCAACCTGCTCTGTTCTTCCGGAAGAAAACAGTCAGCAAATTGCGGCTTTCCTGAAGCGCACCCCGGACGCGACGCTGCATGATACGGGAACACCTGAGCACCCGGGTCTGCAAAACCTGCCGGGCGCAGAAGAGGGTGATGGCTTCTTTTACGCTAAGCTAATCAAAGAGTGATGTTGAGAACAGGTCACGAAAGATGAAAATTATCATTCTGGGCGCAGGGCAAGTTGGCGGAACGCTGGCGGAAAATCTCGTGGGCGAAAACAACGATATCACCATTGTGGATACCAATGGCGATCGCCTGCGCGTTTTGCAGGACAAGTTTGATCTTCGTGTTGTGCAGGGGCACGGCTCTCATCCTCGAGTGCTTCGTGAGGCGGGCGCGGACGATGCCGACATGCTGGTTGCAGTAACCAGTTCTGATGAAACCAACATGGTTGCATGCCAGGTGGCCTACTCGCTGTTCAACACACCGAACCGCATCGCCCGCATTCGCTCCCCGGACTATGTCCGGGATGCGGAAAAGCTGTTTAATTCCGAAGCAGTACCTATCGACCATCTTATTGCCCCTGAGCAGTTGGTTATCGACAGTATTTATCGTCTGATTGAGTACCCGGGCGCGTTGCAGGTTGTGAACTTTGCTGAAGGGAAAGTAAGCCTGGCGGTCGTGAAGGCTTATTACGGCGGCCCGCTGATTGGTAATGCCCTGTCGACAATGCGCGAGCATATGCCACATATCGATACGCGTGTTGCGGCGATTTTCCGTCACGACAGACCTATTCGTCCGCAAGGTTCCACCATTGTCGAAGCCGGGGATGAAGTCTTCTTTATTGCGGCTTCTCAGCATATCCGTGCGGTGATGAGTGAACTTCAGCGTCTCGAAAAACCGTATAAACGTATTATGCTGGTTGGCGGCGGTAATATTGGCGCAGGTCTGGCGAGACGGCTGGAAAAAGACTACAGCGTGAAGCTGATCGAACGAGATCAACAGCGCGCGTCGGAGCTGGCTGAAAAACTTCAGAATACTATCGTGTTTTATGGCGATGCTTCGGATCAGGAATTACTGGCCGAAGAGCATATCGATCAGGTTGATCTTTTTATTGCCGTCACCAACGACGACGAAGCGAATATTATGTCCGCCATGCTCGCTAAACGTATGGGGGCGAAAAAAGTAATGGTGCTTATCCAGCGTAAGGCTTATGTCGACCTGGTACAGGGTAGCGTAATTGATATTGCTATTTCACCCCAGCAAGCCACCATCTCTGCCCTGCTAAGCCATGTGCGTAAAGCGGATATTGTCGGCGTGTCGTCTCTGCGTCGTGGTGTTGCTGAAGCCATTGAAGCCGTCGCTCACGGGGATGAAACGACGTCGCGCGTTGTTGGTCGCGCGATCGACGAAATTAAACTTCCACCAGGCACCATTATCGGCGCCGTAGTGCGAGGTAACGATGTCATGATCGCCAATGATAATTTACGTATCGAGCAGGGTGACCACGTTATTATGTTCCTGACCGATAAAAAATTTATTACCGACGTCGAGCGTTTATTCCAGCCAAGTCCATTCTTCCTGTAATGATTTGGGTGCTCAGACGAGAGCACCCACATATTAACCTTCTAATTTTCATGCCTTTTATTTTCATAACGATTATTTATCCCCAATGGCAATTAGCTAATCATTTGTTAAACTTATAGGCGTCAGCTGGCACAAGGAGAACATAATGAGTTTTATTAAAGAGTTTCGCGAATTTGCGATGCGCGGGAATGTGGTGGATTTGGCTGTGGGTGTCATTATTGGTGCGGCGTTCGGTAAGATCGTTTCATCATTAGTCGCCGACATTATTATGCCGCCGTTAGGACTGTTGATTGGAGGCATTGATTTCAAACAATTCGCCTTCACCCTTCGGGAAGCTCAGGGCGATATCCCTGCGGTTGTAATGCACTACGGCGTATTCATTCAGAACGTATTTGATTTCGTGATCGTGGCATTTGCCATTTTCATGGCGATCAAACTTATCAACAGACTTAACCGTAAAAAAGAAGAACCGGCTGCTGCCCCGCCAGCACCAACTAAAGAAGAAGTCTTACTGACTGAAATTCGCGATCTGTTAAAAGAGCAGAATAACCGCGTTTAATCAGGCGACAGAAAGAGAAAGGCCAGTGGTAAAAAAGCGATTAGCTTGCTTGCCACTGGCCTCCCAGTTACCCCGTTGTGCATGTTTACCTTTACGTAAATAACTCCCTTTTCCTTTCTTGTTCTTCTCAACTCGCTGTCTGAAAAGTGGGTCGTGAAGCAATGCCTCAATGGCGTTATCCTTAATGTGTCCCTTAGTATGCTGATAGCGGCTCATCATTTCTCCTGAGCATAGTTAATGTCGGCGGGAGTCTATTCCCTGGCTAATAAAAAATCAACAACCCTGAGTTTCACTACTGGCACCCTGTTCAAGTGCTTCCAGTATTGAGCAATAAACACTGCTGTGAGCGGTACCGCAGCACGCGTCATTTAACCTTTGCAGAGATCGCTGCATGGCTTGCAGTTCCTGAATGCGTCCTTCAACTTCATCCAGCCGGGCCTGAACGATGCTTTTAGATTCCTGACACGTATGATGTTCAGGATCGATACGGATCGACAGCAGTTCACGGATCGACTCCAGCGTGAAGCCGAGTTGCCGTGCATAGCGGATAAAACGAAGGCGTTGCAGGTCGTTATCCGTATAAAGGCGAAATCCACCTTCCGTTCTGACCTCATGATCGATCATCTGCTGCTTTTCGTAGTAGCGGATAGTATCCGGCGTTACGTTAGCAAGCTTCGCAAGTTCACCTATGCGGTACATGGCTACTCCTTGTTTATTTTTTGTATTAACCTTTCACTGTACTCACCATGCAAAAAGTCAGTATTCATTCCCGTCTGGCGCAGTTTTAGCTCGATGAGCGCCAACCGACGACTGATTTCAGAGTACCGCGGGTCATTCTTATGAATGCCTTTAAGCAGATCGGCAAGCTCGACGGCTTCATTACGTTGCTGAAGCTCAGGCGGTAAACAACCTGCGTTTTTCAGTAAGCGATAACCGGCCCGTAATTCAGGGGGAATATGTGAATCATCGTCCAGAATCAGCGGCTCACCGCTGCCGGGAAGATTTTCGAACTCGCCTTTGTTTTGGGCATCGCAAATATGGCGTTCAGCCCACTGATCGAGCAACCACATAATGAACTCCAGGGGGTGAGCAGAAAAGATACAGACATTGTAGATAAGTGGAGATTCTGCGGATATAAAAAAACCCGCCGAGGCGGGTTTTTTTACGTTACTACAGATTACTCTGCAGCAGCTTCTGCTTTCTCTGAACGATCAACCAGCTCGATGTAAGCCATCGGCGCGTTGTCGCCTGCACGGAAGCCACACTTCAGAATGCGAGTGTAACCACCGGCACGGCTCGCGAAACGCGGGCCCAGTTCGTTAAACAGTTTTGCCACGATCTCGTTATCACGAGTACGGGCGAATGCCAGACGACGATTAGCAACGCTGTCAGTCTTGGCAAGAGTAATCAGCGGCTCAACTACGCGACGCAGCTCTTTCGCTTTAGGCAGGGTCGTCTTGATGATTTCATGACGAACCAGTGAACCTGCCATGTTGCGGAACATAGCCTGGCGATGGCTGCTGTTGCGGTTCAGTTGACGACCACTCTTACGATGGCGCATGACCTTATCCTTCTCAGTAAAACCTTAACCTGTGATCCGGTTACTCGTCAGCAATGCTTGCCGGTGGCCAGTTTTCCAGGCGCATGCCCAGAGACAGACCACGTGAAGCCAGCACGTCTTTAATCTCGGTAAGAGATTTTTTACCCAGGTTCGGCGTTTTCAGCAACTCAACCTCGGTACGCTGTACCAGATCACCGATATAGTGGATAGCTTCTGCCTTGAGGCAGTTAGCAGAGCGGACAGTCAATTCCAGATCGTCAACAGGGCGCAGCAGGATCGGATCGAATTCTGGTTTCTCTTCTTTCACTTCCGGCTGACGTACATCACGTAAGTCAACGAAAGCTTCCAGTTGTTCTGCCAGGATGGTTGCCGCACGACGAATCGCCTCTTCAGGATCGATTGTGCCATTGGTTTCCATTTCGATGACCAGCTTGTCCAGGTCGGTACGCTGTTCTACACGCGCTGCTTCAACATTGTAGGCAATACGCTCTACAGGGCTGTAGCATGCGTCGACCAGCAGACGGCCGATTGGGCGCTCATCTTCTTCCGAATGAATTCGGGCAGAAGCCGGCACATAACCACGACCGCGCTGAACTTTGATACGCATGCTAATAGCTGCGTTCTCATCGGTCAGGTGGCAGATCACGTGCTGCGGCTTGACGATTTCAACATCACCGTCGTGGGTGATGTCGGCTGCAGTCACAGGGCCAATGCCAGATTTATTCAGAGTAAGAATAACTTCATCTTTACCCTGAACTCTCACCGCCAGCCCTTTCAGGTTGAGCAGGATTTCAAGGATATCTTCCTGAACGCCTTCTTTGGTGCTGTACTCATGAAGTACACCATCAATCTCAACCTCGGTCACCGCGCAACCCGGCATCGATGAGAGCAGAATACGGCGCAGTGCGTTACCCAGAGTATGGCCAAAGCCACGCTCTAAAGGCTCAAGGGTCACCTTGGCGTGCGTCGAACTCACTTGCTCGATATCTACCAGGCGCGGTTTTAGAAACTCTGTCACAGAACCCTGCATTGTGTCCTCTCTTTGGTACTAAGCTTTACTTGGAGTAAAGCTCGACGATCAGGTGTTCGTTAATGTCCGCAGACAGATCAGAACGTTCCGGCTGACGCTTGAACGTACCTTCCATCTTGCCAGCATCAACTTCCAGCCAGGTTGGCTTTTCACGCTGCTCAGCCAGCTCCAGAGCGGCTTTCACGCGAGATTGCTTTTTCGCTTTCTCACGAATGCTAACAACGTCATTCGCTTTAACCTGATAAGAAGCGATGTTAACAACACGACCGTTTACCATGATTGCTTTATGGCTAACCAGCTGGCGTGATTCAGCACGAGTCGCGCCGAAGCCCATACGGTATACAACGTTGTCCAGACGACCTTCCAGCAGAGCCAGCAGGTTTTCACCTGTGTTGCCTTTCAGACGTGCTGCTTCTTTATAGTAGTTACGGAACTGACGCTCCAGCACACCGTAGATACGGCGAACTTTTTGCTTTTCACGCAACTGCACACCATAGTCAGACAGACGCGGTTTACGCGCACCGTGCTGGCCAGGAGCTTGTTCAATTTTACACTTGGTATCGATCGCGCGAACGCCAGACTTAAGGAATAAGTCGGTGCCCTCACGACGGCTCAGCTTGAGCTTAGGACCCAAATATCTTGCCATTTTCTATCTCCAACTAACCTAAAAAACGAGCGTTATACGCGACGTTTTTTCGGCGGACGACAACCGTTATGAGGGATCGGAGTCACATCAGTAATATTCGTGATGCGGAAACCAGCGGCGTTCAGAGCGCGAACAGTAGATTCACGACCCGGACCCGGACCTTTAACCATAACTTCCAGATTCTTGATGCCGTATTCTTTTACGGCTTCAGCGCAACGCTCTGCTGCAACCTGAGCTGCGAACGGAGTGGATTTGCGAGAACCACGGAAACCGGAACCACCGGCTGTTGCCCAACCCAATGCGTTACCCTGACGATCAGTAATAGTAACGATGGTGTTGTTGAAAGAAGCATGGATATGAGCCACGCCGTCAGAGACTTGTTTTCTTACACGTTTACGTGCACGAACTGGTGCCTTTGCCATTATTCAATCACCCCGATTATTTCTTGATCGGTTTGCGCGGACCCTTACGGGTACGTGCGTTGGTCTTAGTACGCTGACCGCGTACTGGCAGACCACGACGATGACGCAAACCGCGATAGCAACCAAGATCCATCAGGCGCTTGATGCTCATGCTGATTTCACGGCGCAGATCACCTTCAACGACAAATTTGGCAACTTCGTCACGCAGCGTGTCGATTTGTTCTTCAGACAGCTCACTGATCTTAACATCTTCAGCGATACCCGCTGCAGCCAGAATGGCTTTAGAACGGGTCTTGCCGACGCCGTAGATCGAAGTTAATGCGATCACAGCATGTTTCTGATCAGGAATGTTAATGCCTGCTATACGGGCCACTATGCACTCCTACTATTTAATATGTACGCACCATGCTGAAAAGCCCGTTTTCAGGATACTCAAATGGAAACGTACAGACATACAAAAGATTGGCTGGCTAATCTAGCCAGCTCAACCCAACTTTGCAAGAAAAATATGCGAAATAATCAGCCTTGGCGCTGTTTATGCTTCGGCTCGGCACTGCAAATCACACGGATGACACCATCACGCTTAACGATTTTGCAGTTACGGCATAATTTCTTGACGGAAGCACGAACTTTCATTTTTACTCTCCGTAACTTCTCAGGCGACCAGTTAGCGGCCGTAGCCTTTCAGGTTCGCCTTCTTCAATGCAGACTCATACTGACTGGACATCATCAGAGTTTGCACTTGAGCCATAAAGTCCATAATCACGACAACAACGATAAGCAGTGAGGTCCCACCGAAGTAGAACGGTACTTTCATTGCATCACGCATGAACTCCGGGATCAGGCAGATAAAAGTAATATAAAGCGCACCAACCAAAGTCAGGCGAGTCATTACTTTATCGATATACTTCGCCGTTTGCTCTCCCGGACGAATTCCTGGTACAAATGCACCGGACTTCTTCAGGTTATCTGCTGTTTCACGCGGGTTGAAGACCAACGCCGTGTAGAAGAAACAGAAGAAGATGATCGCAGACGCATAGAGTAACACATAAAGTGGTTGCCCAGGCTGCAAATACAGCGAAATTGTTGTCAGCCAGTTCCAACCAGTACCGCCCCCGAACCATGACGCGATGGTTGCCGGGAACAGAATAATACTGGAAGCGAAGATAGCCGGGATAACCCCCGCCATATTCACTTTCAGCGGTAAATGTGTGCTCTGTGCAGCATAGACACGACGACCCTGCTGACGTTTAGCGTAGTTCACCACAATGCGGCGTTGACCACGTTCAACGAAGACAACAAAGAACGTCACTGCAAATACTAATACTGCAACCAACAGCAACAGGAGGAAGTGCAGGTCGCCTTGACGCGCTTGCTCGATAGTATGGGCGATGGCCGGCGGGAGACCCGCAACGATACCGGCGAAGATAATGATTGAGATACCGTTACCGATACCTCGTTCAGTAATCTGTTCGCCGAGCCACATCAGGAACATGGTCCCTGTGACCAGACTTACAACAGCGGTGAAATAGAATGCAAAGCCTGGGTTTAATACCAGGCCCTGCATACCAGGCATATTCGGAAGACCGGTAGCAATACCGATCGACTGGAATATTGCCAGCACCAGAGTGCCGTAACGGGTGTACTGGCTAATCTTACGACGTCCAGACTCCCCTTCTTTCTTCAACTCTGCCAGGGCCGGATGAACGACCGTCAGCAGCTGGATAATAATTGATGCCGAAATGTACGGCATAATACCCAGTGCGAAAATAGAAGCACGGCTGAGAGCACCACCAGAGAACATGTTGAACATTTCAATGATGGTGCCTCGCTGTTGCTCAAGCAGTTTGGCAAGTACAGCGGCATCAATACCAGGGATCGGAATAAAAGAGCCAATACGGAACACAATCAGCGCGCCGATTACAAACAGCAGTCTGCGTTTCAGCTCGCCAAATCCACCTTTGGCACTTTGAAAATCTAATCCCGGTTGCTTAGCCATCTGCTACTTATTCCTCAATTTTACCGCCAGCAGCTTCGATAGCAGCACGAGCACCTTTAGTAACACGCAGGCCACGAACAGTTACCGGAGTAGAAACTTCACCAGCCAGGATCACTTTCGCGAACTCGATCTGGATACCGATAATGTTAGCCGCTTTCAGCGTGTTCAGGTCTACAACGCCGCCTTCAACTTTCGCCAGGTCAGACAGACGGATTTCCGCTGTGATCGCTGCTTTGCGAGAGGTGAAGCCGAACTTCGGCAGACGACGGTACAGTGGCATCTGGCCACCCTCGAAACCGCGACGTACGCCACCGCCAGAACGAGAGTTCTGACCTTTGTGACCACGACCACCGGTTTTGCCGAGGCCAGAACCGATACCACGACCCAGGCGTTTACCCGCCTTTTTAGAGCCTTCGGCCGGAGACAGAGTATTTAAACGCATCTCTTACTCCTCAACTTTAACCATGAAGTAAACCGCGTTGACCATACCACGAACAGCAGGAGTATCCTCGCGCTCAACGGTATGACCAATACGACGCAGACCCAGGCCAAGCAGCGTTGCCTTGTGTTTCGGCAGACGACCGATTGCACTGCGGGTTTGAGTGATTTTAATAGTCTTTGCCATGGTCAATTACCCCAGAATTTCTTCAACGGATTTACCACGCTTGGCAGCGACCATTTCTGGAGAATTCATATTTTCCAGGCCATCAATAGTTGCACGAACCACGTTGATCGGGTTGGTGGAACCATATGCTTTAGCCAGAACGTTATGAACTCCAGCAACTTCCAGAACGGCGCGCATTGCACCACCGGCGATGATACCGGTACCTTCGGAAGCTGGCTGCATGAATACACGAGAACCCGTGTGAACACCTTTAACTGGGTGTTGCAGGGTACCGTTGTTCAGCGCGACGTTAATCATATTGCGACGGGCTTTTTCCATCGCTTTCTGGATCGCTGCTGGAACTTCACGCGCTTTACCGTAACCAAAACCAACGCGACCGTTGCCATCACCCACTACAGTCAGAGCTGTGAAGGAGAAAATACGACCACCTTTAACGGTTTTAGATACGCGGTTTACCGCGATCAGCTTTTCCTGCAGTTCGCCAGCCTGTTTTTCGATGTGAGCCATCTTACACCTCTACCTTAGAACTGAAGGCCAGCTTCACGGGCAGCATCTGCCAGTGCCTGGACACGACCATGATATTGGAACCCGGAACGGTCAAAGGAAACATTGCTGATGCCTTTTTCCAGAGCGCGTTCAGCGACAGCTTTACCTACAGCTGCTGCGGCGTCTTTGTTACCGGTATACTTCAATTGTTCTGAGATAGCTTTTTCTACAGTAGAAGCAGCTACCAGAACTTCAGAACCGTTCGGTGCAATTACCTGTGCGTAAATATGACGCGGGGTACGATGTACCACCAGGCGAGTTGCACCCAGCTCTTTGAGCTTGCGGCGTGCGCGGGTCGCACGACGGATACGAGCAGATTTCTTATCCATAGTGTTACCTTACTTCTTCTTAGCCTCTTTGGTACGCACGACTTCGTCGGCGTAACGAACACCCTTGCCTTTATAAGGCTCAGGACGACGGTAGGCGCGCAGATCTGCTGCAACCTGACCGATCAGCTGTTTATCAGCGCCTTTCAGCACGATTTCAGTCTGAGTCGGGCATTCTGCAGTGATACCGGCCGGCAGCGGATGCTCAACAGGGTGTGAGAAGCCCAGAGACAGGCCTACTGCATTCCCTTTGATAGCTGCACGATAACCTACACCAACCAGCTGAAGCTTTTTAGTGAAGCCTTCGGTAACACCAACAACCATTGAGTTCAGCAGGGCACGCGCGGTACCAGCCTGAGCCCATCCATCCACGAAACCATCACGTGGACCGAAGGTCAGAGCGTTATCTGCATGTTTAACTTCAACAGCTTTGTTGAGGGTACGAGTCAGCTCGCCGTTTTTACCTTTGATCGTAATAACCTGACCGTCGATTTTTACATCAACGCCGGCAGGAATAACGACCGGTGCTTTAGCAACACGAGACATTCTTTCCTCCGATTAGGCTACGTAGCAGATAATTTCGCCACCAAGACCAGCCTGGCGCGCTGCACGATCAGTCATAACACCTTTAGAGGTAGAAACAACTGCGATACCAAGACCAGCCATTACTTTTGGCAGCTCATCTTTTTTCTTATAGATGCGCAGGCCTGGGCGGCTGACACGCTGAATGCTTTCTACAACAGCTTTACCCTGGAAATACTTGAGAGTAAGTTCCAGTTCCGGCTTGGTGTCGCCTTCAACTTTAAAATCTTCGATAAAACCTTCTTCCTTCAGCACGTTGGCAATTGCCACTTTCAGCTTGGCGGAAGGCATGGTGACCGCAACTTTGTTCGCGGCCTGACCGTTACGGATACGGGTCAGCATATCCGCGATCGGATCTTGCATGCTCATCTGTCTTTACTCCCGTGATTCAATTGGTAATTACCAGCTAGCCTTTTTCAAGCCTGGTACTTCACCGCGCATGGCGGCTTCACGCAGTTTGATACGGCTCAACCCAAACTTGCCCACATAACCATGTGGACGACCTGTTTGACGACAGCGGTTACGCTGACGAGACGGGCTGGAATCACGCGGCAGAGACTGCAGCTTGAGAACCGCATTCCAACGATCTTCGTCGGAAGCGTTCACATCAGAAATGATCGCTTTCAGTTCAGCGCGTTTAGCGAAGAATTTATCAGCTAAAGCTACGCGCTTTACTTCGCGTGCTTTCATTGATTGCTTAGCCATTCAGTAACCCTACCTTACTTGCGGAACGGGAAGTCAAAGGCAGCCAGCAGAGCACGGCCTTCTTCATCAGATTTCGCAGTAGTGGTAATGGTAATATCCAAACCACGCACGCGGTCGACTTTATCGTAGTCGATTTCTGGGAAGATGATCTGCTCACGGACACCCATGCTGTAGTTACCACGACCGTCGAAAGACTTAGCGGACAAGCCACGGAAGTCACGGATACGTGGAACAGCAATAGTGATCAGGCGCTCAAGGAACTCCCACATGCGTTCGCCACGCAGAGTTACTTTACAGCCGATCGGATAGCCCTGACGGATTTTGAAGCCTGCAACAGATTTGCGTGCTTTGGTGATCAGCGGTTTTTGACCGGAGATTGCTGTCAGGTCAGCTGCTGCGTTATCCAGCAGTTTCTTGTCAGCGATCGCTTCACCAACACCCATGTTCAGGGTGATCTTCTCGACCCGAGGGACTTGCATGACAGAATTGTAGTTAAACTCAGTCATGAGTTTGTTAACTACTTCGTCTTTGTAGTAATCATGCAGTTTCGCCATCGTACTACTCCAAATTACTTGATAGTTTCGCTGTTAGACTTGAAGAAACGGACTTTTTTACCGTCTTCGAATCTAAAGCCTACACGGTCAGCCTTACCGGTAGCCGCATTGAAGATTGCAACGTTAGAAACCTGAATAGCAGCTTCTTTTTCAACGATGCCGCCTGGTTGGTTCAGGGCCGGAACCGGCTTCTGATGTTTCTTAACCAGGTTGATACCTTCAACGACGAGTTTGCCGGAAGACAGAACATTTTTTACTTTACCGCGTTTACCTTTATCTTTACCGGTTAACACGATAACTTCGTCATCACGACGGATTTTCGCTGCCATGATTCGCTCCTTAGAGTACTTCTGGTGCCAGAGAGATAATTTTCATGAACTTCTCAGTACGAAGTTCACGAGTTACCGGCCCAAAGATACGCGTGCCGATAGGCTGCTCGCTGTTATTGTTTAAAATAACGCATGCATTACCATCGAAGCGAATGACAGAACCGTCAGGGCGACGAACACCCTTCTTGGTGCGCACCACTACCGCCTTCAGCACATCACCTTTTTTGACCTTACCACGTGGAATTGCTTCCTTGATGGTGATCTTGATGATGTCGCCTACGCCTGCGTAGCGACGGTGCGAGCCACCCAGAACCTTGATACACATTACGCGACGTGCACCGGAGTTGTCGGCGACGTTCAGCATAGTCTGTTCTTGGATCATTTTAGTGCTCCGCTAATGTCAACTACTACCTGAGACTCTAAAATCAGAGCCGTTAAAAAGCCCCATATCGAGGGCGCGGCATTATAACACCGCTTCTGCAATATGGGTAGAAAAAATAAACGGCTCATCGCTGAGCCGTTTATTCGTATTGAGAATGCGTACTCTATTACAGAACCGCTTTCTCTACAACGCGAACCAGCGTCCAGGACTTAGTCTTGGACAGTGGACGGCATTCACGGATTTCAACCTTGTCGCCGATACCACATTCGTTGTTCTCGTCATGTACGTGCAGTTTGGTCGTACGCTTGATGAATTTACCGTAGATCGGGTGTTTCACAAAACGTTCGATAGCTACAACAATGGATTTCTCCATTTTATCGCTAACAACACGACCTTGCAGAGTACGGATTTTATCGGTCATTACGCACCCGCCTTCTGAGTCAGTAAAGTCTTAACGCGCGCAACATTGCGACGCACTTGCTTCAGCAGGTGAGTCTGTTGCAGCTGGCCACTTGCAGCCTGCATACGCAGGTTGAACTGCTCACGCAGCAGGTTCAGCAGCTCAGCGTTCAGCTCTTCAACGCTTTTTTCACGCAGCTCTTTTGCTTTCATTACATCACCGTCTTAGTTACAAAGGTGGTTTTGATAGGCAGTTTCGCTGCTGCCAGGCCGAAGGCTTCACGGGCCAGCTCTTCCGGAACACCGTCCATTTCATAAAGGACTTTGCCCGGTTGGATCAAGGCAACCCAGTACTCCACGTTACCTTTACCTTTACCCATACGAACTTCCAGTGGCTTCTCGGTGATCGGTTTGTCCGGGAATACACGGATCCAGATCTTACCTTGACGCTTAACTGCACGGGTCATTGCACGACGTGCTGCTTCGATCTGACGTGCAGTCAGACGACCACGGCCAACAGCTTTCAGACCGAAAGTGCCGAAGCTAACATCCGTACCCTGCGCCAGACCACGGTTGCGGCCTTTGTGCACTTTACGGAATTTTGTACGCTTTGGTTGTAACATCAGCGACGCTCCTTATTTACGGCCTTTACGCTGCTGCTTTTTAGGTTGAGCAGCCGGTTTTTCCGGTTGTTCAACAGCAGCCATACCACCCAGGATCTCACCTTTGAAGATCCATACCTTAACGCCGATTACACCGTAAGTGGTGTGCGCTTCAGAGGTGTTGTAGTCGATGTCAGCACGCAGAGTGTGCAGCGGTACGCGACCTTCGCGGTACCATTCGGTACGTGCGATTTCCGCGCCGCCCAGACGGCCGCTAACTTCAACTTTGATACCTTTAGCGCCCAGACGCATTGCGTTCTGTACAGCACGCTTCATAGCACGACGGAACATAACACGACGTTCCAGCTGAGAAGTGATGCTGTCAGCAACCAATTTAGCGTCCAGTTCAGGCTTACGAACTTCAGCGATATTGATCTGTGCAGGAACGCCAGCGATATCCGCTACGACCTTGCGCAGTTTTTCTACGTCTTCGCCTTTCTTACCGATAACGATGCCAGGGCGAGCAGTGTGAATAGTCACACGGATGCTCTTAGCTGGACGCTCGATAACGATACGAGATACAGACGCTTTAGCCAGTTCCTTAGTCAGGTACTGACGTACTTTAAAATCGCTGTCCAGGTTGTCAGCGAATTCTTTGGTGTTCGCAAACCAGGTAGAGTTCCATGGTTTTACAATACCCAGGCGAATACCATTAGGATGTACTTTCTGACCCATTGCTAGTCTCCAGAGTCTCAGCGATCGGACACAACCACAGTAATGTGGCTGGTGCGCTTCAGGATGCGATCTGCACGACCTTTCGCACGCGGCATAATGCGCTTCATGCTTGGGCCTTCATCTACGAAAATTTTCGCGACTTTCAGATCGTCGATGTCAGCGCCATCGTTGTGTTCAGCGTTAGCAATGGCAGATTCCAGTACTTTCTTGACCAATACCGCAGCTTTCTTGTTGGTATAGGTCAGGATGTCCAGGGCCTGCGACACTTTCTTACCGCGAATCAGGTCAGCAACAAGGCGAACCTTCTGTGCAGAAGAACGAGCATGGCGATGTTGAGCTAAAGTTTCCATCTCTTCCTCCTACCTTATTTCTTCTTCGCTTTTTTATCAGCAGCGTGGCCGCGATAAGTACGAGTCGGTGCGAATTCACCCAGTTTGTGACCAACCATTTCGTCGGTAACAAAGACTGGAACGTGCTGACGACCATTATGGACAGCGATGGTCAAACCGATCATGTTAGGAAAGATCGTTGAACGACGGGACCAAGTGCGCAGGGGCTTCTTGTCTCCGCTTTCCACCGCTTTCTCTACCTTCTTCAGCAAGTGCAGGTCAATAAAAGGACCTTTCTTGAGAGAACGTGGCATGGCTTATCCTCTAAAATTATTTGCTACGGCGACGTACGATAAATTTATCAGTACGCTTGTTGCTGCGGGTCTTCTTACCTTTGGTCTGAACGCCCCACGGAGTTACCGGGTGCTTACCAAAGTTACGACCTTCACCACCACCATGTGGGTGGTCGACTGGGTTCATCGCAGTACCGCGAACGGTAGGACGAACACCACGCCAGCGTGCAGCACCAGCTTTACCCAGAACGCGCAGCATATGCTCAGCATTGCCAACTTCGCCCAGAGTAGCGCGGCAGTCTGCTTCGACTTTACGCATTTCACCAGAACGCAGACGCAGGGTGACATAAGCACCGTCACGCGCAACGATCTGAACGTAAGTACCCGCGGAACGCGCCAGCTGACCGCCTTTACCTGGTTTCATTTCTACGTTATGAACGGTAGAACCAACCGGGATATTGCGCATCGGCAGGGTGTTGCCTGCTTTGATTGCAGCATCAACGCCAGACTGAATCTGGTCGCCAGCTTTGAGGCCTTTAGGGGCCAGGATGTAACGGCGTTCGCCATCTTTGTACAGAACCAGCGCGATGTTCGCGGAACGGTTCGGATCGTACTCAAGACGCTCAACAACTGCTGGGATACCGTCTTTGTTGCGTTTGAAGTCAACAATACGATAAGCCTGCTTGTGGCCACCACCGATGTGACGAGTGGTGATACGGCCATTGTTGTTACGACCACCGGATTTGCTGTTTTTTTCCAGCAACGGAGCAAAAGGTTTGCCCTTGTGCAGCTCAGGGTTAACCACTTTAACTACGTGGCGACGACCCGGAGATGTCGGTTTACATTTAACAACTGCCATTGTATTACTCCTCCGACTTACTCAGCGCCGCCAACGAAGTCCAGGTTCTGGCCTTCTTTCAGGGTGACGTAAGCTTTTTTCCAGTCGCTACGACGACCGATACGCTGTCCGTGACGTTTAACTTTCCCTTTAACTACCAGGGTGTTAACGACTTCGACTTCGACTTCAAACAGTTTCTGCACAGCAGCTTTGATCTCTGCTTTGGTCGCGTCTTTAGCAACTTTGAGAACGATGGTGTTTGTTTTTTCCATCGCAGTAGACGCTTTTTCAGAAACGTGCGGTGCGCGCAGCACCTTCAGCAGACGTTCTTCACGAATCATGCCAGCATCTCCTCAACTTGCTTAACAGCATCAGCAGTCATTACGACTTTGTCGAAGGCGATCAGGCTAACCGGGTCGATACCAGTCGCGTCGCGTACGTCAACCTTGTGCAGGTTACGCGCGGCCAGGAACAGGTTCTCGTCCAGCTCACCGGTGATGATCAGCACATCTTCCAGAGCCATGTCTTTCAGTTTCTGTGCCAGCAGCTTAGTTTTAGGCGCTTCAACAGAGAACTTCTCGACAACGATCAGACGATCCTGACGTACCAGTTCGGACAGAATGCTTTTCAGCGCGCCGCGGTACATCTTTTTGTTAACTTTTTGACTGTGGTCCTGTGGACGCGCAGCGAAGGTCACGCCACCTGAACGCCAGATCGGGCTCTTGATAGAACCTGAACGCGCACGGCCGGTACCTTTCTGGCGCCATGGCTTTTTGCCTGAACCAGTTACTTCAGCACGAGTCTTCTGAGCACGAGTACCCTGACGAGCACCAGCTGCATAAGCAACAACAACCTGGTGAACCAGCGCTTCGTTGAAATCACGACCGAAGGTAGTTTCGGAAACAGTCAGCGCGCTCTGCGCGTCTTTCAATACTAATTCCATTGCTATCCCCTTACGCCTTCACAGCTGGTTTAACGATCAGGTCGCTACCGGTTGCACCCGGGACCGCACCTTTAACCAGCAGCAGGTTGCGCTCAGCGTCAACACGTACTACGTCCAGGCTCTGAACGGTTACACGTTCGTTGCCCAGCTGACCTGCCATTTTCTTGCCTTTGAACACTTTGCCCGGAGTCTGGTTCTGACCGATAGAACCCGGAACGCGGTGAGACAAGGAGTTACCGTGAGTAGCGTCCTGGGTACGGAAGTTCCAGCGCTTAACGGTACCAGCAAAACCTTTACCTTTAGAGGTACCGGTTACGTCAACTTTTTTAACGTCAGCAAACAGCTCAACGCTAATGTCCTGACCTACGGTGAACTCTTCGCCTTCAGCAAGACGGAATTCCCACAGACCACGGCCAGCTTCAACGCCAGCTTTAGCGAAGTGACCCGCTTCTGGTTTGGTTACACGGTTAGCTTTTTTAGCACCAGTGGTAACCTGAATAGCGCGGTAGCCATCGTTAGCCAGATCTTTAACCTGAGTAACGCGGTTTGCTTCAACTTCGATTACGGTTACTGGGATAGAAACGCCATCTTCAGTGAAGATGCGGGTCATACCCACTTTTTTACCGACTAAACCAATCATTGTTTCAACCTCTCAATCGCTCGATGACCTGATTAACCCAGGCTGATCTGCACGTCTACACCGGCAGCCAGATCCAGACGCATCAGAGCATCAACGGTTTTCTCAGTTGGCTCAACGATGTCAACCAGACGCTTGTGAGTGCGGATTTCGTACTGATCACGCGCATCTTTGTTAACGTGCGGAGAGATCAGAACGGTAAAGCGCTCTTTGCGGGTCGGCAGCGGGATCGGACCACGGACTTGCGCACCAGTGCGCTTAGCAGTCTCGACGATTTCCGCGGTTGATTGATCGATCAGACGATGATCAAACGCTTTAAGGCGGATACGGATTCTTTGGTTCTGCATGAGACCAGAGCTCCAATTATTTTATAAACGAAAATGATTACTCCTCAAACCCATTACGATTGATGGGAGAGTGTAACCGTTCTTACGTAGCTCCCCAATTGGGAGCATTGTTGAGTAACAAAGTGAGCTACTCTGGTTCAGATTGAACCCGCCGTCAATTACGACAAGCCCGCGCATTATACGTAAATCTGGGGAAGACGCAAGTGCCGTTTAGAAATTAAGCGCTAAAGACGTACTCTGCGTAAGGCCTCGCATTTTTTTATGCAAAGTATCCCTTCTCAACTCTTCGTCTGAAGCCGCTACGCAATTGCTGTTTTTGCACATTGCCTGACATGTAGATTATTACGAGTATGCGCTCAAACCGTTTTGAGGCTTTCGCTATGCTACTGTCCCTCCCCTTTCTGCTGATCTATTTTGCTTTATCGGCCTTGCTTGTTCGCACCGATATTCGCACGGGGCTTCTTCCCGATAAATTTCTTTGCCCGCTGCTATGGACCGGCCTGCTTTACCAGCTCTGCCTCCATCCTGATTTTTTGCCGAGCGCGGTGGTGGGTGCGATGGCAGGATACGCCGGATTCGCCGTTATCTATTGGGGATATCGGCTCATCTGCCGACGTGAAGGTATGGGATATGGCGACATAAAATATCTGGCGGCGCTGGGGGCATGGCATGGCTGGTGTGTACTGCCAGTACTGGCACTCGTAGCCGCGTTAATGGCTCTGCTGTATCTGGTTGCTTTCTCGTTGTTTACTCCTGATAAGCAGGCATTAAAAAACCCACTGCCTTTTGGGCCATTTCTGGCGGCAGCGGGTTTATGCGTTGGCTGGGAAAGCCTGATTAACTTTCCACTTTGATCTGAGACTGAAGGTAGTTCTGTAGGCCAATTTTGCTAATGAGATCCAGTTCGGTCTCAAGCCAGTCGATGTGCCCTTCTTCATCGGCCAGGATCTGGATCATCATATCGCGGCTGACGTAGTCATGTACGCTGTCCGCATAGGCAATGGCTTCACGCAGGTCTTTTGCACCCTCCAGCTCCAGCCGGAGATCAGAACGCAGCATCTCTTCGACATCTTCTCCGATGCCCAGTTTTCCGAGATCCTGTAGGTTAGGAATGCCTTCGAGGAATAAAATACGCTCAATGTATTTATCGGCGTGTTTCATTTCATCAATGGACTCATGGTATTCAACATCGTTGAGGCGAGTCAGTCCCCAGTTTTTGAACATTCTTGCATGGAGAAAATACTGATTGATTGCGACAAGCTCATTTCCCAATAATTTATTGAGATAACTTATGATTTTAACATCACCTTTCATTATATAGTCCCTCCGCTTCCACTCATTGAAGCGTAGATCGGGCTACGGGGATGTCAAAAAAAAGATAGAGGCTTACGCGATCTCTTTGAATTCCGGGATCTGCATCAGTTCGTCCTGCATGATCTCACGCGCTGCGCGAACGCATTTACCGCATTGATTTCCCACCGGAACAAACTTGCGAAGCTGCTGGAAAGATTGTGGTTGAAACTGGCGAACGGCCTGACGAATTTTTTTGTCGCTTACACCATTACATAAACAAACGTACATAAAGACTCCCGTTCAAAATATGCGCAAAGTGTAAGTGAGAATGGTTATGATTACAATAGCACAGGCGCCGGAATACGTGGCGGGAGAAGACAAAAAATGCGAATTTTTATGACAGCGACTTTACGGTAGAAAACAAAAAAGGACGCCGAAGCGTCCTTTTTATTTCAGGGATAATTAATTAGCCCAGAACTTTAGCAACAACGCCCGCGCCAACGGTACGGCCGCCTTCACGGATTGCGAAACGCAGACCGTCGTCCATCGCGATTGGGTGGATCAGAGTCACAACCATCTT
>NZ_JBMKHN010000027.1:0-28141 GCF_049238425.1 Enterobacter cloacae complex sp. IR5401 | reverse complement strand
TATCAGACACCGTCTGAATTTGCAGCGGGCTGGAGAAAGGGTCATTCTGAGAATGAAGATTCCGGCGTTACTAACTGAGTGTTGTATCTAATCGTGGGGGCAGGTCACTTCACCTGGGCGAACCCATGTGAGAAGTTGCCACTCAATCAGTAGCCTTGTTTCCAAACGGATAGAAGCATTGTTTAGAGCAACCAGGAAGCGAGGGAGTTCGGAAGGGGGTAATGCTGGCATATTCTGTTTTTTTGGCTTGCTGAACCGTTGCCCCAGATTGTCTGCCGGGTTGAATTCTATGAGTTCTTCTGTTGCTGCATAGCGGAAAATTTCATTCAGGCGGGATATGATGCGGCGAAGTGTTTCAAGGACACCTCGTTTTTCTATAGGTTCTAAATGCTGTTTAAGCATTTTAGGGCGAATCTCCTTAATGGGGGTATCACCCAATGTGGGAAAGATATTTCTCTCTAGGCTTCGCCAGATGTCGTTAGCATGATCTTGGGAGATGCCTGACGTTTTGACTTTCTCATCAAGCCACTTCTTGGCTACTGCTTGAAATGTATGTTCCGTGGCTTCTTTCAGTGCATTGGTTTTTTGGGTGTTATGAACTTGGGGGTCTATACCATTTGCAAGCAACGACAAGTATTCATCACGTAAAGCTCGTGCCTTCGCAAGTGTAAGGTGAGGATAGGTTCCTAAGCTCACCTTAGTTCGCTTTTTGGTCACAGGCACTGCATATCTGAAATACCAATTTTTCTTCCCTCCCTTCGCCAAGGGAGCGATTCGCAACAGCAAACCATCGCCGTCAAAAAGGTTAACCTCTTTCTCGGCAGGTTTGGTGCTTTTGATTTCAGTGTCAGTGAGTTTCTTAGCGATTTTGGCCATGTTTGGGACCCTCAATTTTAGGACCCTTTTTCGTGGGTCCCATTCAGGGTGCCATAACTCGAAGTTCTCAGCAATTCTCACTAGACTACAATAGACGTAAAAAAGCCCGCAGAGCTTGTGCTGTGCGGGCTTAGTAGACTTTACTGAACTTCAGTACATCAATATTTGGTGGAGCTGGCGGGAGTTGAACCCGCGTCCGAAATTTCTACATCCTCGGTACTACATGCTTAGTTTGTCTTTACATTCGCACGCCAGCTGCGGACAAACACGCCACTGACGAACTAGCCTGATTAGTTTTAACGCTTCAACCCCAGGCAGGGTTTCCACGCGATCTCTTTTGGGTTTGACCTCTCTTTGATCCCCGTCTTAAGAGCGGAAGCTAGGGAGAGAGGGCTCTTAGCAGGTTATTAAGCTGCTAAAGCGTAGTTTTCGTCGTTTGCGACTATTTTTTTGCGGCTTTTAACGAGGCAAACCGCCCCTCGGCATGCACCTTGGGTTTCGCAAATCCCGTCGAATCCAGAATCAGCCCCAATAGTGTTGAACTCAGTATACCAGATTTTACTTCCTCGACACCAGCCCGAAACGCTAACTTATTGAATAGTACAATAAGTGCGCAGAATCAACGTCCTGCGTTTTTCATGATACGTGCTTTGTCGAGCTGCCACTCGCGTGCTTTCAAATCAGTACGCTTGTCGTGTTGTTTCTTACCTTTCGCCACGCCGATTTTCACTTTGCACCAGGCGTTTTTCCAGTACAAAGAGAGTGCCACCACGGTGAAGCCTTCACGGTTGATGCGTCCGTAGAGGGATTCCAGTTCGCGCTTGTTCAGCAGCAGCTTACGGGTGCGGGTTGGATCGCAGACGTAATGTGAAGAGGCGACGGTCAGCGGCGTAAAGTTCGCGCCGAACAGGAAGGCCTCACCGTCTTTCAGGATCACGTAGCTGTCGCCGATGTTGGCTTTCCCGGCACGCAGCGATTTTACTTCCCAGCCCTGCAACGCAAGGCCAGCCTCGAATTCTTCTTCGATGAAATACTCGTGGCGAGCACGCTTGTTAAGCGCAATGGTCGCCGAACCAGGTTTATGTGCTTTTTTCTTCGTCATAAGTGTCGTAAAGCCGTCGGTAATCTGATTTTAAAAAGTCACCTCATTGCGTCCTGTGAGGTCTAACGCGCTATATTAGCACGAGATAAGGCTTAGCGTTTTTTTAACAGGTGATAAATGTTATTATTTGTCTGTTGTGTGACCATGGAAAATGCTATGCCTCAGATTAGCCGTACTGCGCTTGTTCCCTACAGCGCGGAACAAATGTATCAGTTAGTGAACGACGTTCAGTCCTATCCGGAATTTATTCCAGGATGCACCGGTAGCCGGGTGCTGGAATCCGGCCCGACGCAGATGACTGCGGCCGTGGATGTCTCCAAAGCGGGGATCAGCAAAACGTTCACCACGCGCAATACCCTGACGAGCAATCAGAGTATTTTGATGCATCTGGTGGATGGTCCGTTTAAAAAACTGATGGGAGGGTGGAAGTTTACGCCATTGAGCGCTGACGCCTGCCGCATTGAGTTTCATCTGGATTTTGAATTTACCAATAAGCTGATCGAACTGGCGTTTGGCCGAATCTTTAAAGAGCTTGCCTCGAATATGGTTCAGGCGTTCACCACGCGCGCCAAAGAGGTTTACAGTGTCGCATAAGATTGCTGTTGAGGTGGTGTATGCGCTGCCGGAGAAGCAGTATTTGCAGCGCGTGATGCTTGAAGAGGGTGCCACCGTTGAGGCGGCTATCCGGGCCTCCGGCATCCTTGAACTTCGCCGTGATATTGACCTGGCGAAGAATAAAGTCGGCATTTATAGCCGTCCGGTTAAGCTCGGTGATGTGCTGAAAGAGGGCGACAGGGTTGAAATCTATCGTCCGCTGATTGCCGACCCGAAAGAGTTGCGCCGTCAGCGAGCAGAGAAATCCGGTAAGTAGCCAAATAAATGTACACAAAAAAGGTGCTCATTGAGCACCTTTTTGCGTTGCTGACGCCTGATTATTTGGTCAGGGCAGGCTTGTTGTCGATGTTGGTCAGAACGCCGGCACTGCTGAAGGTCAGCGTCAGGGTTTGCTGGGTTACATCTTCATGACCAGGCTGCTGGCGGAATACATAGAACCAGGTGTTTGTGCCGAAGGGATCGGACATCATCGGGGTTCCCAGGGCATAAGCGACCTGCTGTTGTGTCATACCCACGCGGATTTTGGACACATCGTTAGGGGTAAGGTAGTTCCCCTGGTTGATGTCAGGACGGTAAACCACTTTCTCCAGAGTGGAACAGCCTGCGGTCAACATCAGAAGAACCGCTGCGGCAGCGGTCAGCGTTTTACAGCGCATAGTGATTTGATTCCTTTTCGGGCCCGAGCAGTACGCGGCTCATATGTAATATGCCGATGATAATAGACCTTGCCCCACTTTGAAACCGGTCTGGCGGCGTTTTTGTTGTTCTGTATGACCCTGAGATCCCGAAAAAGTTTATGCCGCCAGCAGTTCTTTCGCATTCGCGAGGGTATTGCGAGTGACTTCACTGCCGCCGAGCAAGCGTGCCAGCTCCTGCAAGCGTGAGCGTTTATCCAGCGGCTTCATGTGCGTTTCCGTCATTTCACCATCGGTTTCCTTGCTGACGATAAAGTGGTGATGACCACATCCGGCGACCTGCGGCAGGTGAGTCACACACATGACCTGCGTCGATTCACCCAACTGACGCAGCAGTTTGCCGACAACGGCCGCGGTCGGGCCGCTGATACCCACATCCACTTCATCGAAAATCAACGCCGGGGTTTCCATTTTACGGGCGGTAATCACCTGAATGGCCAGGGCGATACGCGACAGTTCACCACCGGAAGCCACTTTCGAAATTGCCTGCAAAGGCTGGCCCGGGTTGGTGGTGACGCGGAATTCTACGCGGTCTGCGCCTTCCGCCGTCAGGTGATTCTCTTCAAAGCGAACATCTATGGTGAACACCCCATGCGGCATCGCCAGCGTATGCATGCTGTCGGTAATGTGCTGGCTAAGCTCCTGCGCATAGTGTTGCCGCACGTCGTGCAGCCGTTTCGCCGTTTCCAGCGCCTGCTGATGATGCAGATTAACCGCCAGAGACAAGGTTTCAAGGGAATCGGCCTGATCGTCCAACTGCTGCTGTTCCTCCAGCAGAGACTGATAGTAATTCGGCAGCTCTTCCGGGGTAACGTGATGCTTACGCGCCAGTGAAATCTGACGGGAGATGCGTTGCTCAAGCTCGAACAGACGGTTCGGGTCGAGATCCAGACGTTCACAGTAGTGGCGCAGCTCATCCCCGGCTTCTGAAATCTGAATCGCGGCCTCTTCCAGCATTTCCAGTACGCCAGAAAGCTTATTGTCCATGCCGGTCAGTTCGGTCACAAGCTGACGCACGTTGTACAGCTGGCTCTGCAAATTCACGTCTTCGCCATCCGCCAGCATGTTAAGGGCAGTCTGGCTGGTGGAGAGCAGCTGACCGCTGTTGGCCAGACGCTTGTACTCTTCGTCGATTTGCTCAAATTCACCCGCCTGCGGGTTAAATTCGTTCAGCTCTTTCAGCTGATATTCCAGCAGCTCGGCGCGCGCGGTACGCTCCTGGCTTTGCTGCTGATGCTGCGCAAGTTCGCGGCAGCTTTGATGCCACTGACGATAGTGCTCCGCCATGAGTTGAGTAAGCGCGTACTCACCTGCGTAGCCATCAAGCAGGGCTTTCTGTTGTTCGGGTTTGATTAACTGCTGGTGCGCATGCTGACCATGGATCTGGATGAGCAGCTGGCCCAGCTCGCGAAGCTGGGAGAGGGGAACCGCTGTACCATTGATAAAACCGCGGGAGCGGCCATCGCTGCTGATGACGCGGCGAAGTAAACACTCACGTCCGTCTTCGAGCTGGTTTGCTTCCAGCCAGCGCAGGGCGGCAGGTGTGTCTTTTAACGAGAAGCGGGCGCAGAGATCGGCACGGGCGGCGCCTGTGCGCACCATATCCCCCTCTGCACGACCACCGAGGCACAAGCCGAGGGCATCAATGGCAATGGATTTACCTGCACCGGTTTCACCGGTAATCGCCGTCATTCCGCTATGGAAGTCGATTTCAAGCTCACGAACAATGGCAAAGTTGCTGATGGTCAGTTGTGCCAGCATAATTGTTTTCCTGTATGAAAAACCATAACTGTGTTTGTATACAGTATAAACTGGTTTTATATACAGTAAAGTGCTGTATGCAAAATCAGAACAATTTTTTTGACCAGCCGAGCTTGGAGCTTAATGTGTTGAAATAGCTGTAATCTTTTGGGTGAATGAGGTTCAGGTGGTAATCGCAGCGGCGAATGAGGACATCTTCACCTTCCTGAATGGGGAGCGCAATCTGACTGTCGCAGCTGATCTCCAGATCGCTGCGGCGATGAGAAAAACGCAGGCGGATGGTGCTGTCGCCGTTGATCACCAGCGGACGCGCCGAGAGCGTATGCGGGAACATCGGCACCAGGGTAATGGCATCCAGCGATGGCGTAAGGATTGGACCTCCGGCTGAAAGCGAGTAGGCGGTGGACCCCGTCGGGGTTGAAATAATCAGCCCGTCAGACCGCTGCGAGAAAGCGAAGATTTCGTCGATATAGACTTCGAATTCGATCATGTGCGCCACTTTACCGGGGTGGAGAACCACCTCGTTAATGGCGGTGCTGATGCGCTTCTGGCAGTCCTGCTGACACACCTGGGCTTCCAGCAAAAACCTTTTTTCACTGATATAGTGGCCTTCCAGCACGTCCGCCAGCTGCTGCTGCGCATTGTCCGGGTCGAGGTCGGTCAGGAAACCGAGATTGCCACGGTTAACACCAATAACCTTAATATCATAGCGAGCCAGCGTTCGCGCCGCGCCCAGCATATTGCCGTCGCCACCGACCACCACGGCGAGATCCGCCTGCTGGCCAATTTCCGCCAGCGTGCCGGTTCTGACGCTTTTAAGCTGCAACTCCTGGGCAATCTGCTGCTCGACCATCACTTCATAGCCTTTACCACACAGCCAGCGATACAACATTTCATGTGTCGTCAATGCGGTAGGGTGACGCGGATGGCCGACGATCCCAATACACCTGAAATGATTATTCATTTTCTGGAGGTCCTTGTGCCTGATGAATGATGACAATCTGCCTTGTTCCCTTGAATCCAGGAAACTGATCCCCATAATAAGCGAAGTTAGCGAGATGAATGCAGAAAAACGCGGAGAAATTCATGAGTAGTAAAGAACAGAAAACGCCTGAGGGGCAAGCCCCTGAAGAAATTATCACGGAACAGCACGATGAAGTTGAGGCAGTAGAGCCAGACACGTCTGCTGAGCAGGTGGACCCGCGCGATGAAAAAATTGCCAACCTGGAAGCTCAGTTGGTAGAAGCGCAGAATCGCGAACGCGATGGCGTACTGCGTATCAAAGCGGAAATGGAAAACCTGCGCCGTCGTACCGAGCTGGACGTTGAAAAGGCGCACAAATTTGCGCTGGAGAAATTCGTCAACGAACTGCTTCCGGTGATCGACAGCCTGGATCGCGCGCTGGAAGTGGCGGATAAAGCTAACCCGGATAACGCGGCAATGATTGAAGGCATTGAGCTGACGCTGAAATCCATGCTGGATGTGGTGCGTAAGTTCGGTGTTGAAGTGATTGCCGATACGGATGTACCGCTGGATCCAAACGTTCACCAGGCCATTGCGATGGTGGAATCCGAAGACGTTGCCGCGGGTAACGTGCTGGGCGTGATGCAGAAAGGGTATACCCTGAACGGCCGTACTATTCGCGCTGCGATGGTGACCGTGGCGAAAGCGAAAGCGTAATTTGCCGACCCGTAGTGCCGGGTGGCGGCTTCGCCTCACCCGGCCTACAACATTACTCGGCGATACTTTCGCGTAAAGGTTTAACGGGCAGGACCTTAACCTGCTTAATCATGTTGTCCTGAACGTCCAGAATATCAATATCATACTGCTCAATACGCACGCGCGTGCCTGTCGCCGGGATCTCTTCCAGCGCTTCCAGGATCATTCCGTTCATCGTCCGCGCTTCGTCTTCCGGCAAATGCCAGTTGAACGCTTTATTGATTTCACGAATGTTGGCGCTGCCGTCGATAAGCACTGACCCGTCGTTTTGCGGGGTGACTTCTTCCGCAAGGGAAGGCGACATTGAGGTGGTAAAGTCCCCGACAATCTCTTCCAGAATATCTTCGACCGTCACCAGCCCCTGTATATCGCCGTATTCATCCACCACCAGGCCGACTTTCTTCTTGTTGCGCTGGAACTTCACCAGCTGCGTGCTGAGTGGGGTGCCTTCCGGCACGTAGTAAATTTCGTCGGCGGCGCGCAGCATTACCTCTTTGGTGAACTCGTTTTTCTCGGTCATCAGGCGATAGGCCTCGCGCACGCGCAGCATGCTGATGGCATCGTCGAGAGAATCGCGATAGAGGACGATACGCCCGTGCGGGGAGTGCGTCAGCTGGCGGACAATGGCCTTCCAGTCGTCGTTGATATCAATCCCGACGATTTCATTGCGCGGCACCATGATGTCGTCAACGCTGACCTTTTCCAGATCCAGCACCGACAGGAGCATGTCCTGATTGCGGCGGGAGATCTGCGAGCGGGATTCGTTCACGATGGTACGCAGTTCGTCTTTGCTGAGCGCGCTACTGATGGTGACGTCTGCCTTTATACCGACCATGCGCATCAGCACCCGTGTCACCATATTCAGCAGCCAGACCAGCGGCATCATCAGAATAAGCAGCGGTGCTAACAGGAAGCTGCTCGGGTAGGCGACTTTTTCCGGGTAAAGCGCCGCGATGGTTTTGGGCAACACTTCCGCAAACACCAGTACCACAAACGTGAGCACACCTGTGGCAATCGCCACGCCTGCGTTGCCGTACAGACGCATCCCGACGATGGTGCCCAGTGCAGAGGCGAGAATATTGACCAGGTTGTTACCGATAAGCACCAGGCTAATCAGACGGTCCGGCTTACGCAGAAGCTTTTCGACACGACGCGCGGCACGGTTACCCTGCTTGGCGCGATGACGTAACCGGTAGCGGTTCAGCGTCATCATGCCGGTTTCAGAGCCAGAGAAATAAGCGGAGATGACCACCATGATGACCAGAATGACGATCAGCGTGGTGGTAGAGATGTGTTCCAGGGGGAACTCCTTTTGTTACTTAGCCAGCAAATTGCTGTATGAAGCGGCTACCAAAATAGGCAAGCGTGAGAATGCCCGCACCCGCAACGTTGAACCAGACCACGCGGCGACCGCGCCAGCCTTCATGATAATGGCCCCATAACAGGACAATATAGACAAACCACGCGATGATGGAGAGCACCGCTTTATCGATATTCTCCACGCTGAACAGGTTCTTCATGTAAAACAAGCCTGTGCACAGCGTGAGCGTCAGCAGCACCACACCGACCTGGGTGATGTGGAACATCTTACGCTCAATCACCATCAGCGGCGGCATTTCGTGGTTAAACGCCAGCTTTTTATTTTTCAGCTGGTAGTCAATCCAGGCGAGCTGCATGGCGTAAAGGGCGGCGATGATCAGCGTCGCGTAGGCAAAGAGCGACAGGCCGATATGCACCAGCATCCCCGGCGTGGCTTCCAGGTGAGTAATAAACTCATTGGGCATGAACGTGGCTAACGCCAGATTGATCAGCGCAAAGGCGTAGACTATCGGCAGCAGCAGCCAGCCACGGTTTTTAGACGCGACAATGGTCATGACCGTACAGATCATCAGGCTGACCAGCGAGCCGACGTTCAGTACGCTCAGATTTTGCACGCTGCCGTCGCCGGGGATAATGCGTGATTCCAGCGCAAAGGCGTGGCTAATCAGTGCGATCACTGCCGAAAGAATAGCCATGCGCCGCCAGCCGCTGTTTTTTTGCAGCAGGCCAGGAATGATCAGCGCGAGGCTGACAGAGTAGGCAACAAGGGCGATCAGTGCGAAAACAGGCATATAGGCGTCGACAGTTGTCTTAATAAGAAAGAGAAGCAGTATAACGTTACGTGACGCCTGCTCCAACCGTTGCATAACAACAAAGGCGCCTTCATGTTATACTCCGGCAAAATTCTGTGTATGTGTCGCCCAGGCGACCTAACGTTTCTACCCCAGGCGAGAGACAATGTTTGATAATTTAACCGATCGTTTGTCGCGCACGCTGCGCAACATCAGCGGCCGTGGACGCCTCACCGAAGAGAACATCAAGGAAACGCTGCGCGAAGTGCGCATGGCGCTGCTGGAAGCAGACGTCGCGTTGCCGGTCGTGCGTGACTTTATCAACCGCGTGAAAGAGAAAGCGGTTGGCCATGAAGTGAACAAGAGCCTGACTCCGGGTCAGGAGTTCGTCAAAATCGTCCGTAACGAGCTGGTTTCGGCGATGGGCGAAGAGAACCAGGTGCTTAACCTGGCGGCTCAGCCGCCAGCCGTCGTGCTGATGGCGGGTCTGCAAGGTGCGGGTAAAACCACCAGCGTCGGTAAGCTGGGGAAATTCCTGCGCGAAAAGCACAAGAAAAAGGTGCTGGTGGTGTCGGCGGACGTGTATCGCCCGGCGGCGATCAAACAGCTGGAAACGCTGGCCGAGCAGGTTGGCGTGGACTTCTTCCCGTCCGACGTGGCCCAGAAGCCTGTCGACATCGTTAACGCGGCGCTGAAAGAGGCGAAGCTGAAATTCTACGACGTGCTGCTGGTGGATACCGCCGGTCGACTGCACGTTGACGAAGCGATGATGGACGAAATCAAGCAGGTTCATGCCTCTATCAATCCAGTAGAGACCCTGTTTGTTGTTGACGCCATGACCGGTCAGGATGCGGCAAACACCGCAAAAGCGTTTAACGAAGCCCTGCCGTTAACCGGCGTGGTGCTGACCAAAGTCGACGGCGATGCCCGCGGCGGTGCGGCGCTGTCTATTCGTCATATTACCGGTAAGCCAATTAAGTTCCTCGGCGTGGGCGAGAAAACCGAAGCGCTGGAGCCGTTCCATCCGGATCGTATTGCCTCCCGTATCCTCGGCATGGGCGACGTGCTGTCGCTGATCGAAGATATTGAAAGCAAGGTTGACCGCGCCCAGGCGGAAAAACTCGCCAGCAAGCTGAAAAAAGGTGACGGTTTCGATCTGACCGACTTCCTTGAGCAGCTGCGTCAGATGAAAAACATGGGCGGCATGGCAAGCCTGATGGGCAAACTGCCAGGCATGGGCCAGATCCCGGACAACGTCAAATCCCAGATGGATGACAAAGTGCTGGTGCGTATGGAGGCCATCATCAACTCGATGACGCTGAAAGAGCGCGCGAAGCCAGAAATCATCAAAGGTTCCCGTAAACGCCGTATCGCTGCCGGTTGCGGCATGCAGGTGCAGGACGTAAACCGCCTTCTGAAACAGTTCGACGACATGCAGCGCATGATGAAGAAAATGAAGAAAGGCGGCATGGCGAAGATGATGCGCGGCATGAAAGGCATGATGCCGCCCGGTTTTCCTGGGCGATAATCGCTTTTGAGATTGCTTTTTGCCCGAAAATGAGTAAAATTTTCGGGCTTTTAATATGACACCCGGGCTCCGTTCCTCGATGGGGCCCGGTTGTTTTATTCACACAAGAGGATGTTATGGTAACTATTCGTTTAGCACGTCACGGCGCTAAAAAGCGTCCGTTCTACCAGGTTGTTGTGACTGACAGCCGTAATGCACGCAACGGTCGCTTCATCGAGCGCGTTGGTTTCTTCAACCCACTGGCCGCTGGCGCAGAAGAAGAAACCCGTCTGGATCTGGATCGTATCGCTCACTGGGTTGGCCAGGGCGCTACTGTTTCCGATCGCGTTGCTACGCTGATCAAAGCAGCAAACAAAGCAGCTTAATCTGTCACGGTGGTCATGATGAGCAATAAAGCACCTGTTGAACCGATCGTATTGGGAAAAATGGGTTCTTGCTACGGTATCCGTGGTTGGCTCAGAGTGTTTTCCTCCACTGAAGACGCTGATAGCATTTTTGATTACCAGCCCTGGTTTATCCAGAAAGCCGGTAAGTGGGAAGAGGTCGAGCTGGAAAGCTGGCGTCACCACAATCAGGACATCATCATCAAGCTGAAAGGCATTGACGATCGTGATGCCGCGAATGCGCTGACTAATTGTGAGATTGTCGTGGATTCGTCGCAGTTGCCGCAGCTAGAAGAGGGTGACTACTACTGGAAAGACCTTATGGGTTGCCAGGTAGTGACCACTGAAGGCTACAGCCTGGGGAAAGTCATCGACATGATGGAAACCGGGTCAAATGACGTTCTCGTCATTAAGGCAAACCTGAAAGATGCATTTGGCATCAAGGAGCGGTTGGTTCCGTTCCTCGATGGACAGGTTATCAAGAAAGTCGATCTCACTACTCAAACCATTGAAGTAGATTGGGATCCTGGTTTTTAAATTCTCCGGATAAACGGTAAAAGACGGCGCTATGTGGATTGGCATAATTAGCCTGTTTCCTGAAATGTTCCGCGCGATTACCGATTACGGGGTAACTGGCCGGGCAGTAAAGAATGGCCTGCTGAGCATCCAGAGCTGGAGTCCTCGTGACTTCACGCACGACCGGCACCGTACCGTGGACGATCGTCCTTACGGCGGCGGACCGGGGATGTTGATGATGGTGCAACCCTTACGGGACGCCATTCACACAGCAAAAGCCGCGGCAGGTGAAGGCGCGAAGGTGATTTATCTGTCACCTCAGGGACGCAAGCTTGATCAAGCGGGCGTGAGCGAACTGGCGACGAATCAAAAACTGATTCTGGTCTGTGGTCGCTACGAAGGAATAGATGAGCGCGTAATTCAAACCGAGATTGACGAAGAATGGTCTATCGGCGATTACGTTCTCAGCGGTGGTGAGTTACCGGCAATGACGCTGATTGACTCCGTCGCCCGGTTTATTCCGGGGGTTCTGGGCCATGAAGCTTCGGCAACGGAAGATTCCTTTGCCGATGGGTTGCTGGACTGTCCACACTATACTCGTCCTGAAGTGTTAGAAGGGATGGAAGTCCCGGCAGTGTTACTGTCTGGAAACCATGCCGAGATACGTCGCTGGCGTTTGAAGCAGTCGCTGGGCCGAACCTGGCTTAGAAGACCTGAACTTCTGGAAAACCTGGCTCTGACTGAAGAGCAAGCAAAGTTGCTGGCCGAGTTCAAAACTGAACACGCGCACCAGCAGCATGAACATGATGGGAAAGCGTAATACGCTCCCGAATATCAGTTTACCCAGGATAAGAGATTAAATTATGAGCAACATTATTAAGCAACTTGAACAAGAGCAGATGAAGCAGGACGTACCTTCCTTCCGTCCAGGTGACACCGTGGAAGTGAAAGTATGGGTTGTTGAAGGTTCCAAAAAACGTCTGCAGGCATTCGAGGGCGTGGTTATCGCTATTCGTAACCGCGGTCTGCACTCTGCATTCACTGTTCGTAAAATTTCCAACGGCGAAGGCGTTGAGCGTGTCTTCCAGACTCACTCTCCGGTAGTTGACAGCATTGCTGTTAAACGTCGTGGTGCTGTACGTAAAGCTAAACTGTACTACCTGCGTGAGCGTACTGGTAAGTCTGCTCGTATTAAAGAGCGTCTGAACTAAGATTCGCTTAAGCGACATCCTGTTAGAAAGGGCTGGCCGAAAGGCTGGCCCTTTTTTTATCTCATCGCACCTCTCGCGTTAACCCTTCCGTCATAAATCATTTACAATGTTCGCCTCTTGGGTGGAGGGTAAGTGGATAACGTACTGCATCAGCATAGCTGGAAACGCGCAGCGGCATTGACCGCGCTGTTTGCGATCCTGCTGATCGTCGTGGCGCCGCTGATCTCCGTCTCGCTGCAAAAAGATCCCATGAGCGCCATGCCGGGCATGCACCACGACATGAGCATGATGTCGGTGGACGAGCATCATGGTGATATGACGCATTCTATGCCAGTTGACCATGCTGAAGCATGCGGCTACTGCGTGCTGTTAGCGCATGTGCCTGGCGTGATGCTGGCGCTTATCGTTCTGCTCAGCGTGGTGTTGCAGCGGCTGCGCGTGAAGCCGCCTCGTCAGGCGGTCAGCCACTGGCACTTCTTCCCCTGGCTTTACCCCGATACCCGCGCGCCGCCGCGTCGGTCTGCTTTCTCCCTTTAAAACAAAATCACTCACTTTTTGCCTTAAAAAGGAAAAGTATGACTACCTGCACTCCGCGCGCGGCATGGGGAAACCTGCTGCGTCGCCTCCATTTCTATATCGGGCTGTTTGTCGGTCCGTTTATCTTCTTCGCAGCGCTGACCGGTACGCTGTATGTCGCCACGCCGCAGCTTGAAAATGCGCTGTACCATTATGCACTCCACACGGATGCCGTTGGTGAGGCGCAGCCTCTTGCTGAACAAATTGCCGTGGCAGAAAAGGCCGTGGGTTCAGCGCTGCGTTTACATGCTGTTCGTCCGGGGCTGGAAGAGGGTGAAACGACCCGCGTGATGTTTGCCGACCCGGCGCTGGGTCCCTCCGAGCATCGGGCTATTTTTATTGATCCCGCCAGCCTTGAGGTTCGAGGGGATATGACTGTGTACGGCACCAGCGGGATTTTACCGCTGCGTCAGACTATCGATTATCTGCATACCTCGCTGATGCTGGGCAACATCGGACGCCTCTATAGCGAGTTAGCCGCCTCGTGGATGTGGGTTGCTGCCCTGGGCGGGATCGCGCTGTGGTTCTACACCCGACCGAAGCGCCGTATTAACAATCGTTTCCAGAATCGTCGTCGCCTGCATGTGATCTTAGGCTGGACGTTACTGACGGGAATGCTGCTGTTCTCAGTCACCGGGTTAACCTGGTCACAATGGGCCGGTGGCAACGTCGATAAGCTGCGTGCAGAGATGAACTGGCTGACGCCGCAGGTAAATACCACCCTTTCCGGTGCGCCGGAAATGAGGGATGAACACGCCGAACATCGTGGTCATCACGGGGGAATGACGATGCCTGAAATGCCTGTTGAACTGTCGCTTTTTGACAGCGTATTGCAGGCCGCCCGCCAGTCAGGAATTGATGCGAAAAAGGTTGAGATCCGCCCGGCAAGCAGGGACGACCAGGCCTGGACGGTGACGGAAATCGATCGCCGCTGGCCGACGCAGGTTGATGCCGTTGCCGTGGATCCCCACTCACTGAAGGTGCTGGACAGCACTCGCTTCGGGGATTTCCCGCTGATGGCTAAACTCACCCGCTGGGGCGTGGATTTCCATATGGGGATCCTGTTTGGTCTGGCAAATCAGCTGCTGCTCATCGCGTTTGGCGTTGCGCTGTGCGTGTTGATTATCTGGGGATACCGGATGTGGTGGATGCGTCGCCCTGCAACGTCAGCCGCGAACCCGGTACAGACGCTCTGTCAAAGCTGGCTGGCATTGCCGCTGTGGGGAAGGGGAGTGACGTTCCTGATAAGCCTCCTGCTGGGGCTGGCGTTGCCAGTAATGGGCGTCAGTCTGGTGGTCTTTATTGTGATTGACTGGCTGCGCTGGCGAGCGGTTTCAGGCGTGTCGCTCGCCGGAACATCCGTTAAATAGCCTTAAGGCGTGCTGATGACTACCGCAACCCGGCGGTTTTCAGCGCGCCCCTGTGCAGTGCGGTTGCTGCTGACAGGGTATTTTTTGCCTAAGCCCCGCGTGGTGAGGTTGCTGCGCGGGATGTTCGCGCCCTTCGCCCAGGCATCCGCCACAACATTGGCACGTTTTAACGAAAGCGCTTCGTTGTAGCTCTCTTCGCCATAGTTATCCGTATGGCCATCCATCCGGGCGTGGTTCAGGCCGGTTGCCGCCAGGCGTGAGGCCATAGTCTGGATCTGCGTTTCACTTTCCGGGCGCAGCCTGGCGTCATTTTTATCAAACAGGATCTTATCTGACAGGCCCAGAGACCAGTCGCCATTCAGTTCGTTAAAGCCATAGGATTTCATGGCCGCGATTTGCTCTGGCGTGAATTTCCCTTCAGGGGATGACTGGCATCCGGACATTGCCAGTGATGCCAGTAACAACGGCGCAAAATATCGCTTTAACATATCGTCTTCCTTTCAGGATATTGTTTTCGAACGCTGGTTTTTGACCAGATACATATTGCGATCGGCTTGCTCCAGTAAGGCCTCAACGGAGGCATTTTCCCATGCCAGAGCAAAGCCAATGCTGAGTGACATTGATGCTGTGTGCCCGTTATGCAGATCAAACGGACGGATAAATTGCTGCGACAGCGCAGCGCAAATATATTCGACCTCACGCGCGGTGTGGACACCGTAAAGGATCATGGCAAATTCGTCGCCGCCAAGACGGTAAGACTGATGACGTTTTTCGCCAAATTCGACCATCCTTTTTGCGGCTTCGATCAGAACGCAGTCACCCGCGGCATGACCCCAGGTGTCATTGATAAACTTGAAGTTATCACCGTCCAGAAATAGCAGGGCGGAATTGGTTTTTGCCGAAGCGTCATTCATTAATGCTGCAATGTTGTTGCGAAACGCGGCGCGGTTTGCAAGCCCCGTGAGCGGATCGTGCATGGCGGTACGCAACAGTTGAGCGTTTTTCGCCTGTAGTTTGAGCTGCCACTCTTCCATTTCATCCAGCAGGCTGTTGAAGTCTTCTCCAAACTGGTGGAACTCTTCAATGCGGCCTTCCGTTACCCGGCGAGAAAAGTTGCGGTTGGTGCGAACGTCATGCACAACGTCAGTGATGTTTTGCATTTCAACAACCATGCCATGATGTAGCGAGCGGGTGATGGTCAATGCGACGGCAGAAGCAAAAAGAATGCACCCGGTGAGGACTGCAAACGAGAGCCAGATAAAGTGGCTAATCAGGCTGTCGCGTGCGGTCAGACGAATTTCGCCAATCACATTGCCGTTATGTATGATGGGCTGTGCGACAGGAACAGGGAACAGCCACCGGTTGACCAGCGCGCCCAGCGTGTCGGTATTATCCGCCGGGTTCCACGACCACCAGGCAAACCGTTTATGATGTGCATTAAGCACTTCCGCCACGGCAAACTGCCCCTGCTTGCCGAGGGTCGCCAGCGTTTCATTTGCTGCCACGGCATCGTTGAACACCAGAGAGGCTTCAAGGCTGTGGCTCATGGTGGCGCCGGTAAGTTCGAGGTTTTTTTGCGCGTATTGCTTTAATGTCACCACGGAAGCGAAACACAGCAGCAACCATATAAACGTCATCGTTATAATGACGCTTATCATGCTGATTCGCCGCAACGTTCTTTTAAACGTCGGACGCGGTGTTGGTACGACTTCCTTATTCATGCTTCTTATTCCGTGCGAGCATTAATACATCCGGATTGACTCTTACGCCACTGCGCGCCAGCGCATCCAGATTTACGGAAAACCTGACCTGGTTGTGCTCTATTATCAGACAAAATGCGCTGCCAATAACGCATTCAGGATTTTGTTCTGACATTAATAGCAACGCCTGGCCCTGATATTGATTTATTATTTCCTGTTGTTTTGCTGGCGACTCGCTCCCGAAATAGAGGGCATCGCACCTTGCTGTGAGTGCTTCCCGATCGCTATGCACAATGACAGGACTATAGGGCAACGGGTTGTGTTCATCTTCACTGCTGAGCGCCTGTCTGTAATGGGAAGAGGCATAAATACAGAGCTTAGGCTGGCCAGACAGTGCTGGCCATCGGGTGTAGCTCACGATACCAGAAACAATCGAACGTACTGATTTATCCGTTTCAGTGAACGAGCCTGCCTTTGCAGGGGCCACTAAAATGAACAGCATTAGCGCCAGGGGGAGTCGGAGCAAAGCGATCAAGATTGCATTTCTCATCAGAATCCGCCAAACCGCCCCGGAAATAGATGTCCTTAAGAATTGTCGGCAGAATACCATTGTTTATCAAAGCCGTCATTATGTCAGAAATATCCCTGTTTTGACCTAAGCTAAATCTTACAGTGAGCTATATTCAATGGAATTCAGGCAGGCTCAATTCAGCCTGCTGGAACGCATACTTTCATCCATTCCTTGTTGCCAGGATTCATACAGTTTTACTGCATTTTCAGTTGTATCGCAGCTGGCAGGAAATGATTTTCCCGCTAATCCCCAGGCGTGAATAAAGCCCTCTTCGCATATTTTTTTCTGTCCGTCAGCGTAGCCACGAAGATATTCCCCTCGATCAACCTGGGGGTCATTAAAACTATCGGCCAGCGCCTGGTTATCTTTAACCGGAACACCATTCATAGCGTCTTCTTTACCGGCAGTGAACCAGTCCGGGCTGGTCCAGCCAGGCTGAAAAGTATAAGGATTGATCTGGCAACCCGACAAAATCAGCGACAACAACATGAGAGTAATTGAACGCATGGCTATTCTCCTTTTTGTGAGCATAGCCTGGCTTACAACTGTGCGTGTGTAATTTTAAATTTACGGTTTTAGGCCATTAATTTTGCAATTAAAGGGCTTCTGTAAAGTAATGTGTACGTATTTTGGATTGAAATCTTTACTTGATGTGATATCGTTGTGTCACCTCTTCGAGGAAAACCACTATCGCAAACGAGTTTGACAGGATCGCAATCATGCAAAAAGACGCGCTGAACAACGTACATATCACTGACGAACAGGTGTTAATCACCCCGGATCAACTGAAGGCGGAATTCCCGCTGAGCGTCGCGCAGGAAGCTCAGATTGAGCACTCGCGCCAGACCATTTCTGACATTATCGCAGGCCGCGATCCGCGCCTGCTGGTGGTATGTGGTCCTTGCTCCATTCACGATCCTGAAACCGCCATTGAGTACGCTCGTCGATTTAAAGCATTAGCGGAGGAGGTCAGCGATAGCCTCTATCTGGTGATGCGCGTCTATTTTGAAAAGCCACGTACTACGGTTGGCTGGAAAGGGTTGATTAACGATCCGCACATGGATGGCTCGTTTGATGTGGAAGCGGGCCTGAAGATTGCGCGTCGCCTGCTGGTGGAGCTGGTCAGCATGGGGCTGCCGCTGGCAACCGAAGCGCTGGATCCGAACAGCCCGCAGTACCTCGGCGATCTGTTTAGCTGGTCTGCGATTGGGGCGCGCACCACCGAGTCACAAACCCACCGCGAGATGGCATCTGGCCTGTCTATGCCGGTTGGTTTTAAAAACGGTACCGACGGCAGCCTGGCCACGGCGATTAACGCCATGCGCGCCGCCGCTATGCCCCATCGTTTTGTCGGGATCAACCAGGCGGGCCAGGTATGCCTGCTGCAAACGCAGGGCAATCCGGACGGGCATGTGATCCTGCGCGGTGGTAAAGCGCCAAACTACAGCCCGGCGGATGTCGCGCAGTGTGAAAAAGAGATGGAACAAGCGGGACTGCGTCCGGCGCTGATGGTAGATTGCAGTCATGGTAATTCGAATAAAGATTACCGTCGCCAGCCTGCGGTTGCAGAATCTGTGATTGCACAGATTAAAGATGGTAACCGTTCAATTATCGGCCTGATGATTGAAAGTAATATTCATGAAGGCAATCAGTCATCGGAACAGCCGCGTAGCGCGATGAAGCCCGGCGTCTCCGTCACGGATGCTTGCATCAGCTGGGAAACCACTGATGCGCTACTGCGTGAGATCCACAAAGATTTGAACGGCCAGCTGGCGACGCGTCTGGCATAAGAGGATAGTTATGGTTGCTGAATTGACCGCATTACGCGATCAAATTGATGAAGTGGATAAGGCGTTGCTGGACCTGCTGGCGCGCCGCATGGCACTGGTTGCTGAGGTCGGCGAAGTTAAAAGCAAATATGGCCTGCCAATTTACGTTCCGGAGCGTGAGGCCTCTATGCTCGCCTCCCGCCGTAAAGAGGCACAGGCGCTGGGCGTTTCACCGGACTTAATTGAAGATGTCCTGCGTCGTGTGATGCGGGAATCCTATTCCAGCGAAAACGACAAGGGCTTCAAAACCCTCTGTCCGTCGCTGCGTCCGGTGGTGATTGTCGGTGGCGGCGGCCAGATGGGGCGTCTGTTTGAAAAAATGCTGACGCTTTCTGGCTATCAGGTGCGCATCCTGGAAAAAGAGGACTGGCCGCATGCACCGGAACTCATGAAGGATGCCGGAATGGTTATCGTCAGCGTACCGATTCATGTGACGGAGCAGATTATCGCGAAACTTCCTCCGCTGCCGGAAGATTGCATTCTGGTGGATCTGGCGTCCGTTAAAAATGGTCCTCTACAGGCAATGCTGGCGGCGCACACCGGGCCCGTGCTTGGGTTACACCCGATGTTTGGCCCGGACAGCGGCAGCCTGGCGAAGCAGGTAGTGGTTTACTGCGACGGTCGTCAGCCGGAAGCGTATCAGTGGTTCCTGGAACAGATTCAGGTCTGGGGGGCACGTTTGCACCGTATCAGTGCGGTTGAGCATGACCAGAACATGGCGTTTATTCAGGCGCTGCGCCACTTTGCAACCTTCGCCTATGGGCTGCACCTGGCGGAAGAGAACGTTCAGCTTGAACAATTGCTGGCGCTTTCCTCGCCAATCTATCGTCTGGAGCTGGCGATGGTCGGGCGACTGTTTGCCCAGGATCCACAGCTTTACGCCGACATCATCATGTCGTCTGAAAATAACCTGGCGCTGATCAAGCGCTACTATCAGCGTTTTGGCGAAGCGATCTCCTTGCTGGAACACGGCGATAAACAAGCGTTTATCGACAGTTTCCGTAAAGTGGAGCACTGGTTCGGTGATTACGCCACGCGATTCCAGAGTGAAAGCCGCACGCTGTTGCGCCAGGCAAATGACAGTCGCCAGTAATGTAATGATGTATATACTGAAAGCCAGCATTGCTGGCTTTTTTCATTTTGGGGAACTGTCATGGCTGAACCGCAGCTGCTGTTGAACTATACCGGGCATCTGCCTGAATGCCCGACGTGGAGTGCAGAAGAGAAGGCGCTCTACTGGGCGGATATCCTGGAAGGGGAGATCCATCGGTACCATCTGCCCACCGCGGAACACTCGGTGCTCTCATTCCATGAAGAAGTTGGGTGTTTTGCCCTGCGTGAACGCGGCGGATTTATCGTCGCGATGCGAAACGCCATCTGGCTGACCGATAAACACGGCCTGCTCCAGCGTAAGGTTTGCGATAACCCATCCAACCCGCAGCTTGCACGTTTTAACGATGGCGGTACCGATCATCAGGGACGGTTTTATGCGGGCACGTTCTGGGGGCCGGGAGATTATAACGGCGCCATGCTGATGCGTATCGACAACGACCTGACGCCGAAAGTGATCCAGTGCGATATTCACGGGCATAACGGTTTAGCGTTTAGTCGTGACAAACGGTGGATGTTTACTTCTGATACGCCGAACGGTGTGATTTACCGTACGCCGCTTGATGAGCAGGGGGAACCCGGTAAGCGCGAAGAGTTTCGCCGGTTTAGCGAGGGAGACGGTATTCCCGACGGTGCGGCAATGGATGAGGAAGGCTGCTACTGGAGCGCACTGTTTGACGGCTGGCGTATCGCACGGTTTTCACCGCAAGGCGAACAGCTGGAAGAGTATCGGCTGCCGGTACGCTGCCCGACAATGGTCTGCTTTGGCGGCGACGATATGAAAACGCTGTTTATCACCACCACGCGGGAAAATATGGAGGCGGAGGAGCTGGCGAAATACCCGCTTTCCGGTGCCATCTTCACCCTGCCTGTAAATGTGGCAGGGATGAAGAAAAGCCGCTTTATCGAACATTAAGCCGGATCGACCGGGACCACGGTTTCGCTCGGATAGCAGCCCAGCACTTTCATGGAGCGTGTGATCTCGCCCAGTTCGCGCAGGGCTTTCTGCATGGATGCAGACTCCAGGTTGGCCTGAACGTCGAGATAGAACATCTCTTCCCACGGGTTGCCATGTATTGGGCGGGATTCCAGCTTCGTCATGATCAGGTTGTGATTACGCAGCACCAGCAGCGCTTCAACCAGCGCACCCGCCTGCTGGCCGGTCGCCATCAACAGGGTGGTTTTCGCCGGGACCTGGTCCGACACGTTGATGGCCTTGCGGGCCAGAACCACGAAACGGGTGATATTCTGCGTCTGGTTGGCCAGATTGCGTTCCAGCACCTGTAAGCCATACAGCGCGCCGCCCGCTTCGCTACCGAGAGCCGCGACGGCAGGAGAGTTTGCCTGCGCCACTTTTTCCATCGCCGCCGAGGTGCTTTCGGTGTACTCAATTTTCCAGTGCGGATAACGGTTCAGGAACTGGCTGCACTGCTGGAACGGCTGCGGGTGACTGTACACCGTTTCGATCTGACTCAGATCGGTTGAGCCAGAGACCAGCACACAGTGATCGATAGGGATGGTCAACTCGCCGACTAACGACAGGCTGGTGTGCTGGAGCAAATCGTAAACATCGTTGATGGCGCCGGAACTGGTGTTCTCAATAGGCACCACGGCGTAATCTGCCTGGCCGGTTTCGACCTGGTTGAAAATGTCTGCAAATTTCGCGCAACCGCTCTCAATAAACTCTTCGAAATGGCGGGCTGCGTACTGGCGAGCCGCCAGATGAGAATAGGAGCCTTTCGGGCCGAGGAAAGCGATACGAGCAGAGTGCGGGTTGGTTTTGTTCAGATGCTGCTGGAGCAGGGCCTGTTGCGTCAGAACGGAATCTTCAATGATGAGCTGGAACAGGCGGGTGATGTAGTGCGCATCCAGATGATGCGCTTTGCCGAGTTGAATCAACCGTTCCAGTAAATCACGTTCGCGATCGATATCGCGCACCGGCCGATGGGACTCGAGCTTCGCTTTGCCCACTTCAATGGCGAGCGCGCGGCGTTCGGCCAGCAGGGCCAGTAATTTTTCGTCGAGTGCACTGATTTTTACGCGTAAATCCAGGAGCGGGTTTTCCGGTGTCATAGTGTTGTCTGTCTCATTTTATCGTTATCAATAAAAAAGGCCTCCCGGTGTGGGAGGCCTTGTTGTTCGTCTTCGCATTCTTTATCACACGACGAAACGCCTCCCGGTCAGGGGAAGGTAAAAAAGAATGCGAAGAAAAACGGCGTCTGTTTCATAAGGTCATCCTGAAAATGATAGAGTTAAAGTACCTGCACTGTTTTGATCCTGTCAATAAAAAACGCGCCCGAAGGCGCGTTGTCGGTACACTCAATTTTAGAGGATTACTCTTCTTCAACTTCTTCCGCGAAGCTGGCGTCTTTCACCGAGGTTGCGGCGCGACGTGCTTCACCTTTGTGTTGCACTTTATTGAGCTGCCGTTCCAGCTTGTTGATCAAATCGTTAATTGCGGTGTACATATCCTCGTGTTTTGCGCTGGCGACCAGATGGCCGTTTGGAGTATTGATAGTTGCATCAGCGATGAAACCCTGCGGCTCCTTGGACAGGATGATATGTGGATTAATCAAATGTGTTTGCCATTTATCCAGTTTGGCGAGACGGTCTGCGACGTGCTGGCGGATTGCCGGAGTAATTTCCATTTGTTTACTGGTAATGTTCATTGTCATAAATTTTACCTCTTGTCTTTCCGTCTTGGTGATTCCAGCATACCCGACCCAATGTCAAAATGTGTGATTTAGATCACGTTATTTTGTCGGTTTTTGTCAGGGAATCTTTTTTGTGAGGCAGGGCAGGAAGAGGTGAGATTTACCTTGTCGAAGCCAACAATTGCGGTCATAGTTGAATGGATGTGTTGAAGCTAAACCGCTTCAGCGTAAGTCTGAAAGAACAAAAAAACGGCAGCCCGCGGGCTGCCGTTATGCGTTGTAGCGGTATCAGGTGTTGCTGCTGTTCGCGGCGATGATTTTCGCCACTTTGTCAGCCTGAGCCGTCATCTGCATCTGGCGATACGCATTTTCCATCAGCTTCAGGCCATCACGCGTTGCCTGGGTATCCGGATAATCACGCAGCATGCCTTCTACACGGTTAACCACGGCAACCCATGCGCCACGGCGGGTGTAGTATTCCGCAACGGAGTACTCATATTTCGCCAGACGATCTTTCAGGAACACCAGACGCTTAGTGGCATCGGTAATGTACTGGCTGTTCGGGTAGCTACGCACCAGTTTGGAGAAGTCATTGAAAGCATCACGCGCATGTTGCGGGTCACGGTCGGAACGATCCACCCCGAAGAAGCCCTGCAATGCACTGTCATCCAGCGCCATGTTAGTCAGGCCGCGCATGTACATCACGTAATCGATGTTAGGATGGGTAGGGTTCAGACGCATGAAACGATCGATCGTTGCCTGAGCCAGCGGCAGATCGGCATTTTTGTAGTAGGCGTAGATAAGATCTAACTGTACCTGCTGCGAATACGGACCAAACGGATAGCGATTATCCAACGCTTCCAGTTGCGTTATCGCCTGTTTCCAGTTACCGTCCTGCAACTTTTGTTGTGCAGTCGCATAGATTTCATTCGGCGGATTGTCAGGGACCTGTTCATTCGAACCGGAGCAGCCCACCAAAGCCAGGCTCAACGTGGCCGCTGCCACCAGATATTTCATGCGCGTCATGACGTTTTGACTTTCCTCAAATGTTTGTCCGGGAGAAACTCAGTTCCTGCTCCCGATTAAGACCAGCTACAATAGCACACTATATTAAACGGCAAAGCCGTAAAACCCAACGTTAAACGAAGAAGCAGTTTATGGCACAACGAGTAGAACTCACCGCAACAGTCTCCGAAAATCAGCTCGGTCAACGCTTAGATCAGGCTTTGGCCGAATTGTTCCCTGATTATTCGCGTTCACGCATAAAAGAATGGATCCTTGACCAGCGCGTGCTGGTAAACGGCAAGATCTGGGACAAACCAAAAGAGAAAGTGTTTGGTGGGGAAGCTGTCGCCATCAATGCTGAAATCGAAGAGGAAATCCGCTTCGAGCCGCAGGATATCCCGCTGGATATCGTCTACGAAGATGACGACATTCTGGTCATCAACAAGCCGCGCGACTTTGTTGTTCACCCGGGCGCGGGCAATCCTGACGGTACGGTACTTAACGCACTCCTTCATTATTATCCGCCGATTGCCGACGTACCGCGTGCCGGTATTGTTCACCGTCTGGATAAAGACACCACGGGTCTGATGGTAGTGGCGAAGACGATTCCCGCCCAGACTCGCCTGGTGGAATCGTTGCAACTGCGCGAAATCACCCGTGAGTATGAAGCGGTGGCGATTGGTCATATGACCTCTGGCGGCACGGTGGAAGAGCCTATCAGCCGTCACCCAACCAAGCGTACGCATATGTCCGTACACCCGATGGGTAAACCGGCGGTAACCCATTACCGCATCATGGAACATTTCCGTATTCATACCCGCCTGCGTCTGCGCCTGGAAACCGGGCGTACTCACCAGATCCGCGTGCACATGGCGCATATTACCCATCCGCTGGTGGGTGACCCGGTTTACGGCGGTCGTCCGCGTCCACCAAAGGGCGCATCGGATGAATTCATCTCCGTGCTGCGTAAATTCGATCGCCAGGCGCTGCATGCGACGATGCTGCGTCTTTACCACCCAATCACCGGAATTCAGATGGAATGGCATGCGCCGATCCCACAGGATATGGTGGAACTTATCGACGCGATGCGCGCAGATTTCGAAGAACATAAGGATCACGTGGACTGGTTATGACCAAACTGATTGTCCCGGAGTGGCCACTGCCTGAAGGCGTGGCCGCCTGTAGTTCAACCCGTATCGGTGGCGTGAGCCAGGGCGCGTGGGAGTCTTTGAACCTCGGTGCGCACTGTGGCGATAACCTGGAGCACGTTGAAGAGAACCGTAAACGCCTCTTTGCTGCGGGAAACCTTCCTTCAAAACCGGTCTGGCTTGAGCAGGTGCACGGTAAAGCGGTGCTGAAGCTGACGGGTGAGCCCTATGCGTCTAAACGCGCCGATGCTTCGTACAGCAATACGCCGGGAACGGTTTGCGCGGTGATGACTGCTGATTGCCTGCCGGTGTTGTTCTGCAATCAGGCAGGAACTGAAGTGGCTGCTGCCCACGCCGGATGGCGAGGCCTGTGCGAAGGCGTGCTGGAAGAGACCGTCGCCTGCTTTCAGGACGATTCTGCAAATCTTATCGCCTGGCTTGGCCCGGCGATTGGCCCGCAGGCATTTGAGGTCGGGCCCGAAGTGCGCGATGCCTTTATGGAAAAAGATCCGCAAGCGGTCGAAGCGTTTGTGGCTTCCGGAGATAAATATCTGGCCGATATTTACCAGCTTGCCCGCCAGCGCCTGAATAACGTCGGTGTGACTCAAATCTTCGGCGGAGATCGCTGTACCTTCACCGAAAAGGGTGATTTTTTCTCCTATCGCCGCGACAAGACGACAGGCCGTATGGCAAGTTTCATTTGGCTGATATAACCTAAAGAATCAAGACGATCCGGTACGCGCCGTTTTCTTTTCACATAATTCAGGTTATTAACCTTGAATAATTGAGGGATGACCTCATTTAATCTCCAGTAGCAAATTTGACCTGTTATGGGAGGAGTTATGCGTCTGGATCGTCTTACTAATAAATTCCAGCTTGCTCTCGCCGATGCCCAGTCCCTCGCACTGGGGCACGACAACCAATTTATCGAACCTCTTCATTTAATGAGCGCCTTGCTGAATCAGGAAGGGGGATCGGTACGTCCGTTATTAACGTCCGCTGGCATTAATGCCGGCCAGTTACGCACCGCCATCGATCAGGCGCTGAGCCGTTTACCGCAGGTCGAAGGTACCGGCGGCGACGTGCAGCCGTCGCAGGATCTGGTGCGCGTGCTGAACCTTTGCGACAAGCTGGCGCAAAAACGTGGGGACAACTTTATTTCGTCAGAGCTGTTTGTTCTGGCGGCGCTTGAATCACGCGGTACCTTAACCGACCTGCTGAAATCCGCCGGTGCAACCACCGCTAATGTGACCCAGGCGATTGAGAAAATGCGCGGAGGTGAAAGCGTGAACGACCAGGGAGCCGAAGACCAACGTCAGGCTTTGAAGAAATTTACGGTCGACCTGACCGAACGTGCCGAGCAGGGCAAACTTGACCCGGTGATCGGCCGCGACGAAGAAATCCGCCGGACAATCCAGGTACTGCAACGTCGTACCAAAAACAACCCGGTGCTGATTGGTGAGCCAGGCGTCGGTAAAACCGCCATCGTTGAAGGGCTGGCGCAGCGTATCGTTAATGGCGAAGTGCCCGAAGGGCTGAAAGGCCGTCGCGTACTGGCGCTGGATATGGGCGCGCTGGTGGCCGGGGCGAAATACCGCGGTGAATTTGAAGAGCGTCTGAAAGGCGTGCTGAACGATCTGGCGAAGCAGGAAGGTAACGTCATCCTGTTTATCGACGAACTGCACACCATGGTGGGGGCGGGTAAAGCTGACGGCGCAATGGATGCCGGGAACATGCTGAAACCTGCTCTGGCGCGCGGTGAACTTCACTGCGTCGGCGCCACTACGCTGGACGAGTACCGTCAGTACATTGAAAAAGATGCCGCGCTGGAGCGTCGTTTCCAGAAGGTGTTTGTCGCTGAACCAAGCGTAGAAGATACCATCGCCATTTTGCGTGGTCTGAAAGAGCGTTATGAGCTGCACCATCACGTGCAGATCACCGACCCGGCCATCGTTGCGGCGGCGACGCTTTCGCATCGTTACATTGCCGACCGTCAGTTGCCGGATAAAGCCATTGACCTTATCGATGAAGCGGCGTCCAGCATCCGTATGCAGATTGACTCGAAACCGGAAGAGCTGGACCGACTCGATCGCCGTATTATCCAGCTCAAGCTGGAACAGCAGGCGCTGAACAAAGAGTCTGATGAAGCGAGCAAGAAACGCCTTGATATGCTCAACGTAGAACTGGACGAGAAAGAGCGTCAGTATTCTGAGCTGGAAGAAGAGTGGAAAGCTGAGAAAGCCTCCCTCTCTGGCACCCAGACAATCAAGGCGGAGCTGGAGCAGGCTAAAATTGCCATTGAGCAGGCGCGTCGCGTAGGGGATCTGGCACGGATGTCCGAACTACAGTACGGCAAGATCCCTGAGCTGGAAAAACAACTTGAGATCGCCACGCAATCGGAAGGCAAAACCATGCGTCTGTTGCGTAATAAAGTGACGGATGCCGAGATTGCCGAAGTGCTGGCGCGCTGGACGGGTATTCCTGTGGCTCGCATGATGGAAAGCGAACGCGAGAAACTGCTGCGTATGGAGCAGGATCTGCATCAGCGCGTCATTGGACAGAACGAAGCGGTCGAAGCGGTATCTAACGCCATTCGTCGTAGCCGTGCGGGGCTGTCCGATCCGAATCGTCCAATCGGCTCGTTCCTGTTCCTGGGGCCAACCGGTGTCGGTAAAACCGAGCTGTGTAAAGCGCTGGCTAACTTTATGTTCGACAGCGATGACGCGATGGTGCGTATCGATATGTCCGAGTTTATGGAGAAACACGCCGTCTCGCGTCTGGTCGGTGCGCCTCCGGGATATGTCGGTTATGAAGAGGGCGGTTATCTGACGGAAGCGGTTCGCCGTCGTCCTTATTCCGTCATCCTGCTGGATGAAGTAGAAAAGGCACATCCTGACGTGTTTAACATTCTGTTGCAGGTGCTGGATGATGGGCGTCTGACGGATGGGCAGGGAAGAACGGTCGACTTCCGTAACACGGTGGTGATCATGACCTCGAACCTGGGTTCCGATTTGATTCAGGAACGCTTCGGTGAGCTGGATTACAGCCATATGAAAGATCTGGTGCTGGGTGTGGTCAGCCAAAACTTCCGTCCGGAGTTCATCAACCGTATTGATGAAGTGGTCGTGTTCCATCCGCTGGGTGAGAAACACATTGCGTCGATTGCGCAGATCCAGTTGCAGCGTCTGTACAAACGTCTGGAAGAGCGTGGGTATGAAATCCACATCTCGGATGATGCGCTGAAACTGCTGAGCGAGAATGGTTACGATCCTGTTTATGGTGCGCGTCCGTTAAAACGTGCTATCCAGCAGCAGATCGAAAACCCGCTGGCACAACAAATCCTCTCTGGGGAGCTGGTTCCGGGCAAAGTTATCCGTCTGGAAGCCAACGAAGACCGAATTGTGGCAGTGCAGTAAGTCACAAAACGCAAAAACGGGCCGCTTGCGGCTCGTTTTTGTTTAAAAACCAGGCAAGAATTAATGTCTGAGATGTGTTTTGCCTGGAAAGTGAGCAGTCGGTAAATAATTTTCACTTTGCACTTGCAGCCTCAGAATAACTCCCTATAATGCGCCTCCACTGACACGGAACAACGGCACGCAAGCCGCCGGGTCAGCAGAGAAAAGCAAAACAAACGCTTGACTCTGAAGCGGGAAAGCGTAAT
>NZ_JBMKHN010000026.1:0-29177 GCF_049238425.1 Enterobacter cloacae complex sp. IR5401 | reverse complement strand
GTGTTCACTCGTTGAGACTTGGTATTCATTTATCGTCCGAGGACGTTAAGAATCCATGTCACTTTGAGTGCCCACACAGATTGTCTGATAAATTGTTAAAGAGCAGTGCAACGCGGCTTTCGCTCACCGTTGCGAGGTGGCGTATATTACGCTTTCCTCTTTCAGAGTCAACCCTGATTTTCAGGATTTTTTCTCTTCAGCCGACCGGGTTGTTTGTGAAGTGATTCACATCCGCCGTGTCGATGGAGGCGCATTATAGGGAGTTCTCCGCAGGCCGCAACCGCTAAATGACAGAAAAATGACTGACTGCTGCATTCCACAGCAAAACCCCGCCTTATACCTTTTTACACACAGACTTATCCACAATGATACGAAAAAGTGAAAATGTGCGAGCGTTGCGCAAACGTTTTCGTTAAAATGCTCGCGCTTTACAAGGATGCCTCGTCAGGTGTGTTAGATGAGTTTTTCACAGGAAAATTCATCTAACGCTCTCTGTAATCGTGAAATCCAGGGGATTTACCATGCAACAACGTCGTCCAGTCCGCCGCGCTCTGCTCAGTGTTTCTGATAAAGCCGGTATCGTCGAATTCGCCCAGGCACTTTCCGCACGCGGTGTGGAGCTGCTTTCTACAGGTGGCACCGCGCGCCTGTTAGCAGAGAAAGGTCTGCCGGTAACCGAAGTGTCCGATTACACCGGTTTCCCGGAAATGATGGATGGACGCGTCAAAACCCTGCATCCGAAAGTCCACGGCGGTATTCTTGGCCGTCGCGGTCAGGACGACGCCATTATGGAACAGCACGATATCGCGCCTATCGATATGGTCGTTGTTAACCTCTACCCGTTCGCCCAGACCGTCGCCCGCGAAGGCTGCTCTCTGGAAGATGCGGTTGAAAATATCGATATCGGCGGCCCGACCATGGTGCGCTCCGCAGCCAAGAACCATAAAGATGTGGCCATCGTGGTGAAGAGCAGCGACTACAACGCCATTATTAATGAGATGGATGCCAACGAAGGGTCCCTGACACTTGAAACGCGTTTCGATCTCGCCATCAAAGCCTTCGAGCATACCGCCGCCTACGACAGCATGATCGCCAACTACTTCGGTAGCCTGGTACCGGCTTACCATGGTGAAAGCAAAGATCCCTCTGGCCGCTTCCCTCGCACCCTGAACCTGAACTTCATTAAGAAGCAGGATATGCGTTACGGTGAGAACAGCCACCAGCAGGCTGCCTTCTATATAGAAGAAGAGGTAAAGGAAGCCTCCGTTGCGACCGCCCAGCAGGTTCAGGGCAAAGCCCTTTCCTATAACAACATTGCCGACACCGACGCCGCGCTGGAATGCGTGAAAGAATTCAGCGAGCCGGCCTGCGTTATCGTCAAGCACGCCAACCCATGCGGCGTTGCGGTAAGCACTTCTATTCTGGATGCCTACGATCGCGCCTACAAAACCGACCCGACCTCCGCGTTCGGCGGCATTATCGCCTTTAACCGCGAGCTGGATGCGGAAACCGCGCAGGCCATCATCTCCCGCCAGTTTGTCGAAGTGATCATCGCGCCGTCCGCATCAGAAGAAGCGCTGAAAATCACTGCGGCAAAACAGAATGTGCGCGTGCTGGTTTGCGGTCAGTGGGCGGAACGCGTGCCGGGCCTGGACTTCAAGCGCGTGAACGGCGGTCTGCTGGTTCAGGACCGCGATCTGGGGATGGTGAGCGAAGCCGATCTGCGTGTCGTCACCAAACGTCAGCCAACCGAGCAGGAACTGCGTGACGCGCTGTTCTGCTGGAAAGTGGCTAAGTTCGTGAAATCCAACGCCATCGTCTACGCCAAAGAGAACATGACCATCGGGATAGGCGCAGGCCAGATGAGCCGCGTTTACTCTGCAAAAATTGCCGGTATCAAAGCAGGCGACGAAGGCCTGGAAGTGAAAGGCTCCGCCATGGCCTCTGATGCCTTCTTCCCGTTCCGCGACGGAATCGATGCGGCCGCTGCTGTGGGTATCACCTGTGTGATCCAGCCTGGCGGTTCAATCCGTGATGACGAAGTGATTGCCGCTGCCGACGAACACGGCATCGCAATGATCTTCACCGACATGCGCCACTTCCGCCATTAATTCCCGGAGCAGAAAATGAAAGTATTAGTGATTGGTAACGGCGGGCGCGAGCACGCCCTGGCGTGGAAAGCAGCGCAGTCTCCGCAGGTTGAAACCGTCTTTGTGGCACCGGGTAATGCCGGTACGGCGCTGGAACCCGCGCTGCAAAACGTCGCCATCGGCGTGACCGATATCCCGGCACTGCTGAGCTTTGCCCAGACCGAGAACATCGATCTGACCATCGTTGGCCCGGAAGCGCCGCTGGTGATTGGCGTCGTAGACGCCTTCCGCGCAGCTGGCCTGAAAATCTTTGGCCCAACGGAGGGTGCCGCACAGCTGGAAGGCTCAAAAGCCTTCACCAAAGATTTTCTCGCGCGTCATAACATCCCGACGGCGGAATATCAGAATTTCACTGAAGTGGAGCCTGCTCTGGCCTACTTACGTGAGAAGGGCGCGCCGATTGTTATCAAGGCCGACGGTCTGGCCGCGGGTAAAGGCGTGATCGTCGCGATGACCCTCGAAGAAGCCGAAGCCGCGGTTCAGGATATGCTGGCAGGTAACGCCTTTGGCGATGCGGGCCACCGCATCGTGATTGAAGAGTTCCTCGACGGCGAAGAGGCGAGCTTTATCGTGATGGTCGATGGCGAGCACGTTCTGCCGATGGCCACCAGCCAGGATCACAAGCGTGTGGGCAATGGCGATACCGGCCCCAACACTGGGGGAATGGGCGCTTACTCTCCTGCTCCCGTTGTTACCGATGAGGTGCATCAGCGCACCATGGACCGCATCATCTGGCCAACCGTGAAAGGGATGGCGGCGGAAGGCAATACCTACACCGGTTTCCTTTATGCAGGCCTGATGATCGACAAGCAGGGTAACCCGAAGGTGATCGAATTCAACTGCCGCTTTGGCGATCCGGAAACCCAGCCGATCATGCTGCGCATGAAATCCGACCTGGTGGATCTGTGCCTTGCGGCCTGCGAAGGCAAACTGGATGAGAAAATGTCAGAGTGGGACGAGCGTGCCTCTTTAGGTGTGGTGATTGCTGCGGGTGGGTATCCGGGTAGCTACAACACTGGAGATGAGATCCACGGCCTGCCGCTGGAAGAGATTGACGGCGCGAAGGTGTTCCACGCCGGTACGAAGCTGGCTGACGATGACCGCGTGCTCACCAACGGCGGCCGCGTGCTGTGTGCGACCGCGCTGGGCCAGACCGTGGCAGAAGCGCAGAAACGCGCCTATGCGCTGATGGCGGATATTCACTGGAACGGCAGCTTCAGCCGTCAGGATATCGGTTATCGTGCTATTGCGCGGGAGCAGGGAGAGTAATTTCCCCCTCACCCTAACCCTCTCCCTCAAGGGAGAGGGGACTTAAATCAAAAACTCTTTTCTGTCGGCTGCCAGGTGCAGAAATCTTCATTCGCCACCAGCAACAGCTGAGAGCCTTCCGGCGCTTCCAGCCATGCCACACTCACCTCCACAGATGAATGCCGCTGACGACGCTGAATGTGTTCGGTTGCCCAGGATTCAAGCTCAGGCTTCACCGTCTGCCCTTCGCAGGTGGTCACCGTGCCGTCGGCATGCCAGCGCCCCTGACGCAGCACCACGCGGCCCTGACGCAGCGCATCGCTGGTCTGGCGAAGTTGTTCAGCACGGTAGCGGTAGAGGGCGACCTGATCGCTGGAAAGCTGCTGTTTCAGTCCACTGACCTCATGCTGCATAAAGCTCAGCTCGCCGTGGTCGTCGAAACGCACCTTCACGTGTTCGGGAGTCTTACTGTAGATATTCAGTTCAATGAGCGACAGGGCATCGCCCTGCCAGCGGTATTCTGCGGTCGAGGTATTGCCGTTATGCCATGGGCTGAACGCGGTGAGCATATGGACTTCATCGCTGGAATCTTTGCGCCAGATCCTGACCGCACCCTGGTTGTCAGCGTAGCCGCTGGCGGTAAACGGGGGGAGTGAGGAATCATGACTACAGGCAGACAGCAACAGTACGCCTGCCAGCGCGAGCGTTCCACGCCAGAATGACAAAAGGGGCGTTGCCGCCCCTTCGTTAAAACTGTTCACTGCCACGCGTCTTACTTAACTGCGTCTTTCAGTGCTTTACCAGAAACAAATGCCGGCACGTTAGCTGCGGCGATTTTGATTTCTTTACCGGTCTGCGGGTTGCGGCCAGTACGCTCAGCGCGGTGGTTCACTTTGAAGGTACCGAAACCAACCAGTTGTACAGCATCGCCTTCTTTCAGAGACTCAGTAATAGCAGCCAGGGTAGATTCCAGAGCAGCTTTAGCCTGCACTTTAGACAGATCAGCCTTGTCCGCAATTACATCAATCAGTTGAGTCTTGTTCATAAGTTATCCTTTCAATGTGTTTATCGCTTGCTAAGCATCGAGTGCGACGAAAATGCCAAAAAAGCACTCTCCTGCATACACGCACCGATAGCCACTTTTTTTCGCCCCCCAAATGTAGACCAGACGGGGGGCGAAAGGGAAGAGTCGAGGAGCGACAAAACAGGCGTTAAATCACGTTTTGTTGTCTCATTGGTTAAAAATTATACCAATATTGCTCTCGCCGGCCTCGCGCAGGTCCGCGCGCAGCCCTTTGATCAGCTCAATATCACGCTCTTCACACTCTGCCAGCAGGCGGAAAATCTCCCACTGAATGTCCCATTCCTGTTCTACCGCCGGGTTAGCACGCAGCTCTTCGTCGGTCATTTCACGGCCTTCCTGGGTCATTTCCAGCATCGCAACGGTGGTAATGGATGCCTTACTGACTTCAATGGCGTGTTCCAGGGTTTCACCGCTCAGACGGGAGTGGATCAGCTCGCTCAACGCCACACAGGCATCAATGGCCGGGTAGACGCCATACAGGTCGAAATCATCCGCAGCCGGAATAGCCTCTTCCAGCTTTTCGAGCTGAGAGTCAAAATTCACCTTCGCGTCTTTGACCGTCAGCGTCTCCCAGATTAAATCCAGGATACGACGATAAATCTGGCCTTCGCCAAACGCTGTCTGCTTGCAGAACGCGGCATAGTTGGGATACATGCGCTCGCACAGGCAAGCCATAAACGTCACGTGCTGCCAGCTTTCCAGCTTTTCAAGGCGCAGATGAATCGGGTTTTGTAACATGATGATGTCTCGAATCGAAAATTAGCCGCAGTTTACCTGAATCACGGCTGAATTTCCTGCCAACGAATGAATGCCGGACGTGAAGAGGCCACGGCGTCAGCCCAGCGGGTTGGCTCCGGTAAACGGTAGCCCTTCATACAGCGTTGCACCCACGCCAGGGCGCTGTCCATGCTCACCCGATGCCCGGTTGCGATAAACAGCGGGTTGCAGCGCGCTTTACTGCGCCAGACCCACGCCAGCTGCTCGCCTTTATGAATAAGCGGCGCCAGCGCGCCCGGTTCGGCAGAGAGCGGCTCAAACGCGCCGCACAGGCGTTTTTTCGCCACGCCGATGGTCGGCACGTCCACCAGCAGACCAAAGTGGCTGGCAACGCCTAAGCGACGCGGATGGGAGATACCATGCCCATCAACAAACAGCAGGTCAGGTTTTTGCGAGAGTTGTTCCCAAGCGGCCAGCAGCGCGGGATATTCGCGGAAGGAGAGAAAGCCGGGGATATAGGGCATGGTGGTGGCGATACGCGCCACCTTGTACTCCACCAGCTCCAGCGACGGGTATTTCAGCACCACCATCGCCGCTCGCGTCACTTCACCGCCCTGCTCAAACCCGACGTCCGCCCCGCCAATGTACCGCGGAGGGTCCGTATCCAGACGATCCTCACGGATCACCGATGAAGCCAGTTCGATTTGCTGAGCGCGTAGCGACGCGAGATCCATAACCACTCCTTACTTATGATACTGGGCAGAAAGCCGATGCACCGCCTCCACAAATACGCCTGCGTGTTCAGGCGGCACATCCTGATGAATGCCGTGGCCGAGGTTAAAGACGTGGCCTTCACCCTGGCCGAAACCAGACAGTATAGTCGACACTTCCTCTTCGATACGGGCAGGCTGTGCATAGAGCATGGACGGGTCCATGTTGCCCTGAAGCGCCACTTTGTCCCCCACGCGACGGCGCGCATCGGCAATATCGGTGGTCCAGTCGAGGCCCAGCGCGTCGCAGCCGGTGGCCGCCATCGCTTCCAGCCACTGGCCGCCGCCTTTGGTAAACAGCGTCACCGGCACGCGACGGCCTTCGTTTTCACGCAGCAGGCCATCGACAATTTTGTGCATGTAGTACAGGGAGAACTGCTGATAATCACGTCCGGTCAGCACGCCGCCCCAGGTGTCGAAAATCATCACCGACTGCGCACCTGCTTTAATCTGCGCGTTGAGGTAGAGCGTGACGCTCTTCGCGAGCTTGTCGAGCAGCGCATGCAGGGCCAGCGGCTCGGCGTACATCATCTTTTTGATGACGGTAAAGGCTTTGCTGCTGCCGCCTTCCACCATGTAGGTGGCCAGCGTCCACGGACTACCGGAGAAGCCAATCAGCGGCACATCGCCTTTGAGCTCGCGGCGAATGGTGCGCACGGCGTTCATCACATAGCCCAGCTCGCCTTCCGGATCGGGGATCGGCAACTTATCAACGTCGGCTTTGCTTTTGATCGGTGAGGTAAAACGCGGGCCCTCGCCGGTTTCGAAATAGAGCCCAAGGCCCATGGCATCCGGAATGGTGAGAATGTCCGAAAAAAGAATGGCGGCATCGAGCGGGAAGCGGCGCAGCGGCTGGAGCGTCACCTCACAGGCCAGCTCGGCGTTTTTGCACAGCGACATAAAATCGCCCGCCTGCGCGCGCGTGGCTTTGTACTCTGGCAGATAGCGTCCCGCCTGGCGCATCATCCACACCGGGGTGACATCAACGGGCTGGCGCAGCAGCGCACGCAGATAACGATCGTTCTTCAGTTCGGTCATTTTGCAGTTCCTTATTGCGTCAGTCCGTCAGTGTAACACTACTCATACTCGGCCCGACACATTGCCACGGTATCTTCTATCAGGCGACGCGCCACCGTTCCCGGCGGGGGCAGCAGCGGTAAATCGTCGTAGCGATACCAGTTCGCCTCCAGCAGCTCTTTCTGATCGATAACAATCTCGCCGCTGTCGTATTCCGCCATAAACGCGGTCATCAGGGACATCGGGAACGGCCACGGCTGCGACGTCACATAGCGCAGGTTTTTCACCTTAATGCCGCTCTCCTCCATCACCTCGCGCGCCACCGCCTGTTCCAGCGTTTCGCCGACTTCCACGAACCCGGCGAGGACAGTATGAATGCCGTTGCGATGACGGGTATGCTGCGCCAGCAGGATGGAATCATCACGGCGGATGGCGACAATGATGCACGGTGCGATTTGCGGATAGTAGCGTTCACGGCAGTGGCCGCAAAGCATTGCCCACTCGGTTTTGCTCGGGTGCATGGTGTGGCCGCAGTAGCCGCAGTATTTGTGCGAGCGGTAAAACTCCGCCAGCTGCACGCCGCGCCCCGCCAGCTGGAACAGGCCGACATCCCGATCCAACACCTGACGAACGGATCCCATATCCTGACGACGAGCCTGTAGGATCAACCATACTGGATCGCCCTGCCACTCGCCGATCCGCAGCGCAGGTTGGCCGACGAGATCGAAGATTTCTGCCGCACCGTAGGGTATCTCCCCACCGGGCAGCCACAACTTTTGCTCGTGACTGACGATCCACCAACCCAGATCTGATTTTTCAATAATACGATCCATATCTATTGCACTACCTTCGCTTCACTGACATGTTGTTAGCATTGTGGTTACATTTTGGATAAGCAGATCCCATTCTAAACCTTATGGAGTCGACCATGTTAAACCAGCTAGAAAGCCTGACTGAGCGCGTTAGAGGAAGTAACAAACTGGTGGATCGCTGGCTACATGTGCGCAAGCATCTACTCGTGGCTTATTACAATCTGGTCGGTCTTAAGCCTGGCAAAGAATCGTTTATGCGGCTGAATGAAAAAGCGCTGGATGATTTTTGTCAGAGCCTGGTCGACTATCTGTCCGACGGCCATTTCAATATTTATGAACGCATTATCCGCGAAATGGAAGGGACAACGCCGTATTTAGCGGCCAGCAAACTTTGTCCGCTGCTGGAAGCCAACACCCAGCAGATCATGGATTACTACGATTCCACGCTTGAGAACGCCATCGATCACGATAACTATCTTGAGTTCCAGCAGGCGCTTTCCGACCTTGGCGAAGCGCTGGAAGAGCGATTCACGCTGGAAGATAAGCTGATTAGCCTCGTCCTGGACGCCAGCCCCGAAGATAACATCGCGCGCCCGGCTTGAGTTCTTAATCGTTAACGAGTAATTTACAACCATTCGCCCCTCTCACGAGGGGGATTTTTCTTGTCGGAGTGCCCAGTGTGAAAGCACGGGCTGAGACCGTTAATTCGGGATCCGCGGAACCTGATCAGGTTAATACCTGCGAAGGGAACAAGAGTCACACTGCTGTTGTATCGCCCCTGAGGCGATCTTCTCTTGCTTCATCCGTCGTCTGACAAGCCATGTCCTTCACTTTTGGAATGAGCTATGTCTACTGCAAAACTGACCCGCCGCGAACAGCGCGAACACGCACAACGCTTCATCGACACCCTGGAAGGCACCGCTTTCCCGAACTCGAAACGCATCTACATTTCCGGCTCACAGGCTGATATCCGCGTCCCGATGCGCGAAATCCAGCTCAGCCCGACGCTTATCGGCGGCAGCAAAGACAACCCGCAGTTTGAAGACAACGAAGCCGTGCCGGTGTATGACACCTCGGGCCCGTACGGCGATCCTGATGTTGCTATCAACGTCCAGCAGGGTCTGGCAAAGCTGCGCCAGCCGTGGATAGAGGCGCGTAACGACTGCGAAGAACTGAGCGTACGCAGTTCTGCGTACACCAAAGAACGCCTGGCCGACGACGGTCTGGACGCGCTGCGCTTTACCGGCCTGCTGACGCCGAAACGCGCTAAAGCGGGCAAATGCGTAACCCAGCTGCACTACGCGCGCCAGGGTATCGTCACGCCGGAGATGGAGTTCATCGCCATCCGCGAAAACATGGGCCGCGAGCGCATCCGCAGCGAAGTGCTGCGCCACCAGCATCCGGGTGAAGGGTTTGGCGCTCGCCTGCCGGAGAACATCACGCCGGAATTTGTGCGTGATGAAGTGGCCGCCGGGCGCGCCATTATCCCCGCCAACATCAACCATCCGGAATCCGAGCCGATGATTATCGGCCGCAACTTCCTGGTGAAGGTCAACGCCAACATCGGCAACTCAGCGGTGACGTCATCCATCGAAGAGGAGGTGGAAAAGCTGGTCTGGTCGACGCGCTGGGGCGCGGACACGGTGATGGACCTTTCCACTGGCCGCTATATTCATGAGACCCGCGAGTGGATCCTGCGTAACAGCCCGGTGCCGATTGGCACCGTCCCGATTTATCAGGCGCTGGAAAAGGTAAACGGCATCGCCGAAAACCTCACCTGGGAAGCGTTCCGCGACACGCTGCTGGAGCAGGCGGAACAGGGCGTGGACTACTTCACCATCCACGCGGGCGTGCTGCTGCGCTACGTGCCAATGACGGCGAAACGTCTGACCGGTATCGTCTCCCGCGGCGGTTCCATTATGGCGAAGTGGTGCCTTTCCCATCATCAGGAAAACTTCCTCTACGAGCACTTCCGCGAAATTTGCGAAATTTGCGCCGCTTACGACGTCTCCCTGTCGCTGGGCGACGGCCTGCGTCCTGGCTCCATCCGCGATGCTAACGACGAGGCGCAGTTTGCCGAGCTGCACACGCTGGGCGAGCTGACCAAAATCGCCTGGGAGTACGACGTGCAGGTGATGATTGAAGGCCCGGGCCATGTGCCGATGCAGATGATCCGTCGCAACATGACCGAAGAACTGGAGCACTGCCACGAAGCACCGTTCTACACGCTGGGGCCACTGACAACTGACATCGCGCCGGGCTATGACCACTTCACGTCAGGCATTGGGGCGGCGATGATCGGCTGGTTCGGCTGCGCCATGCTCTGCTACGTGACGCCGAAAGAGCACCTCGGCCTGCCAAACAAAGAGGACGTGAAGCAGGGACTGATTACCTACAAGATTGCCGCCCACGCGGCGGATCTGGCGAAAGGCCATCCGGGCGCGCAAATCCGCGATAACGCCATGTCCAAAGCGCGCTTTGAATTCCGCTGGGAAGACCAGTTCAACCTGGCGCTGGATCCGTTTACCGCCCGCGCCTATCACGATGAAACCCTGCCGCAGGAATCGGGCAAAGTTGCGCACTTCTGCTCCATGTGCGGACCAAAATTCTGCTCGATGAAAATCAGCCAGGAAGTACGCGATTACGCCGCCGCGCAGACCATTGAAGTCGGCATGGCGGACATGTCGGAAACCTTCCGCGCGAAAGGCGGTGAAATCTACCTCAAAAAGGAGGAGGCGTAATGTACCAGCCCGATTTCCCCTCCGTGCCCTTCCGCTTAGGGCTTTACCCGGTGGTGGACAGCGTGGGGTGGATCGCCCGCCTGCTGGAAGCGGGCGTTCGCACCCTCCAGCTACGCATCAAGGATAAACGCGATGAAGAGGTGGAGGCCGACGTGATCGCTGCTATCGCGCTGGGACGTCGCTACCACGCCCGCCTGTTTATCAACGACTACTGGCGGCTGGCGGTTAAACACCAGGCGTACGGCGTGCATCTGGGACAGGAAGATCTGGAAACGACCGATCTCAGCGCGATCCGTGACGCCGGTCTGCGGCTGGGCGTCTCCACCCACGACGATATGGAGATCGACGTGGCGCTGGCGGCCCGCCCCTCCTACATCGCCCTCGGTCACGTTTTCCCGACGCAAACCAAACAGATGCCGTCCGCTCCACAGGGCTTGACGCAGCTGGCGGCCCACGTTAAGCGCCTTGCCGATTACCCCACCGTTGCCATCGGCGGGATCAGCCTTGAACGTGCGCCCGCGGTGCTGGAGACCGGCGTCGGCAGTATCGCCGTCGTCAGCGCTATCACCCAGGCCGCAGACTGGCAGGCCGCCACCGCTCAGCTTTTACAACTGGCAGGAGCAGGCGATGAAAGATCGTGATTTTATGCGTTACAGCCGCCAGATCCTGCTGGAGGATATCGCCATCGACGGGCAGCAAAAGCTGCTCGCCAGCCGGGTACTGATTGTCGGCCTGGGCGGATTAGGCGCCCCCGCCGCGCTGTATCTGGCCGGTGCGGGCGTGGGTACGCTGGTACTGGCCGATGACGATGAAGTACACCTCAGCAACCTGCAACGGCAAATCCTCTTCACGACAGAAGATGTTAACCAGCCTAAGGCGCAGGTTACGCGCCAGCGGTTGAACCAGCTTAACCCCGATATCGAACTGGTCGCGCTCCAGACGCGGCTGAGCGGGGAAGATCTGCAACGCGAAGTGGCCCTTGCCGACGTGGTGCTGGACTGTACGGACAATATGGCGACGCGTCAGGCCATCAACGCGGTCTGTGTTGCGCAGAACACGCCGCTGATCACCGCCAGCGCGGTCGGTTTCGGCGGGCAAATAATGGTGCTTACGCCGCCGTGGGCGCAGGGCTGCTACCGCTGCCTGTGGCCTGACGAGGCTGAACCGGAGCGTAACTGCCGCACGGCAGGCATTCTGGGCCCGGTGGTGGGCGTGATGGGTACTCTTCAGGCGCTGGAGGCCATCAAGTTGCTCAGCGGCATAGAGACAGAACGCAACAGGCTGCGGCTGTTCGACGCCCGCTCCAGCGGATGGCGTCATCTGGCGTTAAGCCGCGCCAGCCACTGCCCGGTATGCGGAGGCCGCAATGCGCATTCTGTTTAACGATGAGCCGATGACGTGCGACGACGATCTTACCGTTGCCGCCCTGCTCGACACGCTGCGCCAGCTGAAGCCGGGAACGGCGCTGGCGCTCAATCAACAGATCCTGCCGCGCGAACGGTGGGAACATCAGCAGGTCAATGAAGGCGACCAGATCCTGCTGTTTCAGGTTATCGCAGGGGGCTGAGATGTTACGTATTGCCGACAAAGTCTTTGATTCACATCTGTTTACCGGAACCGGAAAATTCGCCTCTCCGCAGCTGATGGTGGATGCCATTCGTGAGAGCGGCAGCCAGCTGGTGACACTGGCGATGAAGCGCGTGGATTTGCGTCAGCACAACGATGCCATACTTGCGCCGTTACTGGAGGCAGGCGTGACGCTCTTACCGAATACCTCCGGTGCGAAAACGGCCGAGGAAGCAATTTTCGCTGCGCAACTGGCGCGGGAAGCGCTCGGCACCCGCTGGCTGAAGCTGGAAATTCATCCGGACGCCCGCTGGCTGTTGCCCGATCCGATCGAAACCCTGAAAGCGGCAGAGAAGCTGGTGCAGCAGGGATTTACCGTCCTGCCCTACTGCGGTGCCGACCCCGTGCTGTGCAAGCGTCTGGAAGAGGTCGGCTGCGCGGCCGTAATGCCGTTAGGGGCACCCATTGGCTCCAACCAGGGACTGGAGACCCGCGCGATGCTGGAGATCATCATCGAGCAGGCGACCGTGCCCGTGGTGGTGGATGCGGGCATCGGCGTACCCAGTCACGCCGCGCAGGCGCTGGAGATGGGGGCCGATGCGGTGCTGGTCAATACCGCGATTGCGGTGGCCGACGACCCGGTGATGATGGCGCGTGCGTTCCGCCTTGCGGTGGAGTCCGGTCTGCTGGCACGCCAGTCCGGCCCCGGCTCGCGCTGCGTTCAGGCGCAGGCCACCAGCCCGCTGACCGATTTTCTGGAGGCGCTCTGATGGCTACCTTTACCGATCGCTGGCGTCAGCTGAACTGGGACGATATTGCCTTACGCATCAACAGTAAAACCTCTGCGGACGTAGAGCGGGCATTAACAGCCAAACATTTGACCCGCGAGGATTTGATGGCCCTGCTTTCTCCGGCAGCCAGCGCGTACCTTGAACCGATGGCGCAGCGCGCGCAACGCCTCACCCGCCAGCGTTTTGGCAACACGGTGAGCTTTTACGTGCCGCTCTATCTTTCTAATCTGTGCGCCAATGACTGCACCTACTGTGGTTTCTCCATGAGCAACCGTATTAAGCGTAAAACGCTGGATGAGCATGAGATCGCCCGCGAGTGTGCGGCTATTCGTGAGATGGGTTTTGAACATCTCCTGCTGGTGACGGGTGAACATCAGGGCAAAGTGGGGATGGACTATTTTCGCCAGCATCTTCCGGCCATCCGCCGCGAATTTGCCTCGTTGCAAATGGAAGTGCAGCCTCTGTCGCAGGAGGAATATGCGGAGCTGAAAACGCTCGGGCTGGACGGCGTCATGGTCTATCAGGAAACCTACCACGAGGCGACCTATGCCCGGCATCACCTGAAAGGGAAGAAGCAGGATTTCATCTTCCGGCTGGAAACGCCGGACAGGCTGGGGCGCGCCGGTATCGATAAAATTGGGCTGGGCGCGCTTATCGGTCTGTCCGACAGCTGGCGGGTGGACTGCTATATGGTGGCGGAGCATCTGCTGTGGCTACAGCAGCAGTACTGGCAAAGCCGCTATTCCATCTCTTTCCCGCGACTGCGTCCCTGTACGGGAGGCGTTGAACCCGCCTCGCTGATGGATGAGCGCCAGCTGGTGCAAACCCTGTGTGCATTTCGCCTGTTCGCGCCGGAAGTGGAATTGTCGCTCTCCACGCGTGAATCACCCGCGTTTCGCGACCGCGCGATCCCGCTGGCGATCAATAACGTTAGCGCCTTTTCCAAAACGCAGCCAGGCGGTTACGCGGACGATCACCCGGAACTGGAACAGTTTGCACCGCACGACGGACGACGGCCCGAAGCGGTGGCGGAAGCCCTGACTGCACAGGGGCTACAGCCCGTGTGGAAAGACTGGGATAGCTGGCTGGGAAGAGCCTCGCATTAGCGCTGAAACCGACTGCAAAAACGCGAAAAGGTTACGAGGCGGCTCGTAAGATCAAAACCGGGCGATTGAGGCGATCTGCCTGGTTTTCTTATGCTTTACCACGTCAGCAACGGACGCTGACCAGGGTGAAAATGCTTCTTCCTCGTTTCGCCCTGCCCTCCGCCTCTTAAACAAAATTTTAATTGATACAATAAATACGTCGTTTCTTATCTACGCTTAAGATAAATCATCTCGTCGGTAATCGCCTTCTGTATAATTTACTACCAGCAACCGGACAGCGACTATGCTGAGGGTATCGACAGACGCAACGCGTCTACCATCTGGATTGATGTACAACTCATGGCACTCCACAGTAAAAAGCTCTCTTTTACCCGGCCAATTATGGTCAGCTTCGCGGGGATCCTGCTCAGTTTTGCGCTGATCGCCATCCTGGTTATCCTTTCACAGAGAAAGGATTTTCTTGAGGATTATCATAAGATTAATGGTAACTTCACCCATAATCTGGCGGTAAACTATACCGAATCCATCCTGCGAGAAAATGACTATATTCTTGGTCGTGCTGCGATGTACTTCGCCCGTAACGACAGAGTAAATCAGACAATTAATATCGACCCGACACACGGTTTGCAGATGTTGATGCATTTGCAGAACCTGATGCCGACGGTGTCGTCTATCTCTCTGGCGGACACAGTAGGGCGCCATCTGCGCGCGCCGGAAGTGCTGCCAACGGAGAAGGGTAAGTCGTTCGACGCCCGGACCCGTCCATGGTTTATCGGACAAGCGGAAGCCAGCAACTTTCCTCACTACACCCGCCCCTATCTGGACTATTTTACCCAACATCCTACGGTCACTCTCTATAAGCCGGTCATTTCACCGGAAGGCCGCCTGAAGGGCACGCTCGCTTTCCATCTTGATTTAACGTCCATGGGGTATACCCTGCGCCAGATGGTGGCGCCGGTTCAGGGTGAGTTTTTTGTTGTGGAGCGTGACGGCGCTGTTGTGCTGCATCCGGACACGGGGGCGCTCTTTAAGCAGTACGTAAGCGAAGCGCTGATGGACCAAATGACCAGCGGCGAGGGCCATCTTTTCGACCCCAAAAGTAAAACCTGGTATTACTACTACTCTTTCACCAATCCGGACTGGTTTGTGATTTATCGGGTCTCCGATGCCACGCTTACCGTCATCACCCGGCATGAGACCACCGTCGTCGGCTGGGGATTTGCGCTGGCGGCAATCATCATCATTCTGTTTGGGCTTTACCTTCGTCATGCCTCGCGTTCTGTGCTGATGAACATTATCAATGCCATCAAAACCGGCGACGTCAACCAGGCGCCACGCCTTGAAGCGATGCTCAGCCATACCATTCGAACCAATAAAGAACGCGAGCTGGCCTATGTCCGTCAGGCCACCCATGATGCGCTGACAGGCTGCAAAAACCGCCGTGCGTTCGACAATGATGTGGATGAGCTGCTGACCGCTCATCAACCCTTCGTTCTGGCGCTGATCGACATCGATAACTTCAAGTCCATTAACGACACCTGGGGCCACCTGAGCGGGGATATTGTGCTGCGCAACGTGGCACGCGAAGGTATTCAGATCATGCAGCCGCACCACGTTCCCGTTTACCGCTACGGTGGAGAAGAGTTCGGCGTGATCTTCCCGGCCGAGCTGATGAACTCCGCGCACGCGCTACTGGAAGCCTGGCGCACCGCCGTTGAAAAGCGGACCTGGCGGGAAGAGAACCTGCGAGTGACCTTCAGCGCCGGGACGGGAGAGTGGCACTTCGAACCGCTGGAACAATTTATCGGTAGCGTAGATGAAGCGCTGTATACCGCTAAACAACAGGGTAAAAACCGCATCGTAAGCACGGCCAGCCGATAATACCCTTACTCAAATTCTGCCCGATCTGACGGGCAGAATGCTCTCCGCGGTAAAATTGTAACCGGTTTCAGAAAAATGCCGATTTCTTTGTGATGCCTGACACACAATCGCGGTAAAGCGGTTGTTGAAGCAGTCTGCACGGGATAATTATCAATAAACACATGTAGATCGAGGCTGACTATGAAGAACATCGTTTTATGCTGTGCAGCGGGAATGTCAACCAGCATGCTGGTTCAACGTATGAAAGATGCCGCGCAGAAAAAAGGAGTCGAAGTAACCATTAAAGCCGTTCCGGTCGCGGAGTTCAAAGATAACATCGCGACGGCTGATATCGTATTACTGGGGCCACAGGTCAAATACGAACAGGCAAAACTCCAGGCGCAGGCCGATCCGCTCGGAAAAAAGGTCGCGGTCATCGACATGATGGATTACGGCATGATGAAAGGTGATGCCGTACTGGAAAAAGCGCTCAAACTTCTGGAGTCATAATGGAAGACTTAGAAACCACGATCATGGAACTGCTGGTCAACGCAGGCGCGGCGCGCAGTGCGGCCCTGACGGCGTTGCAGATGGCGCGAAAAGGCGACTTTGACGAAGCCGAGAAAGCGATGGAAGAGTCGCGTGAATATGTGAAACATGCGCATACGATCCAGACGCAGCTTATCGGTCTTGACGAAGGGACAGGAAAACTGCCGGTTAACCTGATCACCGTTCATTCTCAGGACCACCTGATGAACGCGATGGTAATTCAGGATCTGGCGGGCGACATGATTGAGCTTTATCGACGCATCCCGCTGGTAAACTGAAAATGCAGATATAAAAAAACCCGCCGAGGCGGGTTTTTTATTTACGGCATCAACGATTACTCGTTGTCGGAACCGCCCAGACCTGCGTTCAGCAGTTCTGCCAGGCTCGCGGATGCATCTTCGGCAGTCACCTGCGGTGCAGCTGGCAGTTCGCCCGCTGCGCGACGACGCATACGATCCTGGTGGTACGCATAACCGGTACCGGCCGGGATCAGACGACCCACGATAACGTTCTCTTTCAGACCGCGCAGTTCATCACGTTTACCTGCAACAGCCGCTTCGGTCAGGACACGCGTGGTTTCCTGGAACGATGCAGCAGAGATGAAGGACTCGGTTGCCAGAGACGCTTTGGTGATACCCAGCAGATCGCGCGAGAAGGTCGCGCCAATTTTGCCGTTCGCTTCCAGATCGCGGTTAGCGATCTTAACGCGTGAGTATTCAACCTGCTCGCCTTCCAGGAAGTCGGAGCTGCCTGCGTTTTCGATGGTCGCTTTACGCAGCATCTGACGAACGATAACTTCAATGTGTTTATCGTTAATCTTAACGCCTTGCAGACGGTATACGTCCTGTACTTCGTTAACAATGTAACGGGTAACAGCATGCACACCACGCAGACGCAGGATGTCGTGCGGCGCTTCTGGACCGTCGGAAACCACGTCACCACGTTCTACGCGTTCACCTTCGAACACGTTGAGCTGACGCCACTTAGGAATCATCTCTTCGTACGGCTCGCTGCCATCTACAGGCGTAATAACCAGACGGCGCTTACCTTTGGTCTCTTTACCGAAGGAGATGATACCGCTGATTTCAGCCAGGATTGCAGGCTCTTTCGGACGACGTGCTTCGAACAGGTCCGCAACGCGTGGCAGACCACCGGTGATGTCCTTGGTACCGCCGGATTCCTGAGGAATACGCGCCAGGGTATCACCAGAGCTGATCTGTACGCCATCTTCCAGCTGTACAATCGCTTTACCCGGCAGGAAGTACTGCGCAGGCATATCGGTACCAGGAATCAGAACGTCGTTACCCTGCGCATCAACGATTTTCAGTGCAGGACGCAGATCTTTACCACCGGTAGTACGTTCAGCAGAATCCAGAACCACCAGAGAAGACAGACCGGTCAGCTCGTCGGTCTGACGAGTAATGGTCTGGCCGTCGATCATGTCAGTAAAGCGGATGAAACCACTTACTTCGGTGATTACCGGCATGGTGTGTGGATCCCAGTTTGCAACGGTTTCACCGCCAGCAACCTGCTCGCCATCACCTTTCGCCATAACCGCACCGTAAGGCACTTTATAGCTCTCTTTGGTACGACCGAATTCGTCGATCAGCTTCAGCTCGGTATTACGGGAAGTGATAACCAGTTTACCGCTGGAGTTCACAACCGACTTCGCGTTGCTGAGCTTGATGCTACCTTTGTTTTTCACCTGGATGCTGGATTCAGCAGCCGCACGAGATGCCGCACCACCGATGTGGAACGTACGCATCGTCAGCTGTGTACCCGGCTCACCGATGGACTGTGCCGCGATAACGCCGATAGCCTCACCTTTGTTGATGATGTGGCCACGCGCCAGGTCACGACCGTAGCAGTGCGCACACACACCAAAGTCGGTGTCACAGGATACAACGGAACGCACTTTCACGGAGTCAACAGAGTTCGCTTCCAGCAGGTCACACCACTGTTCGTGCAGCAGGGTGTTGCGTGGAACCAGAATGTCTGCGGTGCCCGGCTTCAGAATGTCTTCCGCAGTCACACGACCCAGTACGCGATCGCGCAGCGGCTCTTTAACATCACCACCCTCGATAACCGGGGTCATGGTGATACCTTCGAGGGTGCCACAATCGTCTTCGGTGACGACCAGATCCTGCGCAACGTCAACCAGACGACGCGTCAGATAACCGGAGTTCGCCGTTTTAAGTGCGGTATCCGCCAGACCTTTACGCGCACCGTGCGTGGAGATGAAGTACTGGAGTACGTTCAGACCTTCACGGAAGTTCGCGGTGATTGGCGTTTCGATGATGGAGCCATCTGGCTTCGCCATCAGACCACGCATACCTGCCAGCTGACGAATCTGTGCCGCAGAACCACGCGCACCGGAGTCGGCCATCATGTAGATGCTGTTGAAGGAGACCTGCTGCTCTTCTACGCCGTCACGGTTAATCACGGTTTCGGTTTGCAGGTTGTCCATCATCGCTTTGGATACACGATCGTTCGCCGCTGCCCAGATATCGATAACTTTGTTATAGCGTTCGCCTGCGGTTACCAGACCAGACTGGAACTGCTCCTGGATCTCAGCAACTTCAGCTTCCGCTTCAGAGATGATCTCGTGTTTCTTCTCTGGGATGACCATGTCATCGATACCAACAGATGCACCTGAACGCGCTGCATAAGCAAAGCCGGTGTACATTGTCTGGTCAGCGAAGATAACGGTCGGCTTCAGACCCAGAATGCGGTAACAGGTGTTCAGCATTTTGGAGATCGCTTTCTTGCCCAGCGCCTGGTTGACGATGGAGAAAGGCAGACCTTTCGGTACGATCATCCACAGAATGGCACGGCCAACGGTCGTGTCTTTCAGGCTGGTGTGCGCAACGAATTCGCCGTTTTCATCTTTTTCGTATTCGGTGATACGCACTTTAACGCGCGCATGCAGAGAGGCCAGGCCAGCGCGATAAATACGCTCAGCTTCTTTCGGGCCAGTCAGCACCATGCCTTCGCCTTTGGCGTTAACACAGTCACGGGTCATGTAGTACAGACCCAGTACAACGTCCTGAGAAGGAACGATGATAGGTTCACCGTTCGCTGGAGACAGGATGTTGTTGGTAGACATCATCAGCGCACGCGCTTCGAGCTGGGCTTCCAGCGTCAGCGGTACGTGAACAGCCATCTGGTCACCATCGAAGTCGGCGTTATAGGCCGCACAAACCAGCGGGTGCAGCTGGATAGCTTTACCTTCGATCAGTACCGGCTCAAAGGCCTGGATACCCAGACGGTGCAGAGTTGGTGCACGGTTCAGCAGTACCGGGTGTTCGCGGATCACTTCGTCCAGGATATCCCAAACGACAGCTTCTTCACGCTCAACCATTTTCTTCGCGGCTTTGATGGTGGTGGCCAGGCCACGCAGCTCCAGCTTGCCGTAGATGAACGGTTTGAACAGCTCCAGTGCCATTTTCTTCGGCAGACCGCACTGATGCAGACGCAGGTATGGACCTACGGTGATTACAGAACGACCGGAGTAGTCAACACGCTTACCGAGCAGGTTCTGACGGAAACGACCCTGTTTACCTTTGATCATGTCGGCCAAAGATTTCAGAGGACGTTTGTTAGAACCGGTGATCGCACGACCGCGACGACCGTTATCCAGCAGGGCATCTACCGCTTCCTGCAGCATACGTTTTTCGTTGCGTACGATGATGTCCGGCGCAGCCAGATCCAGCAGACGTTTCAGACGGTTGTTACGGTTGATCACGCGACGATACAGATCGTTCAGATCTGACGTTGCGAAACGACCACCATCCAGCGGAACCAGCGGACGCAGATCTGGCGGCAGAACCGGCAGAACGGTCAGGATCATCCACTCTGGTTTGTTACCAGACTGAACGAACGCTTCCAGCAGTTTGATACGCTTGGTCAGCTTTTTACGCTTGGTCTCGGAGTTGGTTTCGTTCAGCTCTTCGCGCAGAGTTTCACACTCTTGCTCCAGATCCATGCTCTTCAGCAGGGCCTGGATAGCTTCCGCACCCATCTTCGCGTCGAATTCGTCACCGAACTCTTCCAGCGCGTCCAGATACTGTTCTTCGGTCAGGATCTGGTTACGTTCCAGATTGGTCATCCCGCCTTCGATAACCACATAAGATTCGAAGTACAGAACACGTTCGATATCGCGCAGCGGCATATCCAGCAGCAGGCCGATACGGGACGGCAGAGATTTCAGGAACCAGATGTGAGCGGTTGGAGACGCCAGCTCGATGTGGCCCATACGCTCACGGCGTACTTTGGTCTGGGTCACTTCAACGCCACACTTCTCACAGATCACACCACGGTGTTTCAGGCGCTTGTACTTACCGCACAGGCACTCGTAATCTTTTACTGGCCCGAAAATACGCGCACAGAAAAGGCCGTCACGCTCAGGTTTGAACGTACGGTAGTTAATGGTTTCCGGCTTTTTAACTTCACCGAAAGACCATGAACGGATCATGTCTGGCGAAGCCAGAGCAATTTTGATCGCATCAAACTCTTCGGTTTTAGTTTGCGCTTTCAGAAACTTTAATAAGTCTTTCACGGATTTGCTCCCGTCGGAGTTAGCACACTCTGCTGTCGGGCGTTAACCCGACAGCAGTGACCTGTTTGAGCGAGAATTACTCGTCTTCCAGTTCGATGTTGATACCCAGCGAACGAATCTCTTTCAACAGTACGTTGAAGGATTCTGGCATGCCCGGCTCCATCTGATGGTTGCCGTCTACGATGTTTTTATACATCTTAGTACGACCGTTCACGTCATCAGACTTAACGGTGAGCATTTCCTGCAAGGTGTATGCTGCGCCGTATGCTTCCAGCGCCCACACTTCCATCTCCCCGAAGCGCTGACCACCGAACTGAGCCTTACCACCCAGCGGCTGCTGAGTAACCAGGCTGTAAGAACCGGTAGAACGAGCGTGCATCTTGTCGTCGACCAGGTGGTTCAGTTTCAGCATGTACATGTAACCTACGGTTACCGGACGCTCGAACTGTTCACCGGTACGGCCGTCAAACAGCGTAATCTGACCAGACGTTGGCAGACCACCCAGTTGCAGCAGCTCTTTAATTTCAGCTTCTTTTGCACCGTCGAATACCGGCGTTGCAATTGGCATACCTTTGCGCAGGTTCTCTGCCAGACGCAGCACTTCTTCATCGCTGAAGGTGTTCAGGTCGACTTTCTGACGAACGTCGGTACCCAGATCATAGGCACGCTGGATGAACTCGCGCAGTTTCGCGACTTCCTGCTGCTGTTTCAGCATGGCGTTGATCTTATCGCCGATACCTTTCGCAGCCATACCCAGGTGGGTTTCCAGAATCTGACCGATGTTCATACGAGACGGTACGCCCAGTGGGTTCAGTACGATATCTACCGGCGTACCGTTAGCATCGTGCGGCATATCTTCGATCGGGTTGATCTTAGAGATAACACCCTTGTTACCGTGACGACCTGCCATCTTATCACCAGGCTGGATCTGACGTTTAACAGCCAGATACACCTTAACAATCTTCAGCACGCCTGGTGCCAGATCGTCGCCCTGAGTGATTTTACGGCGTTTCGCTTCGAGTTTTTTCTCGAACTCGTGTTTCAGTTCGTCATACTGCTCAGCCAGTTGTTCCAGCTGATTCTGTTTCTCTTCGTCGGTCAGGCCCAGTTCCAGCCAGCGATCGCGTGGCAGTTTGTCGAGCTTCTCAGCTTCAACGCCACCGGCAACCAGCACCGCATAGATACGGCTGAACAGACCTGCTTCGAGGATTTGCAGTTCTTCAGACAGGTCTTTCTTAGCCTGTTTGAGCTGCATCTCTTCGATTTCCAGCGCACGCTTATCTTTCTCAACGCCATCACGAGTGAAGACCTGAACGTCGATAACCGTACCGGAAACACCGTTTGGTACGCGCAGAGAAGAGTCTTTAACGTCAGACGCTTTCTCACCGAAGATAGCACGCAGCAGTTTCTCTTCTGGCGTCAGCTGGGTTTCACCTTTCGGCGTCACCTTACCTACCAGAATATCACCGCCGGTGACTTCCGCACCGATGTAAACAATACCGGATTCATCCAGTTTGGAGAGCGCAGCTTCACCCACGTTAGGGATGTCGGCAGTGATCTCTTCTGGCCCCAGCTTGGTGTCACGGGACACACATGCCAGTTCCTGAATGTGGATGGTGGTGAAACGATCTTCCTGAACCACACGCTCTGAGACGAGGATGGAGTCTTCGAAGTTGTAACCGTTCCACGGCATGAACGCTACGCGCATGTTCTGACCGAGCGCCAGTTCACCGAGGTCGGTGGACGGACCATCTGCCAGCACGTCGCCGCGCTCAACTGGCTCACCCAGAGACACACATGGCATCTGGTTGATACAGGTGTTCTGGTTAGAGCGGGTGTATTTGGTCAGGTTGTAGATGTCGATACCCGCTTCGCCCGGATACATCTCGTCTTCGTTAACTTTGATAACGATACGGGATGCGTCAACGTACTGAACGGTACCGCCACGCTTAGCAACTGCTGTAACACCGGAGTCAACGGCAACAGCACGTTCCATACCGGTACCAACCAGCGGCTTGTCAGCACGCAGAGTTGGAACGGCCTGACGTTGCATGTTCGCACCCATCAATGCACGGTTGGCGTCATCGTGTTCCAGGAACGGGATCAGGGACGCACCGACGGATACCACCTGCTGAGTGGATACGTCCATGTAGTCAACCTGGTCGCGGCTGAACAAGCTGGATTCGCCTTTGCTACGGCAGGTAACCAGATCTTCTACAAAGTGGCCTTCGTCATCCAGGTTGGAGTTCGCCTGAGCGATAACGTAGTTGCCTTCTTCGATAGCAGACAGGTAATGAATTTCGTCAGTAACAACACCGTCGGTCACTTTACGATACGGGGTCTCGAGGAAACCGTATTCGTTCGTCTGTGCGTACACGGACAGGGAGTTGATCAGACCGATGTTTGGACCTTCAGGCGTTTCGATTGGACATACGCGACCGTAGTGAGTCGGGTGTACGTCTCGAACTTCAAAGCCTGCGCGTTCACGGGTCAGACCGCCTGGGCCGAGTGCGGAGATACGACGTTTGTGCGTGATCTCAGACAGCGGGTTGTTCTGGTCCATGAACTGAGACAGCTGGCTGGAACCGAAGAACTCTTTCACTGCCGCAGAAATCGGCTTGGCGTTGATCATATCCTGAGGCATCAGGGTATCCAGATCGCCCAGAGACAGACGCTCTTTCACCGCACGCTCTACACGTACCAGGCCAACGCGGAACTGGTTTTCCGCCATTTCGCCTACGGAACGGATACGACGGTTGCCGAGGTGGTCGATATCGTCCACTTCGCCTTTACCGTTACGGATATCGATGAGCTTCTTCATCACTTCAATGATGTCGTCTTTGCTCAGGATACCGGAACCTTCGATTTCGTCGCGCAGCAGAGAACGGTTGAACTTCATACGACCAACCGCGGACAGATCGTAGCGGTCTTCGGAGAAGAACAGGTTCTCGAACAGGCTTTCAGCCGCTTCGCGAGTTGGTGGCTCACCAGGACGCATCATGCGGTAGATTTCGACCAGCGCGCTCAGACGATCGTTGGTTGGGTCGACGCGTACAGTCTCAGAGATGTACGGACCGTGATCCAGATCGTTGGTGAACAGCGTTTCGATACGTTTGTGGCCAGCCTGGCTCAGCTTAGCCAGCAGATCCAGGCTCAGCTCCATGTTCGCCGGGCAGATCAGCTCGCCAGTTGATTCATCAACGTAATCTTTCGCGGCTACTTTTCCTGCAATGTATTCAACCGGAACTTCGATGTGTTTGATATCATCTTTTTCCAGCTGGCGGATGTGGCGCGCGGTGATACGGCGACCTTTTTCCACATACACTTTGCCGTCGGCTTCGATGTCGAACGACGCGGTCTCACCACGCAGACGTTCCGGCACCAACTCCATCTGCAACTTGTTGTCGCGGATTTCAAAGATCACTTTCTCAAAGAACAGGTCCAGGATCTGCTCAGTGGTATAGTTCAGTGCACGCAGAATGATGGTTGCAGGCAGCTTACGACGACGGTCGATACGGACAAACAGGTTGTCTTTTGGATCGAATTCGAAGTCCAGCCATGAACCACGGTAAGGAATGATGCGTGCGTTATACAGTACTTTACCGGAAGAGTGCGTTTTACCTTTATCGCTGTCGAAGAAGACGCCCGGGCTACGGTGCAGCTGGGAAACGATAACACGCTCAGTACCGTTGATAACGAAAGTACCGTTGTCCGTCATGAGTGGAATTTCACCCATGTAGACTTCTTGTTCTTTAATGTCTTTTACGGTGCCTTCCGGCGCTTCGCGCTCGTAGATCACCAGACGCAGTTTTACGCGCAGCGGTGCGGAATAGGTCACGCCACGGATCTGACATTCCTGAACGTCAAACACCGGTTCGCCAAGGCGGTAGCTGACGTACTGCAGCTCGGAATTACCGCTGTAGCTCTGAATCGGGAACACGGAACGGAAGGCTGCTTCCAGGCCGTACTGCCCTTCAGGATCTTGCTCGATAAACTTCTGGAACGAGTCAAGCTGGATAGAAAGGAGATATGGAATGTCCAGAACTTGTGGACGTTTACCAAAATCCTTACGAATACGTTTTTTCTCGGTATAGGAGTAAACCATAGGGTTCCTCAGCTCGCTGACAAGTCGACCCATCTGTCCGACGAAGGGACAGTTTGTGCAACACCATTTTGTGGACCGGAAAATTGAATACTTTCCGCAATACCTGTTGCTATCACGCTTAAACCATTTCATTGCGATTTACACAGAGCGAGCACCCTGTCGCAGTATATTAAGTCGTCGATAGAAACAAGCATTGTCAGGACAACCAGCAGTCAAACAGTGTGAAATGCTGCTGATGCCTTACAGCGCAAAAAGGCTGGTGACTAAAAAGTCACCAGCCATCAGCCTAATTGCTTAGGCTGCAACCAGAAAAGTTGGCTTATTTAACTTCAACTTCAGCGCCAGCTTCTTCCAGAGATTTTTTCAGTGCTTCTGCGTCGTCTTTGCTCACGCCTTCTTTCAGCGCAGCTGGAGCAGATTCTACCAGGTCTTTAGCTTCTTTCAGACCCAGGCCAGTTGCGCCACGTACTGCTTTGATTACAGCAACTTTGTTCGCGCCAGCAGCTTTCAGAATTACGTCGAATTCAGTTTTTTCTTCAGCAGCTTCAGCCGGGCCCGCAGCTACAGCTACAGCAGCAGCAGCAGAAACACCGAATTTTTCTTCCATTGCAGAAACCAGCTCTACAACGTCCATTACGGACATAGCTGCTACTGCTTCAATGATTTGATCTTTAGTGATAGACATTTAAATTGTTCCTGAAAATCAGAATAAGTTTATACGTAAGCAAATGCTTTATAAAGATAACTGCGATTAAGCAGCTTCTTTCGCATCGCGTACAGCAGCCAGAGTGCGAACCAGTTTGCCAGCCGCAGCTTCTTTCATGGTTGCCATCAGGCGTGCAATTGCTTCTTCGTAGGTCGGCAGGGTTGCCAGGCGATCGATTTGCGATGCCGGGATCAACTCACCTTCAAAGGCTGCAGCTTTGACCTCAAATTTTGCATTCGCTTTCGCGAACTCTTTGAACAGACGAGCAGCAGCGCCCGGGTGTTCCATAGAGTATGCAATCAGGGTCGGACCAACAAACGTGTCTTTCAGGCACTCGAACTGAGTACCTTCAACTACGCGACGCAGCAGGGTGTTACGAACAACACGCATGTATACGCCAGCTTCACGACCTGCTTTACGCAGTTCAGTCATTTTGTCTACAGTAACGCCACGGGAATCCGCAACTACTGCAGACAGCGCGCCTTTGGCTACTTCGCTGACTTCAGCAACAATCGCTTGTTTGTCTTGAAGATTTAAAGCCATTAGCTTTGCTCCTGGATGTTTGCCGGAACTCATGTTCCGGAACTCACTTCACTCGACCCAACGGGAAGAGCGTCTTAATACGGTGAGCAGAAACAAGCCAGAGTATTTAAAATAATCTTAGCGTTCTGTCACCGTCTACGCAGGGGATTAAGTTTCTTGCGAAACACCTGCGGTCTTCGACGGAGGCCTGGATAGGCCAGGCTCCAACGAACAATTCTTTTAGCCGCTAACTTTTGTTAGCAAACGTGGGGGTAAGATTGTAGACAAAATCACCGCCCACGTAAAGGCATTAGTTTGCAGCAGCGCTCAGGCCAGCCTGGTCAACTGCAACACCTGCACCCATGGTGGTGGAGATGCTAACTTTCTTGATGTACACGCCTTTCGCCTGAGTTGGTTTTGCTTTTTTCAGCGCAACCAGCAGAGCTTCCAGGTTTTCTTTCAGTTTGTCAGCGTCAAAGTCCACTTTACCGATGGTGGTGTGGATGATGCCGTTTTTGTCGTTACGGTAACGAACCTGACCTGCTTTAGCGTTCTTAACTGCTTCAGCAACGTTAGGAGTTACAGTACCCACTTTCGGGTTTGGCATCAGGCCGCGTGGACCCAGAACCTGGCCCAGCTGGCCAACAACGCGCATTGCATCTGGAGAAGCAATAACAACGTCAAAGTTCATTTCGCCTTTCTTGATCTGATCAGCCAGATCTTCCATACCTACCAGTTCAGCGCCGGCAGCTTTAGCAGCTTCAGCGTTTGCACCCTGAGCAAATACAGCTACGCGTACGGAACGGCCAGTACCGTGTGGCAGTACAGTTGCGCCACGAACGTTCTGATCAGATTTACGAGCGTCGATGCCCAGGTTAACGGCAACGTCAACGCTTTCAACGAACTTAGCGGTAGCCAGTTCTTTCAGCAGAGCGATAGCTTCGTTGATGTCGTACTGTTTGGTCGCATCAACTTTGTCACGGATCACGGACATGCGCTTGGTCAGTTTAGCCATTTCTTAGTCCTCCACTACCAGGCCCATGGAACGTGCAGTACCTTCGATGGAGCGAGTCATCGCTTCAATGTCGGAACCAGTCATGTCGGCAGCTTTGGTCTGCGCGATTTCCTGCAACTGAGCGCGGGAAATTTTACCCACTTTGTCTTTGTTCGGCTTACCGGAACCAGACTTGATGCCCGCTGCTTTCTTCAGCAGAACTGCTGCTGGAGGGGTTTTGGTAACGAAAGTGAAAGAACGGTCAGCGTAAACAGTGATTACAACTGGGATTGGCAGACCTTTCTCCATGGATTCAGTTTTGGCGTTGAACGCTTTACAGAATTCCATGATGTTCACACCCTGCTGACCCAGAGCTGGACCAACTGGTGGACTTGGGTTCGCCATACCTGCTGCAACCTGCAGCTTGACGTAGGCTTGTACTTTCTTAGCCATTCTAAAATCCTCTGATTGGGTAATAACGCCTCGGAGAGGCTCCCCGTGAATAAAATTCGTTTTACGGGTCGGGACCCATAAAAACAAAAGGCGCGAAATTGTATTCCAATCTCGCGCCCTGTGCAACGATTAAATCGTCGCTTTTTTGATCGCTGCTTAGGCTTTTTCTACCTGAGCAAAGTCCAGCTCTACCGGGGTCGCACGACCAAAGATAGAAACGGAAACTTTCAGGCGGGACTTCTCGTAGTCCACTTCTTCGACGACGCCATTAAAGTCAGCAAACGGACCGTCGTTAACACGAACCATCTCACCCGGTTCAAACAGCGTTTTCGGACGCGGTTTATCACCCACCTGCTGGAGGCGGTTCATAATCGCATCAACTTCTTTGTCGCTGATTGGCGCCGGACGGTCAGATGTGCCGCCGATAAAGCCCATCACGCGTGGTACGCTGCGCACCAGGTGCCAGCTCGCGTCGTTCATCACCATCTGAACCAGCACGTAACCCGGGAAGAATTTACGTTCGCTTTTGCGACGTTGGCCGCCACGGATCTCAACCACTTCTTCGGTCGGAACCATAACTTCGCCAAATAACTCTTCCATATTGTGTAATTTGATATGCTCACGCAGCGACGTAGCTACGCGGCCTTCAAAACCGGAAAACGCCTGAACGACGTACCAGCGCTTTTTAGGGGCTTCAGACATCTCAGAACCTCAGGCCAGTGATAAAGGATACCAGGCGAACCAGAATACCATCCAGTCCCCACAGGATCAGTGACATTACAGCGGTTACCGCCGCTACAATCAGCGTGGTGTGCAATGTTTCCTGGCGAGTCGGCCAAATGACCTTGCGGACTTCGGTACGCGCTTCGCGGGCAAACGCAACGGTCGCTTTGCCTTTCGTCGTCAACAGCGCGACACCACCCGCCGCAGCAATCAGAATTACCACTGCAAGCGCGCGTAGCGGCAGCATCATGTCACGATAAAGATAGTTGCCGACAATCGCCACAATCAGCAGCACGGCTACAACTACCCATTTCATCGCTTCCAGGCCGCGCCCGCTCCCTTGAGCTTCGGTATTCGCACTCATAAACCAACCTGTCAGAAGTATTCTACAAACATTTTCACCCCGCGAGTGCGAGGCAAACCAATCGAAATGCTATTCGCTTTTCGTATTATACGCTCTCCGCAGAGCCTGTCTCAGCAATGATTATGACAAAATTAATCACTGATGAGCCAGGTTCTGATGTGAAAGCGTGCAAAAAGGGCATCAAATGATGCCCTTTTATTGCGCATTGCGTCAAATGTTATCAGCGATTAGCCGAGAACTTTAGCAACAACGCCCGCGCCAACGGTACGGCCGCCTTCACGGATTGCGAAACGCAGACCGTCGTCCATCGCGATTGGGTGGATCAGAGTCACAACCATCTT
>NZ_JBMKHN010000025.1:0-31404 GCF_049238425.1 Enterobacter cloacae complex sp. IR5401 | reverse complement strand
AACAGTAAGCGTCGGCATGGTTCTAGCGAACAGATGTCACCGACAGAATATGAAAACCAGTATTATCAACGGCTCGGAAGTGTCTAGATTATCCGTGGCGATTCACTTTGCCATCATATCTAAGGGGTAGGTAAATCGCTACCGTCCTTTATTGAAGTTGTAAATTATGCCACCAGGCTTAAGTTGCTTCTGTATTACTTGCAACGCAGCGTTCTGCATTTCATTAGCAAGTGCGCGCCCCATAGCATCTCCAGAACTGGATGTTTGGGTTGTTACGGAACCACCAGCATCGACGTTAACCGTGGTGTTGATAACCGGGGCCATACTGCCTCCGCCTTGGGCACGTACACCCAACCGCCCGGCAGAATCCCGAGTTAGCGGCATGATAGCTTCTTCACCAGCCTCTGCGAAAACACCGCCTTTCGCAAACTTCGATGCGCCCTGGAAGGTGAAATACTGAGGCGTATCGTAAACACCGTTAACGTACTTACTGAGCCCGGGCGAATCATAAACACCGCCTTTAGCGTTAAAAGTTAGGCCAGCGGCAGCGTTCGCGTAAGATCCCCCTGGTGTGCTCCCGCCTTTGCTGCCACCGCTTATCCAGCCCATCGCGGCCTGCACCGCATAGGCAACCATCAGTCGGTTTGTCACCTCGATAATCATCTTAAGCATCGATTTGCCGAATTCTTTTATTGAGGCTTTTCCCGTCGTCATTAGGCTGGTTAGCATGTCAGATAGGCCTGTCAGCGTGGAGCTAGCCACGTTCTTCACTGCGTCATAGGTGTTGGTAGCGGCATCCAAATATTCATTCCATCCAGCAACAGCCCCAGCTTTCCAATCGCCGCGCAGCTTATCCTCTTCAGCGTAATAATTTCTGAGGGCTACCAGTTCTTTCTCATAGCCAGCATCATCAAGCTTACCACCACCGTTGAGCCAGCCTTGGCGGAGTTGAGCCTCTTCCATCATGCGCTGGCTCTGACGACTGCTTAGGCCAGCACTGCCACGCAACGCTTCTGTCTTTTCCGACATCTGCGTGACGTATTTATTCGCCTGCTGCGCCAGGCCGTTAATCTTCTGCTGCGCCTCTACTTCCTTGTTCTTCTGATCCACCACCTTGGCGGCGTTGAGGATGGCCTCACGGTTCGATAGAAGAGATTTCTCCTGTGCAGTCAGCGCGCGGTTTTTGGCAGACTCATCCAATTCAGCAAACCGTGATTGCTGTTTGCTGAACTCGGTATTTTTAGCGTGCAGATCGCCGGTCTGGCGTAGGGTTTCGAGCGTTTCCGTAAGGGTCCTTGCCTGGGCGCGGTAGTTTTCCAGTGTGCGATCGCCTGCATCCAGCGTGGCTTTTGCCTCTTTGGTCTTTTTGGCTGAGTCTTGTGCAAGCTTAGAGACTTCGTCTCTCGATTCTCGACTTGTTCCGCCATCGCCTTTTACGTTGGCCCCTCGCGCTTCAGCCTCATAGTTTGCCTGTGCGTTAGGCGCAGTGACGCGCTTCCAAAGCTCGTTATAGCGTTTTTTGTTCGCCTCAATCTCTTTGTCCGCTTCCGCTCCAGCCTTTTTCATTGCCTCAACGTCCATGCCGAGGAAATTAGCCAGCGCACCGCCACCCGGGATTTTGTCTGCCCAGCCAGCGATGGTGCTGGTGAACTTGGCGTCCAGAGAGGTGATATTGAGGAACAAGTCTTTGATCGAGGACTTAACCAGTTCGAAGATATCGATGATCTGGTTTCCCCAAGCGCGCACGGTAACACCTATCTCACCAAAGGTGTCAGAAGCGCTCTTCTTCAGGCTTTCCCACGTTCGACCGATATTATCGGTCGCGTTGTTGGTCTCCTCTGCGCGTTTTTCCATGACGCCAGCAAACAGGTTAATGGCTTCGGTTACAGCCGCCTGCTCACCCTTCTGCTTACGAAGCTGGATGATGTGCTTAATCATAGCCTCATCAACGAAACCATATTGCTCATTGAGGCTGGCCAGCCCCTTAACCGGGTCGCTGACAATTTTTCCGAAGTCGGCCATTGCCGTTTTGGTATCGTTTCCGGCCTTACCCATGAGGGTGATGGCCGTTGCGATCTGCTTCATCTGGCTGGCGGTATATTTGCCAGTATCGTTCAGTGTAACCAGCGTATCGACGGTGGAACTGATCGATGTATTCGTCTTGCCGGCCACCTCCTCAGCGGCTTCGTTGAGCTGCTGCATTGAAGCGAAGCCAGCACCTCCCATCATGATGACCGAGCGAGCTACCTGGTCGAATTGCTCTGATGAATTGTATGCCGCGGCAGCCAGCAGGCCGATCGTACCAATCAAACCACCAAGTGCGATCATGGTTGGGTTAATCATCCCAGCCATACTGCGGATGTATTCGCCGACACCGGACAGCGCCCCCTGAACCGATCCGAACTGGTCTTTAATTTGCCCGCCCTGTTGCAGCAGGATCAGGAACGGAGATTGGCCGCCAGCCAGCTGCGTAGCGATATCGGTGAACTGTGCCGGAAGCGTACGCATCGCTGCGCTGTACTGCCCAACGGAGATTCCAGCGCGCCGGGCAGCAGCTTCCTGCCGGGATAGCGCCTCTGGCAGTACGTCAGCGACACCAGAGAGGCGCTCACGCGTCTGGTTAAGGATTGTGTTGAAGTGCTCGAACTGCGCGCCGTTAATGCGGCCTGCTTCAAAATGGGCCACCAGCTGTGCGTGCTGTTCATCCAGTGAGTTGAACGCACGGATTGTCGGGTCGATGGAACCCAGCAGGTTCTTTAACGCTGCGGACTGCTTCTCTGCCGCCTGGGTAGCGGCTAATTCGGCCTGAGCGCGAGCCGCGGCTTCTCCGGTGTCGGTCAGCTTGAGACGGGTGTCGTCCAGGATTTTGTTGTAAGCCTGAAAGGTCTCGGTATCCAGGAAACCTTTGGCCTGAAATTTCCGCAGTGATTCTTGCTGCTCATCCAGGCGGTTTAAGGCCTTGGTAACCGGGTCGATATTCTCCAGTAACCCTTTGAGCGCGTTCTGCTGCTCCTTGATACCTTCACTGCCCTGTTTCGCAGATTCAGCACCAGCGCGGAACACACTATTCAGATCATCGGCTTTATCTACGGCGCCCGCCGCCGCCTCGCCGAGCCTATCCAGTTCATTGCTGGCTGTTTTCAGGTCGGATACATCGGCCCGCAAAGTAATCGAGGCGATTTGGTCAGTCATTATTTCGTCTCCTTATGCATTACCTTGAGAGCCTCACTTTCCATAATCTGAAGGTCAGCCATGCAGGTCGCCGCATCCTCAACCCCGTGTAACTCGAACATCCAGGGGAGAACATTATAATCAAGGCCGGTCGCCCCGCTCGCGCCGACGCGCCACTGAGTTGCCAGGGCAGAGAAGATGGTGAAAGACTTCCACACAGAGGGCAGGATCCCCACCTCTTCCTCCACGTCCTCAGGCGTCAAACCAAAAGCGCTCAGCTCCGCGAGCGTCGGACCCGGCGTATACAACGCTGCGGCGACCTGCCTCAGTTTTTTTCGCGAATCCCCATCAGCTCTTTGGTGTACGCCATGCCGATGCTGTCAAAAGCACGCGGATAGTTTTGCAGAAGGACAATAACGTTTTCGCGGTTGAACTCGTCCGGTAGAGCCCATCCTTCGACAATTTCCATGAGGTAGTCAGCTTGCGGCTCGATAACAGCCTTTTTACCTTCCGCAGCCTTTTGCATCTTCGCATCCATGGCACGCAGCTCTTCGAGCGTCTTATGGCGGAAAGTGAACGTCAGCTTGCCGTCTTCGGCGCCAGCGCGCGGAATGCTCGCGGTCACAGAAAAGGTTGGGTTTGGGATCAGGGAGAATTGGGTCATTTCGATTCCTTAAAAATGAAAAACCCGCCGGAGCGGGTCTTAAATTGGATAATGGTAATTGTACAACTCGCATAAAAGCCAACCTGCAATTAGCGGCTCTCAGCCTCTGAGATCTGTTGGTAACTACTTGTTATTTTGTCCATCAAAGATTTTTCGATTTCAAATGTGAAGCTTTCTCCAGTTGTAACACTGACAACGCATTTAAAATCTTTGGGGTTGGCATTTTGTTCTTTTAAACCCAATGCTATTTTTTCAATCCATTCAGAGCCACCATCAATATCTATCCATAAAGTTGCCTGTTCTCCATAATCTAATTTTTGAGGCAGCTGCATTGATAATGGTGAGTGGAACGGTTGATAAAACGTAATATCTTTTTTGAATGTCCAATTTATAGCTGTAACTTTTACGGTATAAAGCGCAAGATTTGTAATAACAATCATCACCCCTTTCTTTTGATAGGGTCCTTGCCACGTTACACCAACATTTATACGGCAACTGATATGTGCCTTAGGCTTTTTTAGACCCAGATGCAAAGATACACACACTGCCAAAAAGGTCGCTATTCCAGCAACCCATGTACCTATCATTGACCAAAATGCCCAACTAGCAGCATCCTGAGCGGCCTTTAGAGTGGCCAACGCCATCACTTTCTCATCCATAAAAACCTCACTTTTTTGGATGAGTATATTCGAAAGCACTTTAACAGGCACACCGCGGAGAGCTGCTGGAACACCTTTGTATGGAGGTATATAAATAAGCCCGGCGTACCGGGCCTGATTGGTTAGCTGATCGTGACAGTACACGCAGCAGAGGTGATGGTTTTGCCCGCGGCATCGGTGACTTCACAGGTATAAACGCCAGCATCACCGGATGCGACGGACGAAATGTTGAACGTCGATGCGGTTTTGCCCGGAATAGCGGTGCTGCCTTTCTTCCAAACGTAGGTGTAAGGTGCTGAACCGCCCTTCATTACGACTGCCAGATCCAGCGCTGCACCTGTGGCAACCGACTTGGTGGCCGGCAGGTCAGTCAGGAACGCCAGAGGCGTCACGGATGAATCGGCGATCGGGTAAATCTGCATGTCCGATTCGAAGTTCATGCGCGCCTCGTTACTTTCCACGGCGTTGATTTCCGTGCGCGGCACGCGCTGGAACGATACTTTGGCTGAGTAGAAACGATCGGCTTTGCCGCGTGGGTTATGGAACCAGACCGCGGTGGTGTCGCTGGAGTCATCCAGGTCAATGAGGCGTTTGTAGATCGCCAGTTGAGGGTCATGTGCAAAGGTGTAAACCTGAACCACTGCGTTTTTAAACGTTGGGATGGTGCGCGCTTTGTCATCTTCCAGGAACTGCACGCTGATGGTCTGCTGGTCACCACCTTCAGTTGATAATGTCATCACCTGAGGCATGGTGATCCATGAGTCGATTTTACGCAGCGTGCCCGCGCCAGTACCTGCCGGGAATTTGGTGGTGTCGGTAGTATCGAATGCTTCCAGCACGATTTTATTACTGGTCACCGATTTTACGCGCAGCACCATGTTATCGAGCTTTAACCAGCCGGAACTCACCTGAACTACGTCACCGGCCAGAATGCCGGAGGCCGATGCAACGGTCAGTTCGCATTCCGTCGCGTTAGAGGCTGCGGTAAAGGTGATTGGGGCTTGATAGGCCTTGGCCACGTTCACACGCGAGCCGTTAGGGATTGCGAATGCCATAGCACTCTCCTGAATTTAGGTAATAAAAAACCCGCCAGATGGCGGGTCAGTAGTCAGCGCGGTACTGCATGCTGACGGGAATGGTGTAGGTTATGGAGCCACTGGACCCGTTGGGCGCCGAGGTTGGCCGGTCCTGGATGGGTTGTCTCACCTGCGGCGGCCCGTTGATGTAAACCGTCAAATCACCGTCCATCAGCGGCAGTCCCTCAGGGAATGCATCTGCCACCGACTGAGCCAGCCCCCTCGCCTGGCTCACGCCTGAGCCTGCGGGAGTAATGATGTTTACCTGAAAGATCCCCTGATAGGTACGCATCAGACCTTCTATGTCCTGACCTACAGTTTGTGCAGGTAAAACATAAACACGGGCGTATGGCGCATCCGGTGGATCAAATACGATATTCGGCCAGGCGATCGGCAAGCCGAGAGAGGCCGAGATTATGGCTACCCGGCTCTCCAGCAGGTCAGCTATTCGCATGGACTGATCACCGACCATTGCGTACCTCGCTCATTGCCTCCCGGAAATATTGCGCAGCATCCAGTGCGATCAGTCCGACCATGCCGCCGGGCGCCTGATTCGAATGACCATTCTCCAGCGCCTGGGCATATGGCAGGTTATTGGTAAAGTAAATCGAGTTCACCTGCCCCACCCGGAACACTTCGAGCACCGCCAGCCCGCGGGTGTTGGAACCCTGCCCGGAAGCATCTGGGGTATCGTGCGTCTCTGTAGGCTGGCTGTCGAGACCCACATACCAGTTATTTTTGAATCGCCCGCCGACATAACCCTCTGGCTTTTTGATGTCCATCGAATCGTTGACACGCAGGCCTCGCCTGAGCCGCCCTGCTTTTGTAAGGTTGGCCGGATCATCACGTAGCGCCGCGTTATGCTCTCGCACCGCGGTGTTATAGGCTGATGCCGTCTGGTTTACCTGCCAGATTTCTGGCTGCCCGACAGGTGACATGTCCACCAACCGCCCGAGGATTTTGATACCCGTCCGGCGGACCGCCTCCTCAATCTCCTGCTTTGAACCATCTACGAACAACTGAATGGCAGCCAGGAACGGCTGATTTGCAGAACTGGTCATAATCAGGTTCTCAGCTGGATGTTATAGGAAATCAGCACGTCTGCGGGCTTAACCGGATTCGGCTGAACTACGCGCCACTTTTTGCCGTCGATATCAATGAGGTCGCCAATGCGCACTTCCGTTTCAAACGTGGCCGCCAGTTTCTTATCGCCCGTAGCAATCAGTGAACCGTCGACTTCACGCGTGGAGTATTCGGTGATAACGCCGGTAACGGTCGCTGTAATTGGCTCGGTGATAACCTCTTTCCCGTACTGATCGCGGGTGGTAGTACCTCCGCGAGTCAGTTGGTAGGCTTTGCCGTTCTCCGTCAGCAGCCGCGTTGCCGTGGCGCGCATGCGGCGATAGTCGATTGCCATGCTACCCCCTTTCGATCCGGACCTGGTTGCCGCCCACCACAAGCCCGCGCAGCGAGGAATAGAACCAGGGGAATGATGGAGTGGCCTTATTCGTTCCCGGCTCGTACTGCACAGAGACCGCCCCCTGTACGCTCTCAGCTATGACCGCGCCGCCACCGGAGACCGACGGCGTGAGGTCAATCTCCTGCGACTCGATAGCCAGGCGGCATTGGGCATCAATCAGGCGCTGTGGAATAGCATCATCCGGCAGGTCCACACCATCGAAGCGTACGCCGGAGCGCGGCCAGGATAGAGGCTGAGATGCGCTGGAGCGCTGACCACGCCAGGTCCTTCCTTCCAGAAAGTCCATAGCCTGCATCAGCATCTGGCTGCATTCGCCATCTTCGGCAGGTATGGTGTATCCGCGCGCGGCGGCAAAGACCCGCAAGTCGGACACGCTGGCGTAGCTGTTAAAGTCCGGCGAATGGGGATCGGCAACCAGCATGGTTATTCCTCCAGACGCCAGTCCAGCGCCAGCCAGTTATCCACTTCAGCAGGGTGAACATCAGCGCGCAGCGGACCGCCGGGAAACTCTGGGATATCACGCACCATGACCACCAGCTCAATACCTGGCTGTTCCTGCTGCTGTTCCTGCTGCTGTTCCTGCTGCTGTTCCTGCTGCTGTTCCTGCTGCTGTTCCTGCTGGGCAGGGTTATTATCAGCAGCCTGCTGAGCTGCAAGCTTTTCCGCGTCACGCTGAGCGCGCTGTTCTCTGGTTAATCCGGCCATTGGGCCTCCTGAAAAACAAAGGGGCCTAAGCCCCCTGGGTTAACCCATGATGATGGCGGAATGGCGTGGCGCCACGGATGCCACACCCCATGCCAGACCCACTTCGTAACGCACCTGACGGTACTGGCGGTACAGTGCAACCTGGAAGGTGATGCCAGATTTCGGGTCGGTCACATTCATGACGTCATCAGCAGTATCGCCACCTTCAGGCATCGCCGGGGTACGGCTGGCCAGCAGGAATGCCCCACGGTCAAACGCCATGTTCGGGGTGAACTCACTGAGTACGGTGACGGCCGTCTCGTCTGCCAGGTCTTGACGCAGGCCCGGTGAGCTGATGGTGATGCTGGAGGACGTGGCCGCAACGACCAGATACTGGTTGTCGTCACCATCGAACTTCACCGCGGTACCAACCGCAATACCACCAATTCCGGCGGAGATGGCAATGATGATATCGCCTTCTTTTTTCGCACCGTTGACCTTATAGCCCGCAGCGGTGCTCTTCGCGGTGCGCTTGATGCTGAACGACTCATGGAGATTGAAGCCCATGATGCGACCGATAACGCCTTCACGCAGCAGCTGGTCGGTTCCTGCTTCATTCGCTTTGAAGAGGACGGCCTGTTTACCGCGGATGGACGCCATCGCTTCACCGCCAAGCACCATACGTAAATCGGTAGTTGGCGCGCCGTTATCCGTCAGAATCTGGCGGGCCAGTGCAGCATCAGACAAATCGTCTTTAACACTGAACGGGGTATCTTTCGGCGTACCAACTGCGCGCGAGGAGTTGAAGTACAGCGCGGCCAGATCAGCATCAACTTCGTTGGCAAGAGCACGAAAAGCCTGTTTGAACTGATCTGCCAGGATGGTGTTGTAGGTTCCTGCTGGGCCAAGCGCCAGCTGCTCTTCACCATTCCATTTCACTGGGGCCATTTTGGATTTGGTGATTTTTACATCCACACCGCCGATAGTCTGATCACCAGAATTAGGTGCAGACGGCCCTGGAACGATATCTTCAGTAGTGGCCGGAGGCGCGACTGGTGCACGCACGGTCTGGTCTTTGGCTGCTGCATCTGCTTTCGCGTCACGCGCCACCGCAGGAATAAAACCAGTTTGCTCGCGGGACACTACATCCAGCGCGGTATAGATGGTCGGGATCAGACCAGTAAGGGTATTGCCTGCCATTTATGGCTCCTTTCGATTTAATCGACGATGCTGACGCCGTCTTTCAGTGCTGATTGCTTGCCAGCAGCGTCCAGGGAATCAAACGCATCGCGTTTCATGGTTTTCTGCCCGGCCTGATGCTGCGACTGGTGAGAACCACCGCCGCTGTTGCCGGACGCTTTGAGGATGTAGTCTTTCTGCGGGTGCGACTCGACCAGAGATTCCAGCGCTTCATCGAAGCTGGCCAGCTCGCCGGGCTTGGTGCGAGAGAACACCTTATTGCCCTGGCCGTCGTAAGCCACAACCTTGCCGTCTTCGATTTTGAAGTTCTGCCCGAAGTACGAACGCACGAACTCACTCGGGATCGCCATCTTCTCGGAAATGAATTTGGAGCCACCGAAGCGCCCGCCAATCATCTCGTCGTACAGTTGGCTTTCCAGTTGCTGATTTTTTCCGTTCGCTTCGTCGAGCTGTTGCTGGAAGACCTTAGTGATCTCCGCCTTTACCTGGTCAACGGCGCCAGCATCGATCAGTTTTTTCTGGTCGATTTTGGTCATCATCTCCAGGGCTTCGAGCGCCTTGGCCGGGTCGCTGATGCCAGAGAATTTCGCGAGGTTGGCTTCCGCCGCTTCCTTCGCTTCACGGTGAGTTTTCGCCTCGCCATTCAGGGAAGTGATTTTGTTCATCGCTGCGACCGCATCGAACGGGATCTCCTTGCCGTCGTCATGGACGTACACAGGCATACCATTTTCAACAACCACATTTCCGTTAGCATCAAGTTTGAGTTTCATTGTTTTTGCTCCAGCCTTCCGGCCATACGTAATGGGTCATCCGACCCGGGCACCGCGTCGCATCCGCTCAGCGGCAGGCATAAAAAAAGCTGCCCGAAGGCAGCCTGTTAGATAAATTCGATGGTTATGTCACCGCGCAGCTTGCGAGAGTAAATCTCATCCCGCTTTCGCTTGTGGATCCGTAGCGGGTGTGGATGAATACAGGCGATACCACGTTTGACATCAGCCCATATACAGCTCTTTATCTCATTGCCATTAACGAACACCCTTCGCCTTCCGCGACCATCACCAACGTAGTGAAAATCTTCGTTACGCATACCCTATTCCTCAAACGCCGACGCATCCACGCGGCGCAGTTCGTCCAGGGTCAAAAACTCCCCGGCGTCATTGAACATCTCAGGCACAGTGGTTTTGCCGTCACGCAGCAACCGCGCGCGAGTAACGCCCAGCACCTGTTCTTGCCGTGCGTACGGCTGCCTGACGAGCCATTCGGCATAGCTGGTATGCGATGGCACCTGTCCATCCATCGAAGCGCGTGTGGCGCTGCTCAGTTCGCCAGAGGCTATCTGCAATTCCTCCCACGATTTAGTGATCAGAATTTCGCATGAGCGACAGCAGAAATGAATTTTGCCGGGCCCGCGCAGATATGGGATTGCATGGCCCAGCGGCTTACCATCGAGCGAATAGAGTTTGCGATCTCGGATTATGCACCACTGGCTGGTATGGGTGTCCAGCGTCGAAGACCACTGCTTGGCCTTTACGATATCGCTGTTGGCCAGTGCAAATTCCTGGCGCGCTGTAGCGGCCACATGGTTCACCGCCGTGCGGGTTACTACTGCAAGGTCACGACGTGAAACATTTATAACCCCGTCCTGGCGGTGGAGTTGCGGCGTGCCGGCGACCCGCTTCACAATCTGCTCGACGGTTTCACCCTGAAGAAATCCGGTGCGCACGGCACTGGTAATTTTTTCCAGCCGATCTGATTCGAGTTTCTTGCCCCACTCTTTCAGCAATCTCCCCTGAAAAGGTTGCGCCACCGCAGAGGCGTAGACCTGCTCTGGAGCAATGCTTTGCAGCGGGACGTGCTTAAGCACCTGGCCGGGAATGAGGCTGCTGAACAGGTCAAACTGATACCCGGTCTCATAATCAGCGTAACGAGTCAGTTCGCGCATCAGAGCAGCATTGACCGGTTCGTAGGCCTGCTGGTTTAGCTCCCGCACACCAGCCAGTAGCGATGCAAGGCGGCGCGCGCTGTAGGTGTCGGCACGCTTACCCTCCAGCAGCACCAGCATCCGGGCAGCCAGATCAGCATCCATCCTGTTAAGAAGCGCCACCATTCGCCGGGCAACGCCAGTGCCGTAGCGCGTCACGTAAAGCCCGTGAGCTATTGTCTCATCCTGCAACCTGTCGTTTACCGAGCGAGCCATATTACACCTCGCCAGGTGGCGGTTCAGTTAAAGATGCTGACTCAGCAAGTAACTCGCTCAGAACTACATCGGGATCAGCGTCGGCATCAATGAGGTTGAGTTTTTGCAGGGCTTTGATCGCATCGATACGACGAAGGTCACCGCCCTGGCGCAGCGACTGAATGGCCATCGCCGCTGGTGGATTAAACTCTTTCGACTCGACATCCAGCTCGGTGCGTACGTCAACGTTGCCGCCTTCCGCTTCCCCGATGTACTCAGCCATGATTTGCAGGATATTGTCGATCGCATCTTCCAGGCTTGTCGCCATGGTGTAGAGCGGTGACTGCTCCTGCATTTTCTCTTCAGAGGTCTGGTCTACCGACTTGGTAGAAGTATTTTCGGTGCGCAGCAGCTTCGCACCTGCCTGTCGCATTTGCTCCACCAGCTCTGCCAGCGACTCTTTGCCAGCACCGATGGAGGAACCTGTATGCTCGACGTATTCCAGGCCCTGCCTTTGCCGATCGGAGAATGACGTGGCAGAGGATGAGCCAATCACCAGTTCTTGCCCCTCTTCCAGCCCGAACACCGTGAGCAACGGCACCCTAGCGACATGCAGAATGTTGTCCTGCTCGCTCTGGCTCTGCCAGTGCTTAATGTTCAGCAGGGCCATATTGAGCAATGGAGGTGAACCACACATAAACCCGGTGCGTTTGGTGTAGAGCGTAACCAGAGTGATATCCTGGCGGGATGTCTGCCACTCCTCGAATAGCGCCCAGTTCGCGGCACCGTCAGCATCTTTAGCCTTGCGGTAAATTTCCACCTTTCCAGGTGTCAGGTACCGTATTTGCTCGACCTTGGTCTGCCCGAAGTCGTCGCCGTCTTCGACCACAACCTCTTTGATACGCAGCGCAGTCAGCACCACTTTGCCGTCCACCATTTTCGACTTCCAGCCAATTACCTGGCGTGGATTGAGCATGGTGACATAGGGGCGCGCGCCGGTAGCTTTCTCTTCAGCTTTGGTTTTCACCTTTTCGGTGTCCACCCTGGGATAATCCACCAGCGCGTGGGAGAGGCCATACTGCATCGCCAGACCGAAGAATGCCTGTGCCCATACGTCCAGGCGCGTCCCTTCAAGGTCGAAGTTTTTCGCATACTCTCGCAGCTGATCCGGCACATTCTCGGCAAGCTTAATAGGCTCGGCGAATACACGCCCGATGTTTTGCTTAATGGTCTCTTCGTAGGCTGGCAGAAGCGTGGCCACGGCCAAACGTTTTTTGTAGTCCTCCCTGTCTTCTTTCGGCCAGCGCGGTAGATATTGCTCGCCCAGCTGTCGCATATAGAGCGTGCCGCCCATCAGGGCATCGTTGATATCCCACGCCTCGACCATGTTCCCATAGTCCAGATTGGGTGTTGAAATGTCAGGCATGGAGTTAGAGCCTCAGATTGGTGACTTTGCCGACTCTCTTCGGCGGTGAATGCAGAACGGCATATCGGGTAGCATCCCAGTCGTGATCTTCCTGTTGGGTATCTACATCGTCGGGGTTTTTACTGTCGCGCACGAGTACCGGCACACGGCTGATCCAGCCACGGCAGTAGTCGAATACGTAAAATGCAGGTTTCTCCGGGATGCCGGATTCCAGTTTCTTACCTTCATTGACAGCTTCGAGCATATCGGCAAACAGAGCGGCGCCGTTAACGCGCGATCCCGGCTTTTTGTTTGCCTCAAGCCATTTAACGCCCTGGGACTCCATCTTCTGCGCAATGGAGAGTTCATCATCGCCTGTATTGTAAATGGCGCTGTCAGCCGGGCCCGGTGTAACCTTCTTGCAGATGCCAGGCATGATGTTCAGTTGCCCCTGCGTCACCCCGTTAAGCTTGATTTCGTCAGGCTCAGCAAGTTCATCGCCCACCAGCCGTTTATCTACCCAGGCAACGCCCTTAGCGACGTTTGTTGATGACATATTCAGGCCTTTGTTCAGCTCGTCCGGTGGGCAGCCGTACCACTCGCCAATAAGAATCAGCGTCCCAGCAGGCGGGCAGAACTGGCGGCCATCAGGCAGTTCTGCGGCGGTTCCGTCGGATCGTGCCCACCAGAGGTTGGAAAACGGTTTCGATTCGCCCCAGTCATGCGAGCGGTCGACCGTCCAGCTATCCGGTATGCGGAATGGCTTGATGACATGATGCGAGGCATTCCACAGATGGTCGAAACGTCCGCCGCTGGTAACATCCCACGAGCCCTCAACCCACGCCTTACGGCGATTCGGGTCTTTGATGGCCATCAGCGTTGCGATGTACTGCGGATCGAGGTACGGGTTCTCTTTGAACGAGCCGTGAATCGCAACGCGGGTAAGCGTGACGTCCTCTTCCCGCTCGGTCTGCGGGTTGAACACCTTCTGTGTTTCGCGAATGATAGTGCCGCGCGGCGCCGGCTCAATGAATCGTTTTTTTACCCAGGTGTGGCCGATGCCGAACGGGTTTGTGGTGCTGAAAGTCTCCAGCGGGATCGGCTTAAGTAATGAACCATCTTCCAGCGGGTAATTCTCTGGCCGGAACGATGAGCGCCGGCAGGAAAACATCATCTCGTAAAACTCAGATGACTGCTGCTTGGTCAGTTCGTTGAAACCGATGAACGGGAATTCCTGCCCGTGATAATCCCAGTAATCGCCCTCCTCCTTGCCGAAGCGAAACAGGAGTTCTTCTCCAGTCGGCCATACCCAGCGCAGCTCGGATGCTGACGCCAGATAGCGCGCACCGTCATTAAATAGGCGATACATACGCTTCGACTGGGTGATGATGTCGGTGAGGTTTTTATACTCGGTATCGAAAATGACACCGCGCCAGAACGAGCCGTAGCCCAAACCAACCAAGCGACGAAAGCGCGCCAGCTGAGCAGCGGTCTTGCCCGGCCCACGCGTGCCCTCGTAGAGGATCTCGTTACACGGGCAGCTCAGGGAGAGCGATTGCGATCCCGGCAGAGGTTTCCAGACGGCTTTGTAATTCATCCACCCAGAACCTCGCTCTGTTGCTTCTGCGCTGCTGCTTCCCAGTCGTCTACGTTATCGCAGGACGGTACCGGCATAATGCAGTGGGTTGCAGTGACCTTCTGCTCCACCTGCTCTTTGAAAGCCATCACATCTACGTGCTTCCCGAGCAGCTCGAGGTTTTTTACTTTATTCGGCCACTTAATTTTCTTAAGCAGCCCGACCATCTCACGTTCTTCTCCGCGGCCTTCGAACATCTCAGCTACATCGAAGCCGCTAAGATATCTCCGCCAGGATGAAGGCCACTCGCTTACTGGCCTCAGAGTCATGTCGTCTTTGAGGATGTCGAGCACGTCCATCTGGTCAATCTCAACGAGACGATTCAGGACATATGTCGCATTTATGCCAACCAGATCATTGCGTTGCGCTTTAAGTTCGGCAATTCTGGACTGGATGTCAGGTTTTGACAGGTTTTCGGACGCAGTGCGGTTAGCAGTCTTAGCGCTGTACCCCGCCCGAATAGCCGCTTGCGTGGCGTTTAAATCGATGAGGTACTCGCGACAAAACATCTCTTGCTTGTCGGTGAGTGCCATTTTAATACCTTTGTGAGGTGCTGATGGGGAACGTGAAAATTTACGCTGGCTTGGTTAACGGCGACCTTATGCCAATCATTGAGGATAGAACCTCTGAAGAAATCGTTACTGCCTTCACAGGCGATGACACTGGCGCACCATCAACATCTGTGACGATTGAGGTGATTACCGAAAGTGGATCAAAAGTCAAAATTTACATACCAAATAGTTCAGCTCAGGCAAGTGTATCAGTGGACGGAAAACGAGTTTAAACTACAACAGTTAACCGATGCTGAAGTACGCTCCAGTCCGGTTTCGTCATGCATAATCCTTATAACGCTTTGAATTGATAAGGGACTAATATGATTCAAAATTTATTGTTGGAAGCAATAAACCATGAACGAATGCATCAAAAATTGTACGAGCTTAATACTTACTTCTACAACCGTAAGCACGAAACTCAGATACGTGATGAATTAGTAGTTATCATAAATCAGATAAGTTCGGTTATTGCTATAAGTGAGCATCCAAAACTTAGAACTGGCGCTGTAGATTTATCGATCTATGAACGGCCATTATCTTGCGAAGACGAATGCAGTATTGCAACAATAGAGTTAAAGCATCACTATCCAAAAGATTTACTATATGAACAGGTGCAAAAAGACATTATCACAGACCTCTCAAGGTCCGTTGTTTCACAAACATCTCATTTTGTTCATGTAATTCAACAAAGAACCGTTTCTTCCCATCCCAAAATTGGGAAAGTTAAGTTCCTCGAACGCGATGCCGATAACATATCACCCTATGTGAAAACCCTAGAAGAATTGGCATGTTTCCCACAAGATTGTCAGAAAAAATCAGTTTGCATTGAGGTGCATGGAACAGTGATGTCCACATATACGTTCAACATTTACACCTTACGACTGAACACATCACCGTTTACCAATTTAGGCTGACGTCGTGACATCTTGCCCGTGAAGGTTTCGCCTGTTTGGGTGGTCAGGGTGATTTGGTAGATGCTGGACATGATTTAGCCCTTCAGGTTGAAGCCATTAAAAAAGCCACTAGGATGGAGTGGCCTTTGTGATGGCAATCAAAGCCATGCCAACTAAGGGGATGAGGGCTACGCCGTCAATAATGATTCATGAAATGAGCTTTGCATTCTTCATCACATGCAGCTGGGTTAAGCGGACCCAACCGTAAATAGCCGTTGATTACTATCCACGTCGGGCAGTTGCCGTACTTTTCAGTAGAGACCTCCTGTTGGGCATGAATTACAGCGTAGAAATCTGCCGCAGGGAAATCTTGAAAAATATCGTACTTATATTTTTCCCCATCTGAACTCTCGAAAATAAGCGTAGAAATAAGCTTAGCGTACTTCATGATGCCTCCTTTTTTGTGAAGGATCAGATTATTACTTAAGCCATTATTTTAAAAGCATTATCGAAGCCCCTCAGTGAAGAGCTTCTGTAACGACCTACTTATTTTCGGTCTGCTTATCCCATTCCTCGCGGAACTTGGATGGGTTGTCGAAACCTTCACTGCACTGGTTAGTTTTCATCACTTTGCCCCCGATTCTTTTGTTTTCTGGCAGTTCACCTGCCACGCTTTGTTATGCGCCAGGATGTCTTTCTTCGTCTGGCGGTCCAGAACATCCCAGTCGTGATCCGTTCCGTATATGGGTTTAACCCAGTCGCAAGCCGTGTCCACTACTTCAACCTTTAAGGGTCCAGTTGTCCCGCAGCTCGCGATCAACATCGTCGCCAGACATATGGTTAACAGTTTGCTGTACATTGCTGGCCTCTTTCGTTGCTTCTACCCGGCGTTTGGCTACTGCTTCAGCGGATGCGGCCTTTTCTTCTGTGCGCTGCCGGTCTGATTTTTCTTCAGCCTGTTCACGCCCGCGAAAACGGCCCAGACCAAAGGCACCAAGCACCATCAGGATCGCAACCCCGATTGCCGCCAGTACAGATTTGAGTGTCGTCATAGGCTCACCCGCTCGCGCATCCAGCCATAAACAAATGATTCGTTAGCCGGCCGCTGCTCTGCCAGCTCAAGATAACGCTGGCCCTGGCTACAGTTCAGTGCGCGAAGCAATATGATTTCCCCTTCGCCGCCTCGTTTCTCCAGGAAGGACTTTAGCGCGCTGATGCTACGTGGGCCGATTTGCCCGTCGGCGATCAGATTCGGATAGAACTGCTGCTGGTTATTGAAAACGTTCAGCCAGCGCTGAAACCATTTAACCTGCACCGATGGCCCCATGTTCACACCGGTATCGCAAAGTTCGGCGGCAATAGAAGGGGATACTTCTGCCACCTGGTCAAAGCGCGGGCCATACCAGTAATCAGACTCAAGGATCGCCAGAGCCTGCTCACGAGTAAGATTTCGCATATCACCGGTATAACCATGCGCGCGGGCAGTTGCCTGAGTAATTCCCAAGTTCGTTGGCCCGCCCTTATCATTCGGGTGATCAACATAACCGCCCTCTTTGCCGAGGATGGTGTTAAAGATATCGTCTTTGGTCATGGCTATTCCGTAATGATGACCTTCGCCAGGTTCCCGCGTGCCAGCCACACCGCCATGCAGATGACGGAGTTAAGCAGCAGATCGCCTAGATTAACCTGAACGTAGTGGCCGAGAAGAATGTTGAAGGCGTTGAATCCGGCGGCAAGGATGACCAGGTAGGCCAGCACCGCGACACTCAGGCGATGACGCTTTCCCTCTTTCCGGAAAAACATCAGCCTGACCATGATTAACAGGCAAACTATGGCGTTTGCATCCATCAGAAGAAGCTGCCATGTCATTTATCTTCCTCCCCCAGCCCCGGCATCTTCCCGCTTTTGGATTTGCGGAGAATACGCAGCAGGACTGCCACGGAAATGGAAGCAGTGACAATTGCACCGACAGCTGGCGATACCTCAATGCTGGCCGGTGGCTTCATCAGGCTTAACGGCGTGTTGATGATTCCGGCCATGATTTTCGCCATGGGAACGGAGAAGAACACGCCACTGATAAACGATATCAGCGCAAAGATAGCCTGCTTCCAGAGTTGATGGGGATCTGAGGTCAGAACGTATAGCGCCGTTCCGGCGAGTGATCCGAGCATCACTGCTGGAGTCGCCTCCGGAAACAGCGTGGCAAAGGTTACACCGACTGATGACGATGTAAGACCAACGCCTACGATAGTGAAGGTCTCAGACATATTTATTCCGTGTGTAGTTGGTTCAGGCCCTCGGGACGATTTAACAAGTAGGCGTGTCGATGATGGTTCCCGGAGCCTGAAAATAAAAAAGCCAGCGACAGGCTGGCAATGTGAGGGTAAGGCAATGTCGGCTCTCTGGCCGTAAATACCCTGGCTGGGTTTGGCTCGCCTGGCTGGATTCGAACCAACGACCAACCGCTTAGAAGGCGGTTGCTCTTTCCTCTGAGCTACAGGCAAATAAAAAGCCCCGCACAATGGCGAGGCTTGGCATTCATTCATGTCACACACAACAACGGCAACATATACGATTTATTCTGCTCATTTGTTCATTGAAAAGCAAGCGTGTTGTGAGGTTTTTTTTGCAATTTTCCTCACATTTTCGCGATTGTTAAACGCATTTTGCAGCGGTTGGTACAAACAGAACAGTGAGGCATTGATGATTTGCTTCACCTCTCTACGGATTGTCGAGATGCTTGGGTGTTTATACTGATTGCCGCCACGCGTCTTCATCAGGCGAGGCTTACTTACTGCATGCTGCCATGATGCAATTCGGATCTCGCTGGAGTTACAAACGTAGTAGGCGAAGACAACCCGCCATGCATTTTCATCCACATTCTTCAGATAGTGACGAATGACAGCATCAATGAGCATCCCGTCATCATCACTACATACCGGTCGTGATGCTTGCTGGGGCTCGACGGTAGCCATGAATCTGGCAATCATGTTGATCATCGCTTTATCTATCTTGCCGGTCTGGCACCATGCGCCCCACAACTGGAGCCACTGGTCTACCCATTGATGCTGGTCGTTGGTTAATTCCAGTTTCATTATGCGGCTTCCTTCTGTGGCTGGTTGGTTTTTGTCTGGCTGTGCTTTGCTACTGGTGGCATGCAGGCGCGCTTAACGCTTTCTGCCTGGTACCGCAGGAAATCGGCGTGGTTCATGCGGCCTCCTGTCGGCGTGCCCGGCGTTTTTCCAGCGCGCGGGCTTTGCGTGTGAAAATGGATTTGATGCGCTGAAGGTATGGGATATCGAAGCGGCGCGGATCGTTATCAGATTCAAGGCGCTCGACACGTTCCTGTCCGATACGCTCAATCAGACGGATCCGGTACTCGACAGCATTGCCGCTCAACTGCCGGTTACAGCGGGTGCAAGCGGAGTGGACGTTAAACACGTTGAATTTGAGGTGTGAGGCAGCGCCGCGTGAACGGTAATGGCTGGCGTCAATGGCGCTGCCAGTCAGGTAATTGCTTTTGCCGATGAGTGGATTGCCGCAACTGACACATGGCTTACCTTCATCGCGGATCCGAATGTAGCGATTGAAAGCTGATTGAGCCTCTTTATCCCACTGGGATTTGGACTTGAATGACTCGCGCTTGGCCTTGCGGCGTTTGCGCCCTGCTTTCTCGGCCTCCTTCTGCTCCTTAATGCGCTTAGCGGCCTCTTTTACCTTCTGCTTTGCCCGCAGCTCCAGCGCGTAGATGGCGCCATGCTCAGGACAGCACCACCAGACGTTGTCGAAGGTGGCGGTGAACTTCTGTTTGCAGACCTTGCAGGTGCGACGGGTTGGTTTACGCATGACCTCTCCTCGCCGCGAGACGCAGCCATTTCTGATCCACCAGGCGGGCGGTGTAGCCCTTCAGTGTCGGGATGTCTGACGGCTTAACCACGGGCTTACGCTGGCGGCGTGCCGGAACGCGGAAGATTTCGTTTGAGATGACGCGTGCGATAGGGCTGTTCATGCAACCCTCCCGAAATAGTCCAGCGAATAGCGCACTTCGCGGAGCTGAACGCCATTGCCTACGGCAAAGGCCTGCGTGTACTCAATCAGGCTGTTCATGCGCTTAATGCCCATCTTCGAGGTACTTTCTCGGATGGCGCAGAACTCTCCCTCAATACCCGGCACAACTTCACCGGGTTTGCCAGTTGCGACCGCATGCCCGGAGACAAACAGAACCTTCCATTCCGAGAGGTTCCGGCGCTTCCCTGCCCATTGCAGTTGCTTTGACACGTCGCCACATAGCGCGTGGAAGAGTGAGTTTTGTGGCAATGTCCGGTCAGGGTCTGAGAAAGAAACGACGAGAGGAAACTCAGCATTCAGCGGCTGTTGATTGATGTAATCGATGAGGTTTTGGCGGATGCGCTGGTCGCGCAGCAGGAATTTTACAGCCACGCTTCACCTCCGAAGAGGTCAAACGCAGAATGCAGAAAATCGCAGGTGCATTTCTGCATCTGTGACAAGGTGAGGAGTTCAGATTGTGGTCGCATTTAAGTCCCCTTAAATGCGCAGAAGTCACCGGAGTTGTTCAGGCTCCGATGACATGATTATGGCGGGTTGATTGTAGAAAATCAAAGGTCAGGGTTAAAATTCACATCTCTAAAACCCAGAAAATGGGCATTAGCATTCCATAGCGCAACTAATTCACGAATCTCCGATACAGGACCTTTGCTTTGAAAGGCCCCATCAGGTGGAGATCCGTTTCTAAATGAGGTTACGATATTATGGTTCAGCCGTTCTAAGAAAAATTCGCCCGCTTCTTCCTTGCTCATTCCTGCTTTTTTATCCATACGAGATACCATATTTCTCGCCGTATCGATGGCGAGAATAATGTTCGCAAATTGCGGGAAAGTCCATTCAGCGTCACTTTTCCCCGTGGAAGATAAATTTGCCCTCTCGGCCTGATAAGTGAGTGCATCCTGAATATTTCTTCTTAATGTTTCTCTAAATGCTTGCTTCTGAAAATTAATTCCTTTCCATGTAACAAAAAGACTGATGCCAGCAGCGACGGCAGAGGCGCAACCAGCGATAGCACTCCATGAGTCTGGGCTCATAAATCCCCTTAAGTTATTTTTTCTCGTTCTGGCTGGCCATCTCGATATAACGCGGATCGGATGCCAACGGCAACTTTATGCTCTGCTCGCGGTAGTATCGCACGCGCTCCATGAAATACTCGCGTAGATGCTCTGGTTGCTCACGCGCTACTTGGTCTGCGATAACCGGCATGTTCAAGCGCTCTTTGTACGCCACGCCTGAGGCAGCCAGGTCAACGTTAACCTTGTCGCGCTCCTCCTGCGGCTTTGCAGCAATATTCCAGTCAGACATTAGTCAGCAGTCCTCCCTCTCTTCTTTCTGGTCTGATAGGGAGATCTAAAACCATCAACAGATTCAACCTCTCCAGCATCAAACCGTTTCGCATTTGCAATTTGTGATTTCCTCCAGAACTTTTTATGTCTTTTCAGTGAAGCTTTATATTTTTCTGCTGGAGTCATTTCTTCGTTAGACATAAAACCCCCTCGGTTATTTGAGGGGATTATAGATCACTTCTGCTGCGGTGATGCTGCTATCATCCGGCGATACATATCGTAAGTTCCGAATTGTTCATCACCAGCCTCAAGCATTTCATGGGTGGGTTCTTCTGGCACCAGCACCCAACCATCCGGAATCACCGGAGAGTCGCCGTCTTGCGCCGGAGCGATGTAGTTTTGCTCCGGACAGCAATCGGATTGCGCTGGAGAGTTACCATTCTGAAGCATGGCTTCCTGAAAGCGTCCAAGCTCCACGTACTCCTGGCATGACCACCCGCCATCAATAAAATCGCGAGCTTCAACAGCGTCGAAAGTGAATGATGTTTCGCCGCCAGTTGGTGAGGTTAAGCCGTACAGGTCTGCTACCGGCTTAAATTGCGTGACTGGTATGGTACCTTCATTGGTGAGGGTACCATCTGCACCCTGAAGCATGGCTGCGCGGTACAGAAGCACATCACCCATTTCTATTCTTGATGCTGGCCACACGTCTGCATCAGAGCCAGATTTGAGATAATCAAGATTAGCCTGGTCGATGACGCACACAGGCTCCGCTTCGAGCGATGCCAGCGCGATACGGGCCAGCTCTGCAATTTCTTCGCCGAGAATAGCCCCGACATTTTCACGTCTGGATAATTCCGTCAGTCTCTCTTTGGTGAATGTCATGGGTTAGTCCTCCCCGTTGATGCGGATGCCAGCGTCGTGCAGCGCCTCAAGCACTTGATGCTGCTTATAAACCATTTCCGCTTGATACGGCTCGTCGAAATCAGTTCGATGAAGCATGCTGTAGCGCTGCGGGAGCTTCACCTCGCGCGCCTCCAGCTCGGCCACGCGCTCCTCTGCGGCTTCTGCTTTTTTTCTTAACTTCTCGCTACAACCCTCAGCTTTTCGGATTGCTAACTCCAAATGTTTATTCAGCGCATCTGCGGTTTCCAGCTCATCCAGCAGCGCCAGCACGGTGGACGGGGTTAGAGCCTCATTGAATTCATCGCGATCATAACCCCAACTATCGGATTCTGCTCTCTCCGCCGCTTCACGCAGCTCCTGTTTGTTGATGTTGCTCATTGGGCGGCCTCCTGAACTGGCATCAGCGCTTCACGCACGCATGGCTTGTAGTAGTGATGGAAAGCGAACGTCAGCCCGAGCTTAGTTGCACTCTGGTTCTTCGAGCTCAGCAAGCCAAGCCCCATGCAGATGGTTGTTGCAGTCCAGCCAGAGTGATACCCAGCGGCGCGCTTCATAACTGTTTCGGCCAGGATGGTGCGGAAATCAGTGCGCCCGAAATTCGTGTTTTCGAATGCTGCATTGATCACCTCATCGGTAAGGTGCGCGTCGATCGAGTTGCTCATGACTGCACTCCTTTGCGAAGCTGGGCGGCGCGTTGGCTTGCTTGTCGAAAAATCATCTCCCACCCTTTGGACTCAGGGATATCAGAGACGCCCTGGTTAGCAAACTTGACCATCATTGTTTCTGCCACTCCAGCAAGGCTCTCAAGTTCACTGGCCCGCACTTCAGCCAGGAAAGCGTCTGTTGCCGGGGTTTCTGCCTTGATGATTTCAAGCGCTTGCGGATGGCTAATGCTGCCACGCAACTGATGCGTAGCCCATGCGTCGATGTCGTCTACCTCATCAGGGAATTCAAATCCCGGACCAGCGATAGTTCCGTACAGCCATTCCTGCGCGGCCTTCTTGTTGCCGTTATCCAGATACATAATTGCTGCTTGAATGCCGATGAGGTATTTATGCAGCACCCAGGCATTTGACAGTTCACTTGCAGACTTAGGCAGCAAATACGCATTCTCCGCAGTCAGCGCCGAGCATCTGGCTTCAAGTGCTGCGTAGTCTTCGTAATCAACCATATCGCCTTCGGTACTCTCTACCACGTCGCAATGGCACGAATGGTCATCACAGGCCGCCCACTCATAACGTTTTACGCTCATACCCCTACCCTCCCCCAAACCATCAATACTCGCTTCATTGCCGGACTGTTGCGGCACTCCTGGCAGATCACGTTCGTCTCTGTACGCTGCACCAGCTTCGAATTTCCCTTCGGCATCGCCGGTATGGTTTCTGGTGCGTATTTCATGCCGTAGCTGGTCAGCCGATACGACCGCTGGCCGTGCTTGCCTTCGAACTCGATCAGGCCGTCTGCAAACAACGTGCTTAACGGGCCGGAAATCTTTTTGGTGGTCATGCCGATCATGCTGGCAATACGCCCACTGTTCAGGCCCGGGTTATTACGCAGGGCTGCAAGAATCTGCCCACGAATTGTTATGGTCATGCAGCCCCCTTAGAACGGTAAGAATCCCACGTGAATGACAGAGTGCACCCGCCTCCATCGCTCATGCGATCAAGAACGCGTTCGCCGATGAATGCAGCCAGTTCTTCCCGGGTCTGGTTGCTGATCAGGATGGTTGGCTTCATCCGCTCATAACGGGTGTTGATGATTTCGAACATGATCAACTTCTCGGCGTCGCTTCCGAACTGCACGCCGACCTCGTCGATAATCAGCAGGTCGGGCTTCGTGAAGTAACGGATCACTTCGTCTTCAGTACGGCTTGACCCCTTCGACCAGGTTGACTTGTACTCCCTGGCAATTTTCAGCGCGGTGGTGAACACAGCTGAGCTTTGATGCTCGGTGATTGCATGCCGGGCGATAGCCAATGCGAGGTGGTTCTTGCCGGTTCCAGGCTTGCCGCACATCACCAGGCCGCCACCCTTCTGCAAACGCTCAGGCCAGCGGCTGGCGTATGCCTGACAGACCTTCAGGGCGCGTTTCGCTTCTTCGTTCACCGGTTCATAATTCTCCAGTGAACAGGATTCAAACCTGGCCGGGATGCTCAGTCCATCCAGCAGGCGCTCGATGTTTCTTTTGCGGGCTGCTTCGTTGATGCTAATTCTTTCCGCCCGCAAGCGGCCTAACTCCTCTTTGAGGCATTCAGGGCAGCAGCTTGGGCGCGGGGGAATTTTCACGACTGAGTTTAAGAAATGCCTGGTCCTGCATTCAAAGGGGCCATGCGTTTCGCAGTTCTCGGTGCTGATAGTTAGCTCGATATCTTCATGCTGAACTGGCGGCTGGCTCAGCTCAGTAATGCGTTTCTCAAGTTGATTGATTTTTTCATCCAGCGTCATGATCAGTCCCTCGCCCATGCAGGAATTTCAGTCTGGCCATAGTCTTTGCCAGCAAAGTTCTCAGATACGCGAGACTGCGCGCGAGGCGTCTGCTTGGCGATCTTTGGCTCAAACAAACCCTGCCAGCCGTTCGCAATGCTCTGGTTGATGATTTCTTCAGGCTGGTATCCGCTGCACTTGCAACGCTCAAGCAGGTTGATGGCCTGGGTTACCGTCTGCTGAGACTTAATCGGTTTCTTCAGGTCGCGACGATAATCGACCCATGACTTCCAGACTGAAACTGACAGCCATTCAGGAAGGTCAACACCAGCCGGATCGAACGAAGCCGGTTTGGGGGATTTAGGGGGTTTATTAATATTGTCTTTATTGTCTTTTGTATGTTTGTCTTTTGTGTTTACCTTATTTGGGTAAGCGTCGTTACCTGATTCGGGTAAACATTCCTTACCTGATTCAGGTAAATTTACCTCTTTCAGGTAACGTTTATTTTCATTACCGGTTTTGGGTAATTTCACCCATTCACTAACCGTTTTGTTAATGCCGACAGAACGCCCGATTTTGGTAAATACTCCACGCTTCACTAACGAGCTTTTAGCAGCAGAGCATTTGTGCGGAAGAATGCCGGTAAGGGCAGATAACTGATCGTTACTAACCCAGTCAGATTTTTTGTTGAAACCGTATGTTTTACGCATTACAGCCATGAAGACCAGCAGCTGATGCTGAGACAATCCTGCCAGCATGACAGCCTCCAGAAGTTCATTGGCAATACGCGTATAGCCATCATCAAGATCTGCCACGCGCGGCTCCACGACCTGCAAATCAGGCCTGATTGGTGAGATATTGTTAATTGCTAAGTTCATCAGCAGCCTCCCCGCCTTTCTTGAAGATAATTTCGACACAAAGCAGAATGCAGTTATCGCAGATAGCAACGCCTGGACCGGCAACTATGGTTTTCACGTCGCTATCAATATTGCTTCTGTCGCAGAAAGAGCATTTATGAGTTGCGTGCTGATTTGCCTTTTCGTTTATTGCTGGCATACTTACTCCCGTTACTTGGCGTAACACAGTGTTTGGAAGGCCTTTGAAGTGACCGCTTCAAGGGCTTTTTCTTTTCTGGTGCCTCTCACATGACCCCCAGCATCGACGTGACCATCGTCATCAGCGGCCCCACCTGCTCCGGCATGAGGCGGAACAGCGACGCTATACCCTCGCTTACCTCTTTCAGCTTCTGATGCTCTGGAGCGTCCAGCAGCACGGCCTGTTTAGCCTCTGCGAGTTCTTTCTCGGCTTCAGCCAGACGAGACATTTTGCAATCGGCACCGATAAGGCGAGTGCGATACTCAACCGGCAGGACGGACATGATTGCCGGGGCCAGCTGGCGAATGTTGTTGGCGGCGTATTCGGTGTCGCCGTCGATCCAGCGGAATACCTTCTGCATCTGGCGGTGCGAGTCAGCGGGGATATCCAGACCGGTGCCGCCGGTAGCCCGCCACTCTTCCACAATGAGCGCTGCGACGAACTCACGGCTGCGGCAGTCAGCTGCCCAGGCGCGTACGGCTGCGCGGATCCCATCGATGTTTAACGCCGTGGAATCAGGTTCCCGGCGATTCTGGTAAATCATCGCCGTTGGCGAAAATTTGTTACCTTGTTGATACGCAAGTGAATGCATTGCTTTCCCTTTCGTGGTTAGGGCCGCCAATTAGGCGGCGTTGTTGCTGATTGGTGGAAAAACGTCATCAACGCTTACTGAAGCGCCATGCTTATTCAGAGCTGCAACAATCGCCCGGCACTGCTCAAGGCTTAAGCTGCGTTTATTTTTTTCGTAATGGCAAACCGCACCTGTCGACAGGTTCAGCTCTTCGGCAATCTGTCGCTGAGTCAAACCGATGTTTCTGCGGATTTTTCGGATATTGTTCATGTCGGGTCTCCTTTAAACAACTTAAATATACGTTTTGTATTCTTTGTTCGCAAGTAAAATATACGAATTGTGGCTCGCGCAAATATATACAACTTGTATCATTCGGGTATGACTATGAAATGGTACGACTTAGCTAAGACCCTGATGAAAAGTCAGGGCATCAATCAGGAACAGCTGGCGGAGCACCTCGGTATTACTAAAGGTGCGGTAAGTCATTGGCTGAACGCTCGGCGTGAGCCAAGCCTTTCCGAGATCGCAAAAATATTGCAGTTCCTTGGCAAAAAGAACTTCTCCGTAGGAGCTGGCGGTATGATCATTGACGACACGCTTAAGGGTGATGTGGAGTACGCTGGCCCCTACAATCCTGGTAACAAGTATCCAGTAATCAGCAGTGTCCAGGCTGGTTCATGGTGCGAAGCGGTTGAGCCATACACCCTAAAAGATATAGATCTGTGGCTTGAGTCGAATGCTCACATTCAGGGTGACGCGTTCTGGTTGCTCGTTGAGGGCGAGTCAATGACAGCCCCTACTGGCTTGAGCATACCTGAAGGAACCTATGTACTTTTCGACACCGGTAGAGATGCGGTAAATGGCAGTCTGGTAATAGCAAAGCTATCCGATTCGAACGAGGCAACATTTAAGAAGCTGGTGATCGATGGTGGGCAGAAGTACCTGAAGGGCCTTAACCCGCAATGGCCACTCGTGCCGATTAATGGTAACTGCCGGATTATTGGGGTTGCAGTAGAGACGAAGATGCGGCTGGTCTGATCGGCAAGGTGCTCTGGTCGGCGCATAGCTGGTAGGCATCAATCAAATATAAGAGGTCGCACAAATTCGGCCTTTTTTTCTCGCAAAAATTTAATTTGCGCGTTATAACGCGCATATGGTTAAATGCTCGAACATTCACAACGCGAGCAAATAAAATGACTAATATGATAGAAAGCCATGATGGAAACGAGCCAACCGGAAAAGCGAAAGGCGGGAAGGCCCTTGCAGAAAAAAGAACCCCTGAAGAACGAAAAGCTGCATCCCAGAAAGCCACAGCTGTAAGGAGGGAGTTGGCATCTCTGCCTGAGGTTTTTTATGGCTCCCCTGATACGCCGCTGGAAATTGGGGGGGTTAAATTAGAATGCTACGTATTAGATGACGCAGATAAAACGCGAGTAATCACAGCAGGCGGCGCTGGGGTTGGGTTGGGATTTCACCCCTCAAGCGCGTCAGCGCGACTCGTTAATATGGTTACTAGCGAAAGAATATTACCCTATATTAACAATGAGTTAGTTCATCAGCTCCAAAACCCAATAAAATTCAAATATCCTTCAAGCAACGTTGTCGGCATGGCATATCCAGCTACTATTTTAGCGGATATTTGCGATGCGATTTTGGCTGCTAGAAAAGAAAATAAGCTTCAGTCACAGCAGCAGCACATCGCTGCACAAGCTGAAATTTTAATGCGTGGGTTCGCGCGCGTGGGCATTGTTGCGCTGATTGATGAAGTCACCGGGTACCAGCGAGATCGAAAGAGGGATGCGCTGGCAGCAATTCTTGAAAAATTTGTATCAAAAGAAATGCGCCCATGGCTAAAGACTTTCCAGCTCGACTTCTTTGAGGAATTATGCAGAGTTTGGGGTTACGCGATGCCAGAAAAGCCCGGGGCATATCCACCCGTTTTTGCTCACGTTATTAGAGATATTGTGTACGACAGGCTTGCGCCAGGGGTCCGCTCTCAATTGCAGGACTTGAAGAAGAAGCGAGGCGGGAAAATGCACCAGTGGCTTACCGGTAACGCGGGATATAATGATTTAACCCGGCACCTTGGGGAGCTCACGATGTTATTACGGGTAACTCCAGATGGCGCAAAAGATCAATTCATGGCAACTTTAGACCGTTTCAAACCTAAGTTAACTATTGAAGAGTTGATTGACGCGTCTGATGCACAAAAAGCAAAATAACCAGCACCCGGCCACCGCGCCGGTTTTTTTATTGCCCACCCATAAAGCTATCCCCCATTCTGCCGATAACTATCCAGTCTGAAGCTGATAACAATAACTATCGCAACACTACCTGCCCGCCCGTGCGGGCTTTTTTATTGCCCTTTCCGCACTATCTCAGCCGCATCCCTGTTCACGCCCTTCCCTATCACGTTTCCTGTTTCCTTCCGGTACTGCTTCAGCTTGTCGATGATGTTTTGCTGGGTAATGGGTAAATCAGCCAGTGACAACTCCATGACCGCCCGCCCCATCGCCTGAATTTTCATGCTTATACGCTCTTCATCCAGAACCATGCACATCCCTCCTGCTGTTTTTTTAAGCGTAGCACTGGTATTTAAAAAAATAAATCACCTTAGAATACAATTTGTTATCACAAAACCACCCACCAATTATACATTTCGTATTGCATGATAAGAATACGTTTTGTATATTCAATCCATCGAAACGAAACATCGACAGCTGAGCGAAGTTAGCCAGCGGCGAAGTGGAGATTCGGTCAGTCGAACGGCGCGACAGTAAACCATGCGTCGGACGCCCGGCGGGCTCAGGGAGAGCGGCAATGGTGCGTATCTGGAATGTTTTGGGATTGGGTGAATGCGCAGGCTGATGCGCTGAGACGTCAAGATGATGATGCTCAAGCTGCCTGGGCACGGTTCGCAAAGTGGTGAGAGGCAGGTTTACCCAGCGAGAAATCATCAATGCCGGGAGTAGTTCAGCACCGGCCATCCAATCACCAAAGCATTTCTCCCGCATCAGCGGGTAACGACAGAGCCAGCCTCAAGCACCGGGCGTCGATGCTTGGTGATGGTAATACTGCCATCTCAACTGCACAGGAGACGATGATCCTGTTCTGGTTGGATTGGAAAAGTCTTCTTGGCCCGCCAGCGCGCGGGCATTTTTTTGGAGGTTGCATGTTTGCTACTGATATCTCACTGAAATACGGCACTCATCAGCCAGAGACGATTCTGGAAACAATGCCGATTGAAGAAGCCTCCGAAATCATCAAGGAGAAGCTTCGTGATGAAGTGCGCCAGGAGCTCGAGTGCGAGTATGGCGATCGCCTTTATGAGGCTGAAGAAGAGGCATCAAACTGGGAAAGCAGAGCTGACGACTATGAATTCGATGCAACTTGCCTGGCTAAGGCCATAAGAGAGGCTTTTGAATCTGCCAACTTTGAAGATGCAAAGGTGATCCTCCAGCGAGCGATGCACGACCACAAAGACTATTTCTGAAGACCCGCCACGGCGGGTTTTTTCATACCTCAGTCGCTTCACCGAGGCGGCTTAGTTATGACAACCGGCGGCCATCCACCGTCACTTTTTTTGTTTTTTCGCACAAGCGCAGAAGTCTTGTATTAACCGTTCCGTTCGCCGCGATAAGGCCAAGAGGATTTATGAGTAATAATCATGGCGGTCCGGCATTTCCGGTCGCAGGTAGTGAGCACAATTATCCTATTGAGGGAATGACGCTGCGTGACTTCTTCGCAGCAAAGGCTATGCAGGCCAGATTATCCAACCCGCAATGGATAGCCAGTGATGAGCGTACTGCGCTGGATGCTTATCAAGTCGCAGACGCCATGCTCCGCGCCCGGGAGGCATCATGACAGTCACCCACAACGGCAAGAAGTACACCGCCAAAAAGCTCAACGATAACGAGTGGCAACTGACGTCGGTATCGGCACCACGCGACAAGCTGACTCTGAACCGCTGGCAGATGCATGTTGCTGGCCTCCTGAAACAGGTTGAGGTGAAGGTATGATTGGAATGCACTACGGCACCGCATCAGTGCCACGTAGCGAGGTTTTACCGGGCACAATGCTGCAACACCACGGCAAAACTTATCGCGCCTCTGCGAACGTTGAGAAAGGCCTGTACGCCTTCAACATCTTCGAAAAAACCATCATCAAAAGTGATTCCGTCGTTGTGCTGCTGAATGAGCGCGGCGAGCCGATGGTTCATTGATATTAACCACCCTATTCAACCGATCGGCCTGGCTTTTTGCGGGCGGGATCTGCACATCCAAATTTCAGGAGTTCAGCCATGAACGCATATCTCACTGACGACCGCATCGAAGATCGGCGCTGGGTTAAGCAGCAGCTCGACGACGAGAAAGAGAAGTGGATCGACGACCGGGCACAGCAAATCATCGACATGATGCCAAAAGAGCCGTCCGGCCTCTTCCACTTCTCGGTCCCGATTGACTCCAGCCCATACGAAGGACTTCGCAGCGATATAGCTGGCGAAGCCTACAACGATTTCATTTCGGCAGTTGCTTACGCCCAGGCGGAATACGACTGGGAACACCGTACCGGCTGCCCGTTTTAAGGAGTGATTATGAGCTTCGATCTGATTCAGTTCGTAAAGGAGCAGGAGCCGCTGTTTGTCGGCGCCCTTACCGACCAGTCTCTGACTTGGGCAAAGGAATGCCAGTTCGCTATACAGTTATTCCAGCGCAATCAAAAATTGGCAGAAACGGCGATTTCCAACCCCACCAGCGCCCAGAACGCGATCATCAACGTTGCAGCGGTCGGCATAAGCCTGAACCCTGCCAGCAAACTGGCTTATCTGGTTCCGCGCGACGGTATGGTCTGCCTCGATATCAGCTACATGGGCCTTCTGCACATTGCCCAGTCGGCTGGCGTCATCAAGTGGGGCCAGTGCAAGCTCGTTCATGCTGGCGACGACTACGAGACGCTGGGTCTCGATAAGGCGCCAGCTCACAAATACAACCCATTTGCTACACCTGACGATCGCGGCGCCGTTATCGGTGGCTACTGCACTGTTAAAACCGCTGATGGCGACTATCTCACTGAAGAGATGAGTCTCGCTGAGATAGAAGAAATCAGGAAAGTGAGCAAAGCGGGAACATCACCAAAAGGCCCATGGGTCAACTTCTGGTCTGAGATGGCCAGGAAGACGATCGTCAAAAGAGCATATAAATACTGGCCGCGTGCTGACCGTCTGGATAATGCCGTCGATGTGCTCAACGAGAGCGAAGGCATATACACGGACCCAGTTATGCCCTACACCCCTGAAAGCGAAATCATCCAGTCGGAAGAAAACGCAAAACAGGAACTTATCAACACCATCCATTCACTATGTGAGGACATGAAGCAGGCGAAAAATATGCATGCTCTCAAAACTCACTTCCAGGCAGCTTACAAAATGACGGTCGGAATGCAGCTTCAACAAGAGGTTCA
>NZ_JBMKHN010000024.1:0-33517 GCF_049238425.1 Enterobacter cloacae complex sp. IR5401 | reverse complement strand
TATCAGACACCGTCTGAATTTGCAGCGGGCTGGAGAAAGGGTCATTCTGAGAATGAAGATTCCGGCGTTACTAACTGAGTGTTGTATCTAATCGTGGGGGCAGGTCATATTAATTTCAGAATACTCGCAAAGTATACGTATTGGGGCGGGGAGACGCGATTAACGTGACTTAAATATATTTTTAGATGGTTTTAATTAATATTTTCAGGCTATCTGAAGAGGCTTCTTTTTTCGGGGTTTTAATAGATTAATATTTTGTGGGTTATTATATGTAAAATATATAGGATTGTTTTTTTGAATAATATAAAGCCTCCGTATAAAAACGGAGGCATTAATTCTTAGCCAATACCTGCCGTTTGCAGCAGAACCAGGCTCATCCCCATCACTGACATTCCACACAGCACGCCGTAGCTTGGGTTATTGTTGGGATCGATCTCTTTTGCCAGCGGCATCAGCTCATCGACAGAGAGCGCGACCATAATCCCGGCCACGGCAGCCATAATTGCAGCCATTACAACCGGGGATACGAGGCTACCGAGGATCAGCCACGCCAGCACGCCGCCGAGAATTTCAGCCATGCCGGAGATACCTGCCCAAAAGACAGCTGTACGTTTTGAACCCGTGGCGGCATAAACGGGCCCGGCAACGGCAAGTCCTTCAGGAATATTGTGCAAAGCCACGGCCAGCGCCACACCAAAACCTATTTCCAGGTTGCTGCTGGCCGTGACATAGGTGGCGATACCTTCCGGAAAGTTATGCAGGCTGATACCCAGCGTCAGCAGAATGGCCGTGCGTTTGATATTTCCCGGAATGGGGGTAACGCTTTTTTGCATTAAATCCTGCGGGTGCGCGTGAGGAAGAATACGGTCGAGTGCAAAATAACCCAGCAGGCCAATGATAAACATGCCATAGCCCAGAACAGGCGACATCCCTTCGGTGTGAAGCGCGGCGGGCAGCATCTCCATCAGCGAGATAAGCAGCATGATCCCGGCGGCGAAACCCAGCGAGAAGGCCAGCAGGCGATTAGAGGGTTTTTGCCCGAGTACCCCGAGGAACGCACCGATAAAGGTTGCGGCGCCCGCAAGTATGGTCAAAATCAACGGTACTGACATGCATTCTCCTTAAGCGATATCTGGCATTCAAATTTCCTGATGATGATCTTCACGGTTATCTGCGTTCATCTTCACCTGAATGCGCGTAATGTAGGCCTATCACATTGACACCTCCTCTAAGGATATCACCATGTCTTCTTCTCGTATGCCAGCACTGTTTTTAGGCCATGGCAGCCCAATGAACGTCCTGGAAGATAACGTCTATACCCGCGCCTGGCGTCAGTTGGGTGAGACGTTACCGCGTCCGAAGGCAATTGTGGTGGTCTCTGCGCACTGGTTTACCCGGGGTACCGGCGTGACGGCCATGGAAACGCCAAAAACGATTCATGATTTTGGCGGCTTTCCGCAGGCGCTGTATGACACGCATTATCCTGCGCCGGGCTCCCCTGAGCTGGCGCAGCGGCTGGTTGATCTGCTTGCCCCTGTTCCGGTTGCGCTGGACAAAGAAGCCTGGGGCTTTGACCATGGCTCATGGGGGGTGTTGATCAAAATGTATCCGGATGCCGATATTCCGATGGTACAACTGAGTATCGACAGCACCAAACCAGCTGCCTGGCACATGGAGATGGGGCGTAAGCTGGCTTCGCTTCGTGATGAGGGCATCATGCTGATAGCCAGTGGCAACGTGGTACACAATCTGCGTACGGTACGCTGGCACGGTGAAAATACGCCGTACCCCTGGGCAACAGCCTTTAATGACTATGTAAAAGACAACCTGGCCTGGCAAGGGCCGGTCGAACGGCACCCTTTGGTGAACTATCTGGAGCACGATGGCGGTTCGCTCTCTAACCCGACGCCGGAACACTTCTTGCCATTGCTGTATGTATTAGGCGCATGGGACGGTCAGGAGGTTATTACAACCCCGGTCGACGGCATTGAGATGGGGAGTTTGAGTATGCTGTCGGTGCAGGTGGGGTAAACACATGCCCGGTGACGCTGCGCTTACCGGGCCTACGCTCGACATGTAGGCCGGGTAAGGTGAAGCCGCCACCCGGCAAGTCTTACTCGACGAAAATATGCGGGTAGAAACGTGACAGATCCTGCGTAATCAGCGCGCGATCTTCGCGAATGCCAATCCCGGCAGGCTGATCGTTAATAAGCCAACTGCCGATCAGCGTATAGCTGTCGCCAAACTTCGGCAGTTGATAAAACGCCTGGACGATCATCCCTTCTTCACCGTACGGCCCTTCAACTGCTTCCAGCGTTTTACCGTTTTCGATAATCGAGACGTTTGCCCCTTCACGGGAGAAGATTGGCTTAACGACGTATTTCTCCATCGGTGGGAAATCATCTTCGGCAAAATAAGCAGGCAGCAGGTTCGGGTGATTCGGGAACATCTCCCACAGCATCGGCAGCAGGGCTTTATTGGAGATAATGCTCTTCCAGGCTGGTTCCAGCCAGCGCACGCCAGCGTCTTCCAGTTTGGTAGAGAACATTTCCCGCAGCATGTATTCCCACGGATAGAGCTTGAACAGGTTGCTGATCACCTGATCCTGCATGTCCGTAAACTGACCTTTTTCACCTAAACCGATATCTTCGATATAGAGAAATTCCGTCGCCACTTCCGCTTCGGCTGCGCAGTCCTGCAAATACTGAACCGTACCGCGGTCTTCTTCGGTATCGCGGCAGCAGGCGAGGTGCAACAGGTTGAAACCGTGCTGTTCACGCAGTTCGACGAAACGTTCAATCAGCTTTTCCTGAAGGCTGTTGAACTGATCGCTGCCTTCCGGCAAGTTTCCGGCATTCGCCTGATCTTCCAGCCAGATCCACTGGAAGAACGCGGCTTCGTACAGGGAGGTTGGCGTATCTGCGTTATTTTCTAAAAGCTTCGGTTCACCCACGCCATCCCATGCCAGATCGAGGCGAGAGTAGAGCGAAGGCTGGTTCGTTTTCCAGGACTGACGAACAAAGCTCCAGGTGTGCTTCGGAATGCGGAATTTGGTCATCAGCTCATCGCTGTCGATGACTTTCTCAACCACCTTCAGGCACATCTGGTGCAGCTCTGCGGTCACTTCTTCAAGCTTTTCGACCTGAGCAAGCGTGAGCTTATAGTAAGCATCTTCACACCAGTACGGCTCGCCGTACATGGTGTGAAAGTTGAAACCGTATTCGGTGGCTTTTTCGCGCCAGTCCGGGCGCTCGGCAATACTGACTCGTTCCATGATCAGCCGCCCATTGAGCGAGTTGAGGAGCCGGTCGCACTACGCTGCATGGTGGTTTGTTTGGCAACAGACTCACCGAAGCCGCCACGGGTAATGGTGCTGGTGGTGGCTGGTTTCGGCGCCATTGCGGTTTTCGGTACGGTCATCGTACGGCCAGGCGTTGCAGCACCGTAACCCTTGCCGGTGGCATCGGTGTATTTCCCGTAGGCCGGGCTGTTCGGGTTTTTGGAGCTAAACAGCGGCTGCTGCTGGTAGCCCGCACCGCCGCTCATCAAACGGCCCATCATATAACCCGCCATCAGCGGCATCCAGAAGCTGCCGCTGGACTGTGCCTGCGCCTGGTTTTCCGGTGCCATACCCGCCTGAGCAGGTGCCTGCTGGCACTGGCCTTCACCGAATTCGGCTACACAGTCTTCGCGTGAGGCATATTTCGGCGCGGTACGTTCCGCTTCTTTCAGGGCGTTGTTATACGCCGTCGTACACTCAGCGGCTTTACCGGTTGCGCTCGCGCAGTCGTCGGCGTTTTGATACAGCGAAACCGTTTCGTCGTTTTGCTCACAGCCTGCCAGCATAAAGACGGCGGTGACCGCCAGCGCGACAGGTGTCAGGTGGCGTGCGTTCCAGCTTTTGCGGAACGACGCGTGATTCATCGTTTTTGTCCGTTTCATATTTGTCTTCCAGGACCCAGTGGTAATAACGCTCAGGATAGAGGATGAGTGGTTGAAAATGAAGCGACGAGGGGCGAAATCCGGGGGATCTTTACGTTGGCTTACGTTCGGGGGGGATTAATGTGCTCCCTCTCCCTGTGGGAGAGGGCTGAGGTGAGGGCATCAGGCCGCAGTGGGCCTGATGACACGCTTAATTGCGGAACGGATTCGTGCCGCTGCTGGCAGGTGAGGTGCTACGCGCTGCCGCTGGCTGTGCAACCGGGGTGCTGCTGTTAGCGGTGAAATTATCCACGGCGGCATCCTGCTGTGGATTTTCCGGCGCGACGCTGTCAGGCGACGTGGAAACCGGTTTGCCCAGCGTGCTGTTCAGCATTTGCAGATCCTGCTCGTTCAGCGTACCCAGCGCCTGCTTGATGTTCAGCTGGTTGATCAAGTACTGGTAACGCGCACTGGAGAGCTGCTGTTTCGCGTTGTACAGCGTGGTCGTTGCGTCTAACACATCAACGATAGTACGCGTACCGACGGAGTAACCCGCTTCCATCGCGTCCAGAGAGCTTTGCGCAGAGACAACGGCCTGTTTATAGGCGTTGATGCTGCTGATGGACGCGTTCACGTTGTTGAAGGAAGAACGCACGGTCTGGACCACGTTGCGGTGCGCGCTTTCAAGCTGCTCGCTCGCGCCTACGAAGTTGTACTGCGCCTGCTTAACCTGAGAGTTAACCATCCCGCCCTGGTACAGCGGCAGAGAGAAGCTCAGGCCAACTTTGTTCTGGCCCATATTGTTGTCGTCATACTGGGCAGTGTTGGTTTTAGAACCGCTGTAGCTGGTATCCGATACGCCGGTAGAGGCGCTCAGGCTCAGGGTTGGCAGGTGACCATCCTGTGCAAGACGGATCTGCTCGCGCGCCAGGTCCTGGCTCAGGCGTGCCTGCAGCAAGGTCAGGTTGCGGTTTTCCGCCTCTTTCAGCAGGGCGTTAACCGCCTGCGGCTTGTCTGTTTTGAAGCTGTCCACGTTCAGAGAGGCCAGCTCAGGATAGTAGTTACCGGTGACCTGACGCAGTGCTTCCAGCGCGTTGTCGAGGTTGTTACGTGCGGTCACTTCGTTTGCCAGTACGGTGTCGTACTGTGAACGGGCGTTCTGTACGTCAGTGATGGCGACCAGGCCCACGTTGAAGCGCTGGGTGGTTTGATCTAACTGACGATAAATCGCCTGTTTCTGCGCTTCGGTGTAGGAGAGGGCGTCAATCGCGCTCAGTACGTTGAAGTAGGCGGTCGCGGTATTCAGGATCAGCGTTTGCTGATCGGTCTGATAGGTCACATCCTGGATGCCCGCGCTCTTTTCCTGCAAGCTCAGCTCACGCCATTTGGACATGTCGAACAGGGTTTGCGTTAACTGTAAAGAGGCGCTGGTGGCATTCGAGTTGATGCCGTTATTATCGCGAAAACCGTTAGTGTAGGTATAATCTGCACCTAAGCCTAACTGCGGCAGCAGTGGACTACGTGCTTCGTTAATCTTTTCAAACGCAGCATCACGATCGGCCGCTGATTTACGTAAATCAGGGTTGCCCAGACGTGCCTGCTGGTAGACCTGTAACAGGTTCTCTGCCTGGCTCATTGCACTGAAGCCCGTCAGGCTCAGGCCGATAAGGATGGGGAGCAATTTCTTCATTTGCATTCCTTGTTGTGAAGCAGTATTAGCGCTGATCTAATTAAAAATAATTGCCGATTCTAACAGAATCATCCACACCAAAAGGTTGGCGTAACGTGCCATCTGGCGGTAATTTGCTCCAATCTACCATATAGCCATACAAACGGCAGCCAAACAGCCTTGAAATTCACAATTTCATCACCATTGCTACCAGGACTCGACCGATGCAAAAACCAGAAAACGTGCCTGTCACCTTCGCCAAAAACGATGTAGAAATTATTGCACGAGAAACGCTTTATAGCGGTTTTTTTTCAATGGAACTTTACCGTTTCAGGCATCGTCTGTTTAACGGTGAGATGAGCGGTGAAATCAAACGCGAAATTTTTGAGCGCGGGCATGCGGCTGTGTTGCTACCCTATGACCCAGTGCGTGACGAAGTTGTGCTGGTCGAGCAGGTGCGTATTGCGGCTTATGATACCAGCGAAACGCCGTGGTTGCTGGAGATGGTGGCCGGGATGATCGAAGAAGGTGAGTCGGTCGAAGACGTCGCTCGCCGCGAGGCGCTGGAAGAGGCGGGCCTGGTGGTTGGCCGGACGAAGCCGGTGTTGAGCTACCTGGCAAGCCCGGGTGGGACAACGGAACGTTCATCTATTATGGTGGGCGAAGTGGACGCCACGACAGCGGAAGGGATCCATGGTCTGGCAGATGAAAACGAAGATATTCGGGTTCATGTGGTGAGTCGGGAGCTGGCTTACCAGTGGGTAGAAGAGGGGAAAATCGACAACGCAGCGTCTGTCATCGCTCTGCAATGGCTACAGCTGCATTATCAGACATTACGACACGAGTGGAAAAAATGAAGCGTTATACACCTGACTTCCCAGAAATGATGCGCCTGTGCGAAACCAATTTCGCCCAGCTGCGCCGCCTGCTGCCGCGAAACGACGCGCCCGGCGAAACGGTGAGCTATCAGGTGAGCAACGCGCAGTATCGGTTAACGATAACAGAATCAACGCGCTACACTACGCTGGTGGAGATTGAGCAAACGGCGCCGAGCATCAGCTACTGGAGCCTGCCATCGATGACGGTACGTCTTTATCATGACGCGATGGTCGCTGAAGTGTGTTCAAGCCAGCAGATCTTTCGCTTTAAAGCGCGGTATGATTATCCGAATAAAAAGTTGCATCAACGCGACGAAAAGCATCAAATTAACCAGTTTTTAGCCGACTGGCTAAGATATTGTTTAGCACATGGAGCAATGGCGATTCCGGTTTGTTAGCGTCATAAACCTACCTAAGGACACCATTTGGAAAGCCTGTTGAACCTGACTGTTGCTGGTGGGGCGCCAGTCAGGATATTACAAATCACCGACACCCACCTTTTTGCCGAAAAGCATGAGACGCTTCTGGGCGTGAACACCTGGGAGAGTTATCAGGCGGTTCTTGACGCGATCCATGCTGAAAAGCGGCCATGCGATCTGATCGTCGCGACGGGCGATCTGGCGCAGGATCAATCCTCCGCAGCCTATCAGCATTTTGCTGAAGGGATTGCGAGCTTTAGCGTGCCTTGCGTCTGGCTGCCGGGCAATCACGATTTTCAGCCCGCGATGTACAGTTCGCTTCAGGATGCGGGGATTTCACCGGCAAAATGTGTCTTTGCGGGGGACCAGTGGCAAATTCTGCTCCTCGACAGTCAGGTGTTTGGCGTTCCGCACGGTGAGTTGAGCGACTATCAGCTTGACTGGCTGGAGACAAAACTGGCCGCCGAACCGAATCGCAATACGTTGCTGTTACTGCATCATCACCCGCTGCCGGCGGGCTGTAGCTGGCTCGATCAGCACAGCTTACGCAACTCTGCGGCGCTGGACGGCGTGCTGGCGAAATTCCCGCGCGTAAAAAATTTGCTGTGCGGTCATATTCACCAGGAACAGGATCTCGACTGGAACGGTCGACGTCTGCTCGCGACGCCCTCTACCTGCGTGCAGTTTAAGCCGCACTGCGCCAACTTTACGCTGGATACCATCGCACCGGGCTGGCGCTGGCTGGAGCTGCATGCCGATGGCTCGCTGACCACCGAAGTTTGCCGTCTGGCCGGGGCACAATTCCGCCCGGATACCGCTTCGGAAGGCTATTGATGTCGACGCTTCTCTATCTGCATGGGTTTAACAGCTCACCGCGTTCGGCGAAAGCGACGCAGCTTCGCCAGTGGCTGAGCGCGCATCATCCCCACGTGGAGATGATTATTCCGCAGTTGCCCCCTTATCCGGCGGATGCGGCAGAGATGCTGGAATCGCTAGTGCTGGAACACGGCGGCGAATCGTTTGGCGTTGTCGGGTCGTCGCTCGGCGGCTACTACGCCACCTGGCTGTCGCAGTGCTTTATGTTGCCCGCTGTCGTCGTCAACCCGGCGGTCCGGCCATTTGAGCTGTTAAGGGACTTTCTTGGCGAAAACGAGAACCCCTACACCGGCCAACAATATGTGCTAGAGTCACGCCATATTTACGATCTCAAAGTTATGCAGGTCGACCCGCTTGAAGCGCCCGATCTTATCTGGCTGCTGCAACAGACGGGAGATGAAGTGCTGGATTACCGCCAGGCAGTGGCGTATTACGCATCCTGCCGCCAGACTGTAGAAGAGGGCGGTAACCATGCTTTCACGGGCTTTGAAGATCATTTCACCCAGATTGTCGATTTTCTTGGACTGCACAGCCACTGACAATCAATGCGAATTGCTAGCTTAAATCATGACGCAAACCTATAACGCTGATGCCATTGAGGTACTCACCGGGCTTGAGCCGGTTCGCCGCCGCCCGGGGATGTACACCGATACGACGCGCCCAAACCACCTGGGCCAGGAAGTAATTGATAACAGTGTGGACGAAGCGCTGGCAGGCCATGCCAAACGCGTGGACGTTATCCTGCACGCCGATCAGTCGCTGGAAGTCATCGACGACGGCCGCGGCATGCCGGTAGATATCCACCCGGAAGAGGGTGTTCCCGCCGTTGAGCTGATCCTCTGTCGTCTGCACGCGGGCGGTAAGTTCTCCAACAAAAACTACCAGTTCTCCGGCGGCTTGCACGGCGTGGGGATCTCCGTGGTTAACGCCCTGTCAAAGCGCGTGGAAGTGAACGTCCGTCGCGACGGCCAGGTGTATAACATCGCGTTTGAAAACGGCGAAAAAGTGCAGGATTTGCAGGTTGTCGGGACGTGCGGTAAGCGCAACACCGGCACCAGCGTCCACTTCTGGCCTGACGAAAGCTTCTTCGACAGCCCACGCTTTTCTGTTTCCCGCCTGACGCACCTGCTGAAAGCCAAAGCGGTGCTGTGCCCGGGCGTGGAAATCACCTTTAAAGACCACGTTAATAATACCGAACAAACCTGGTGCTACGCCGATGGTCTGAACGACTACCTGTGCGAAGCGGTTAACGGCCTGCCAACCCTGCCGGAAAAACCGTTCGTCGGGAATTTCGAAGGCGATACTGAAGCGGTGGACTGGGCGCTGCTGTGGCTGCCGGAAGGCGGCGAGCTGCTGACCGAAAGCTACGTTAACCTGATCCCCACTATGCTCGGCGGGACCCACGTCAACGGCCTGCGTCAGGGGCTGCTGGATGCGATGCGCGAGTTCTGCGAATACCGCAACATTCTGCCGCGCGGCGTGAAGCTGTCGGCGGAAGATATCTGGGATCGCTGCGCCTACGTGCTTTCCGTGAAAATGCAGGATCCGCAGTTTGCCGGTCAGACTAAAGAGCGCCTGTCGTCACGCCAGTGTGCGGCGTTCGTCTCCGGCGTGGTGAAAGATGCATTTACCCTGTGGCTGAACCAGAACGTTCAGGCCGCAGAAATGCTGGCTGAAATGGCGATCTCCAGCGCCCAGCGTCGTCTGCGCGCGGCGAAGAAAGTGGTGCGTAAAAAGCTGACCAGCGGCCCCGCGCTGCCCGGCAAGCTGGCGGACTGTACCGCGCAGGATCTCAACCGCACCGAGCTGTTCCTGGTGGAAGGAGACTCGGCAGGCGGATCGGCCAAGCAGGCGCGGGATCGTGAATATCAGGCGATCATGCCGCTCAAGGGTAAGATCCTCAACACCTGGGAGGTCTCGTCTGATGAAGTGCTGGCCTCGCAGGAAGTACACGACATCTCGGTTGCGATCGGTATCGATCCGGACAGCGACGATCTGAGCCAGTTGCGCTACGGCAAGATCTGCATTCTCGCGGATGCGGACTCCGATGGCCTGCACATCGCCACGCTGCTCTGTGCGCTGTTTGTGAAGCATTTCCGCGCGCTGGTGAAAAACGGTCACGTCCACGTGGCGCTGCCGCCGCTGTACCGAATCGACCTCGGCAAAGAAGTTTACTATGCACTGACGGAAGAAGAGAAAGCGGGCGTGCTGGAACAGCTTAAGCGCAAGAAGGGCAAACCGAACGTTCAGCGCTTTAAGGGGCTGGGTGAGATGAACCCGATGCAGCTGCGTGAAACCACGCTGGATCCGAATACCCGCCGTCTGGTGCAGCTGACCATCAGCGATGAAGATGAACAGCAAACTAACGCCGTGATGGACATGCTGCTGGCCAAGAAACGTTCTGAAGATCGACGTAACTGGCTACAGGAGAAAGGCGACATGGCGGATATAGAGGCCTGATACACGCTGTCTTTTTGCCGGGTGGCGGCTGCGCCTTACCCGGCCTACTTAACCCGTAGGCCCGTGCAAGCGTAGCGCCGCCGGACAAGAAATGCAGCTCATCACGATGAATGGTTTTTCCGGTACTGCAACGGCGTCTCGCCAATCCCCTTTTTAAACGCGCTGATAAACCACGTCACGTCGGAAAATCCCGCCTGTGCGGCAATGTCACGCACGCTCGAATCAGTGTGGAGTAAACACTCGCACGCCTTACGCAACCTTAGCGTGTTCAGGTAGTCGTGAATTTTTTCGCCTGTTTCCGCATGGAATCTTCGCGATACGTAACTGCGCGATTTACCCAGCTCTGCAGCCAGCGCATCCAGACGAAATTTCTCCTGATAATGCTCGTCGAGCCAGATCATGACCTGGCTGGCGATCCCCTGGCTGTTGCCCGGCTCGCCGTCGCGATCGTCGGGCAGCATCGCGAACAGGCCGATCAGCAGGCTGGCGATGCTCTCGCCGTTCATCGGCGGTTTATAGCAGCTAAACAGATGGTCGATATGGTGGTGACAGTGGGCTAAATCGGCGACCCACGCTTCGCCGCCACGGCGTGACAGCCGCTCCAGGCGCTGCCGGGTCTGGGGAAAATCCCGCAGGATCTTCAGCACCGCGTGCTGGTCGAGATGAATAATGGTGCGGCGGTAAATTGCCTCCGCCTGTTCGTCCACCATGACCTTGTGCAGCGTAAAAGGCGGGAAGAAAAACAGTCGTCCGGGGCGCATGGTGTAGTGACGATTATCGACAATCGCCACGCCAAAGCCCTCTTCCACATAGAGGATCTCCAGACACTGATGCCAGTGATGGTAGCGCACCGTATTGGCAAACAGGCGGCTGAACGAGGCCACGGTATCGTTCAGGGCGATCAGTTCCAGAAGGTCGGTTGTCGGCGTGTCGCGCATAGTGCAATAAAACTCAACTTTTTCCTGTCTGATCGTCTTTATAAACCACCTTTTTAAATTTTCTCAACTGGAGGTTTATTCATCGTTCATGCCTGTGACATGGCTAACATTTCTGCACCTTGCGGATTCACTATGCTTTGCCGCAGTTGATTACGAGGGCGAACCGATGTGGGCGGCAAACAAAGAAAAATCAAATCCGTTGTCTTCACGCCAGGAGGTAGTGGCGTCGTTGAATGCACTTTTACAGGCGCTGGACATGCAATTTCCGGCGAACCGTTCACGATTCCCGCTGGGCGACACCTGCGCCCATTACACAGCAGATATTGCGCAGATGGAGGGACTGTCCCGCGCGCTGTGGGGGCTGTTTCCGCTGATGGCGTCCGGCGAAAGCACGCCGTTCAGCGAGAAGTACCTTACTGCCATTAAGCTTGGTACCGACCCGCAAAGCAGCGGCTACTGGGGTGAAACCGGCCCGTACGATCAGCGTCTGGTGGAGATGGCGGCCTACGGTCTGGGGCTCGCTCTGCTGGGAGATAAACTCACCGCGCACTTTACCGGTCGCGAGGTGATGAACCTGCACGCGTGGCTCAACCAAATCACCGACGCGCAGATGCCGGACAGCAACTGGAACTATTTTGCCATTATGGTTCAGCTAGGCTTTAAGCGCGCCGGCCTGCCGTACGATCAGGACGCCATTGACCACCGCTTTGCGCTGATGGACGCCTACTACCTCGGCGACGGCTGGTATTCCGACGGTCCCGGCCGCCCGAAAGATTACTACATCTCCATGGCTTTCCATTTCTACGGCCTGATTTACGCCACCCTGAGTAACGACGAGGCGAGGGCGAATGTGCTGCGCGAGCGCTCGCGCCTCTTCGCGGAAGACTTTATCTACTGGTCCGCCGCCGATGGCGCCTCGGTGCCGTTTGGCCGCAGCCTGACCTACCGCTTTGCCATGGTTGCCTTCTGGAGCGCGGTGGCCTTTTCTCAGCTGGACGTCTTCACCCCGGGCATCGTGAAAGGCATTGTGCTGCGGCATCTGCGCTGGTGGCAGCAGCAGTCGATTGTCGATCGCGACGGCATTCTCACCCTGGGGTTTGCGTATCCGAACCTGGCGATGTGCGAGGATTACAACTCCCCCGGTTCACCGTACTGGGCGCTGAAAACCTATCTGATCCTGGCGCTGCCGGAAGCACACCCGTTCTGGCAGGCGGAAGAACAACCGCTGCCCGCGCTTGCTGAAAAACATGTGATTCCGCATGCGCAGCAGATCCTGATGCATTCGAAAGATTCGCAGCACGTCGTCATGCTTACCGCTGGTCAGCTGGAGCTGAACAACTACGTCAACACCGAAGCGAAATACACCAAATTTGCCTACTCCAGCCGCTTCGGATTCACCCTTGAGCGCGGGCGTTTTGGCCTGAAGCATGCCGCCTGCGATTCCATGCTGCTGCTGGCGGACGGAGATGACTATTTCCGCGGTCGTCGCGAGTGCGAAGAGGTTCGGGTGGATGAAAATTACATTTTCTCGCGCTGGTCGCCGTGGCGCGACGTGCAGATTACGACCTGGCAGATCCCGTTCGGGGAGTGGCACCTGCGCCTGCACCGTATCAACAGCACGCGCACTCTGCAAACCGTCGAGGGCGGCTTTGCGGTGATGAAAACCGCCCACCAGGTGCGCGAACGCGGTTGTTATCTGTTGGCTGAAAACGGCAGCAGCGTCATTGTCGATCTTTCGCCGATCATTCAGCGCCAGCCAGACAGCATCGTCACGCCGCCGAACAGCAGCATTATGTTTGCGGAGTGCGCCTCCATTCCGCTGTTAAAAGCTGACCTCCCGCAAGGGGAAAGCTGGCTCTGTTGCGCCGTTCTGGCTGGCGGAAGACAGCTCGCTGCGGCGACGCCGCAGCTGAATATAACCCATAGCCGGGTCGTCATTAGCGAACCCGGAAGCGAACGTAAGCTGTCGTTCACATTATAAAAATCTGGCCCTACACGTCGGCGAGGATGATATGAAAAGCACATCGACAACCAACAGAACTGAATATTACAAAATCAGTAGCTTTATCTTTCTCTATTTCTTTACCTGGTCTGCCAGTATTGGACTGCTGGCGATCTGGCTTGGCCAGAAAGCCAATCTCAGCGGCTCGGTGATTGGAACCGTTTTTGCGGTGAACGGGATATTCTCCGTAATTCTTAAACCGATCTACGGCTATATTCTCGATAAGATCGGCATGAGCAAATACCTGCTCTATTTTGTGGTGATCATGTCGGCCCTGATGGCGCCGTTCTTTATTTACGTATACCAGCCGCTGTTAATGTCTAATACCCTGCTGGGGATTATTATCGGCGCGCTCTATTTAAGCTTTGCCTGGTACGCGGGTGTGGCGGCGTGCGAATCGTATTCTGACCGCTTTAGCCGCTTAAACGGCATGGAGTTCGGGCAGATCCGTATGTGGGGATCGCTCGGCTGGGCGGTGGCGTCATCTTTCTCCGGCCTGCTGTTCAACCTCTCACCGGCGTATAACTTTATTCTCGGCAGCGTGGCGTCGGTGTTGATGCTGATCGTCCTGCTGAGCCTGAAAGTGAACACTAACTCCATTCACGCGGGCGAGGTGCTGACGAAAGAGAAAATCGCCCCGTCAGACGTTTACGCCCTGCTGCGAAACCGCAAATTCTGGGCCTTCTGCCTGTACGTGGCGGGCGTGGCGTGGATGATGTTTATCGCCGAGCAGCAGTTCTCGCGCTATTTCGTCACCTTCTTCGACGATATTCACCAGGGCAACGCGGTATTCGGTTATCTCGGGACCGTGCAGTCGGGCATGGAGTTCGTCATGTATATGGTGGTCCCGCTGTTTGTGAACTTTATTGGCGCCAAACGCGGGCTATTAATTGTCGGGCTGGTGGTTGGGGCGCGTCTGATTATTTCCGGCATGTGTGATTCACACCTGTTAATTTCAGTGCTTAAGCCGCTGTACGGTCTGGAAATTTGTCTCCTGCTGGTGTCGGTATTTAAATATATCGCCGAGCATTTCGACAAGCGCGTCAATGCCACCATGTATTTACTCGGCTATCAGGCGATGCTCTACGTTGGCAACGTGGTGGTCTCTTCCCCTGCCGGCTATATGTATGACCGTATTGGCTTTGAGCACACCTATATCATCATGGGCGCAACGGCGCTGACCTTTACCCTTATTTCTGCTTTTACGTTATCCGCCTGTCAGAGCAAATGGCGCGGGGCTCGTGCGCTGAACGTAGCAGAAACGTCAACACGATAAATTACGCCGTCAAAGAAGGAACCGAAATATGTTAAGTCGTATCAAAGAAGAACGTCTGCCTGTTATCGCTGCGCCCGTTGACTTCCGCGCATTCAGCGATGAACTGAATTCGGCGCGCAGCCACGTTCTGGACCTGATTAGCCGTCATTTAACGGAGTTCGGCGACAAATTCCCGGCGGAAACCTGCCAGAACGGTTTTTATCCGCTGACTGACAACGTGGAGTGGACCACCAGCTTCTGGACCGGGCAGCTGTGGCTGGCGTGGGAGATGAGCGGCGAGGAAAAATTCCGTGCGATGGCGGAAAAACACGTGCGCTCGTTTGGCCTGCGCATCGCCGGGCGCAACGACACCAATACCCACGATTTAGGCTTCCTTTACACGCTCTCCTGCGTAGCCGCGTGGCGGCTGACCGGAAACCGCGAGGCGCGCGGCTTCTCGCTGCTGGCGGCGGAAGCCCTGCTGGAACGCTTCCACGAGAAGGCGAAGATCATCCAGGCGTGGGGCGATCTCTCCGATCCGGAGCAGGCCGGGCGAATGATCATCGACTGCAACATGAACCTGCCGCTGCTCTACTGGGCAACAGAGCAGACGGGCGATCCGCGCTTTGCCGACGCCGCAAAAGCGCACGTCATGCAGGCGGCGACGTATCTCATTCGTGACGATGCCTCCACCTTCCACACCTACTATATGGATGTAGCAACCGGCGCACCGCGCTACGGCAACACCCAGCAGGGCTACGCCGACGACTCCTGCTGGTCGCGCGGGCAGGCTTGGGGCATTTACGGTTTCCTGCTGAGCTATATCTATACCGGCGACGAAACGATGATCGCTCTGTCAAAACGGCTGGCGAACTACTTCCTCAATCGCCTGCCGGAAGACTACGTCTGCCACTGGGATCTGGCGCTGGTGGGCACCGACGCGCTGCGTGACTCTTCCTCGGCGGCGATTGCGGTATGTGGGCTGCTGGAGCTGGTAAAACACCTGCCGGTCACGGATCCGGATCGCGAACGTTACCTCGAATGGGCGAAAGGGATTATGTCCACGCTGACAAAGCACTATCTGATGGGCAAAGAAGAGAAGGGCAACGGGCTGCTTAAGCACTCGGTGTATCACCTGGCGAGCAATAAAGGCGTGGATGAGTGCGCGAGCTGGGGCGATTACTTCTACGTCGAGGCGCTGGTGCGCTTCACCCAGAGCTGGAAGCTGTACTGGTAACGGGCAGCGGTATCACCACCCAAGCACCTCTTTAATGGCGCGCCGGTAGGGCGTATCAAGCTGGGCAGGCACGCGGCAAATATAGTCCCGCGCATGGCTGCGGGTCTCTCCGCTGAGGCCGTCGAGATAAGCGATGGCTTCGTCCACGGCAGGAACCCTGCCTTCCTGTGACGCGCTTCTCGGCGGGAGCCCGGTCCAGATGATCGCTTCAATACCTTTCTCCCTGGCCCATGTTGTCAGGATACCCGTGTCGCGTCCGGTGATTAGCAACGAGCCAATGCCATCGCAGCGATCCTCGGGAATGGCTTCGCGCTCACGCAAAGCGCGGCAGGCCACGCTCAACGTTGTGGCCTCCAGCCATGCCCAAAGCACCGGCACGGCAGGGGCATTCATACAGATGGCGGTCGCCAGTTCACCGCCATCACTGACCCGACAGAACTCGACGGGCAAAGAAGGCCCGTCGGTTTGCCACTCACCGGCTACCGGTAGCGCGCCGCTTTTCCAGATTAACGAGCCCCAGCCAAGACAAGCGATTTTCATGCTGTTCCTCTGCGCGACGTGAACCAATAGCCTCAGACGTTATGCCTTAGGAATACGCAGCGTCTGGCCGGGATAAATTTTATCCGGGCTGGAGAGCATCGGGCGGTTCGCCTCAAAGATCTTGTTGTACTGATTGGCATCGCCGTACACGGTTTTAGAGATGGCGCTCAGGGTATCGCCGGATTTCACCGTATAGTAGGTTGCTTCATCTTTGGCGTCTGTCGCGGTGATGTTGTTCTCCACCTCGCTGACGCCCGCGATGTTGCCGACGGCGACCTGGATTTTTTCTTTCTGCTCCTGCGTTAGCCCGTCGCCCGTTACGCTGGCCTTGCCATCGGTGACGTTAACCTGAACTTTATCGGAACCGGGAATGTTGAGTTTCTTGAGGTGCTCGGTGATTTTGTCGCTCTGACCCTTATGATCGGTCAGGTTGTCCCAAAGCTTTTCGCCTGCTTCTTTCACGAAGTTAAAAAGACCCATTCCATCCTCCTGTTAAACATGAAGTCAGAATAAGCATAGCAGTTGAGCGGTAAGGTGATAAAAAAAGCCCGGTGGCGTTACCGCTTACCGGGCCTGCGGGGGAAAGTTGTAGGCCGGGTAAACGTAGTGCCACCCGGCAAATTTCACAGAACTTAAACCCCTTGCTCCAGAATACGGATGTGGGTTTCCAGAACGTCCCCTTTCACCGCGTCGCTCCACGCTTTCATATGCGCGGTCTGGAAATGGGCTTCAAGGTGTGCGACGGTTTCCCACTGCTCCACCATGATGATGGAGTCTGGCGCGGTCGCCTGGAAGCTTGCGCTGGTGGCGGCGTCTACCATCGGCGCGTAGCCGTGGCAGCCTTCTTCTTTCAGTACGGTCGGGATGATCTTCGCGAACTCATCCAGTACTGCCTGGCGGTGATGTTGGCCAGGACGCGTACGGATTTCAGCAATAACGGTAAGCATAATTAACTCCTTCTAATTCCAGGCTTCCAGTTAAGCAAAAATTTCCGCGAGATGCTTGCGATATTCTGCGATATAGCGCGGGACGTCCGGCATTTTAATTACGTCGTTGACGATAAAGGTCGGCAGCGGCTCCATTCCCAGGAACTGATTCGCCTTGTGGAACGGCAGATACGCGCCGTCTACGCCCACGCCTTCGAAGAACTGATCGTTCTCGGTGAAGGCTTCCAGCGGCGCGTTCCAGGTCAGGGAGAGCATATATTTTTTGCCCTGAATCAGACCGCCGGAACCGTATTTTTTAGACGCATCTGAACGGGTACGACCGTCGCTGGCATACAGCGAACCGTGACCTTCGGTAAACACATCGTCCATGTATTTTTTCACGGTCCACGGTGCGCCCATCCACCAGCCCGGCATCTGCCAGATCACCACGTCGGCCCACAGGAAGTTCTGCACTTCGGCCTTCACGTCATAATCGCTGTCCGCGCGCACGACCTTAACATCATGTCCGGCGTCGCGCAGGAAACCATCCGCGACCTCGGTCAGGGTGTCATTGAGCTGGCCTTTAGAGTGCGCAAATTCTTTCGCGCCGTTGATAATCAGAATGTTGCTCATTATTTGTCCTCGATGATGAGAGTATGCCGGGTATTCTACGCGCGAGGACGGAGCGGAAAAATAAGCAAAATGTGCAAAGTCTTTTGCGCTCAGCGCAATAATCTTACCAGCTGACGGTCACCGCAAAACCCCCTTCCGGCGCATTGCCCAGCGAGACGCGCATCCCGTGCAACGCCGCGATACGCATGACGATAGACAACCCCAGACCGCTGCCGGTGGCGTCCTGGCCCGGTGGACGATAAAAGCGCTCGCCGAGACGCGTCAGCGCATCGGTTGAAATGCCCGGGCCGTTGTCGCGCACGGTAAAGCTTTGGGTGTTCAGCGTCACGTCCACCACGCTGCCGCGCGGGCTGTAACGAACGGCGTTGTCCAGCAGGTTTCGCGCCAGCAGACTCAGCAGTAGCGGCTGTCCGTGACGCATCACCTCGGGCGCATTAACGTTGAGCCGAACATCAATGCCCGCCTGCTGCGCCGGATGCCAGATATCCAGCACCGCAGATTGCAGCAAATCGGCCATCATCACGGGTTCGACGTCATCAAGATTATCCAGTGAATCCAGGCGCGACAGAGTGAGAAGCTGGTCCACCAGCCGGGAGGCGCGGTCGATGCCTGCATGCAATTGCCCCAGCGCTTTAGACTGCGCCCCGGGATCGTCAAGGGAAAGCTGCGCCACGTCGGTTTGCACCTTCAGCGCGGCCAGCGGGCTGCGCAACTCATGGGCGGCATCCGAGGTGAAGCGACGCTCGCGGGCCATCATCTCCTGCGTACGGGCGAAAAGATGGTTAAGCGCATCAAGCAGCGGGCGAACCTCCGTCGGCACGCCGTGGGTGGGCAGCGTATCGGTCGCATCCGGGGAGCGCGAGCGCAGGGTCTGCGCCAGCTTTTTCAGCGGTTTCAGCTCCCGGCTCAGCAGGACAATCAGCAACAGCAGCATCACGGGCAGCGCCACCAGCCACGGCGTCAGCTGCGAGCTGACCACGTCCAGCGCCATATCCTGTCGGTACTCCCACTCCTGGCCAACCACCACGCGGTATTTCCCGTCAGGAGAAGTCAGCCACAGGAAACGCCATTCGTCGTTGTCATCCTGCAACCGACCGTCATCAAACCCGTCCCGGCGGTAGAGGTAAGGTATGTCGCGCCCGTTTTCGCCGTCGTTAAGCACCATGCTGCCGTCGGCGGTGAAGATTGCGAAGGCCAGCGCGTCGTCGTCAAGATGGCCGTGTTTCGCTTTTTTCGGCACCTCGCGCATACGCTCCGGCGCGCGGAGTTCGTCCACGTCCATCGTCAGCAGCCGTTTGGCAAACAGCATCTGCTGGGTATCGAACAGCTTATCGAGCTTGTCGGTCGTCTGGTGCCAGGCGACCACGCTTGCGGCAAACCAGGCCGCCAGGGAAAGCAGCAAAAAGAGGAGCGTCAGGCGCAGCTTCAGGCTCAGGCGTTGGGTCAGTTTCATGCGTCACCCAGGGTATAACCGATGCCGTGCACGGTGCGGATAAACTCGCTCCCGAGCTTGCGGCGTAAATGATGAACGTGGACTTCGACGGCGTTGCTGGAGACGTCATCGTCCCAGGTATAAAGCTTTTCCTCGATCAGCTTGCGCGGCAGCACCCGGCCCGCGTTACGCATCAGCAGCTCCAGCAGGGCGAACTCTTTGGGTTTGAGCACCAGCGGTTCGCCCTCCAGCGTGGCGACAAGGCTTGCCGGATCGAGCGTGACCTTACCGTGACGCAGCTCGCTGCGCGCCTGACCGTGGCTGCGGCGTACCAGCGCTTCGAGGCGGGCCGCCACTTCAATCAGCGCGAACGGCTTACACAGGTAATCATCCGCCCCCAGGCGTAACCCTTCGACGCGCTGATTCAGCGCATCCCGCGCGGTCAGGATCAGCACCGGTTCGCTCGTTCCGCTTTCGCGCCAGGCGCGCAGGATCTCAAGCCCGTCGATTTCCGGCAGCGTCAGATCAAGCACCACGGCATCATACGGCGCGGTGTACAGGGCCGCCTGCCCGGTTTTCCCGTCGGTAAACCAGTCCACGTTAAAGCCCATTTTGCTTAAGCCCGCTTTGATGCCGTCGCCAATGAGCTTGTCGTCTTCTACCAGTAAAATGCGCATATTTCCTCCTTGATGCCGTCAGTAAACCTTCTGCAAGCGCCTGCTGTACAGTAAAAATAAATAAATTTTCCCCTTAAGAAGTTGTTAAGGTTTACCCTGTTTAATGGATTGTGAAACGACATTAAAGGGAGAGATAAAGATGAAAAAATTCGCTGCAATTGCTGCCATCATGATGATGACCACGGCCCCTGTCTTTGCTGCACAGGGTGGCTTCTCTGGCCCATCTGCGACACAGAATCAGACGCAAACCCAGCAGGGTGGCTTTGTCGATAACAACGCCAACCTCACCACCGCGGCTAAAGTGAAAGACCTGAAGGACGATGCCTGGGTGAAGCTGCGCGGGAACATTACCGAGCGCCTGTCCGATGACCGTTACACCTTCCGCGATGAAAGCGGCACGGTGGTGGTGGAGATCGACCACAAGCGCTGGAACGGCGTGACGGTGACGCCGCAGGATAAAGTCGAACTCCAGGGTAAAATCGATAAAGACTGGAACGAGTTTGAAATCGACGTGAAGCAGGTTATCAAGCTGAACAAATAACCCAGAAAGGGCCGCATGAGCGGCCCTTTTTCTTTGTGACTCAACTCGCCAGATGAGGTAGTATCTGCGGCAATATTGCCTGAAACCCATCGGTTTCTGAGTTGAGGAATCACACGTAATGAGCGATATGGCAGAGCGCCTCGCGCTACATGAATTCACGGAAAATGCCTACCTGAACTACTCCATGTACGTCATCATGGACAGGGCGTTGCCGTTTATCGGGGATGGCCTGAAGCCCGTTCAGCGCCGCATCGTCTATGCGATGTCCGAACTGGGGCTGAATGCTACCGCCAAGTTTAAGAAATCCGCCCGTACCGTCGGCGACGTGCTGGGTAAATACCATCCGCACGGCGACAGCGCCTGCTATGAAGCGATGGTGCTGATGGCCCAGCCGTTCTCTTATCGCTATCCGTTGGTGGATGGCCAGGGGAACTGGGGGGCGCCGGACGATCCGAAATCCTTCGCGGCAATGCGTTATACCGAATCTCGCCTGTCTAAATATGCCGAAGTGCTGTTGGGCGAGCTGGGGCAGGGCACGGTCGACTGGGTGCCAAACTTCGACGGTACGATGCAGGAGCCGAAAATGCTGCCTGCGCGTCTGCCGAACATCCTGCTAAACGGCACGACCGGTATCGCCGTGGGCATGGCGACGGACATTCCGCCGCACAACCTGCGTGAAGTGGCAAAAGCGGCCATCACCCTGATTGAGCAGCCAAAAACCTCGCTGGACGATCTGCTGGATATCGTGCAGGGGCCGGACTATCCGACCGAAGCCGAGATCATCACCTCGCGTGCGGAAATCCGCAAAATCTACCAGAACGGCCGCGGCTCCGTGCGTATGCGCGCGGTGTGGAATAAAGAGGATGGTGCCGTGGTGATCACCGCGCTGCCGCACCAGGTCTCCGGTGCGAAGGTGCTGGAGCAGATCGCCTCCCAGATGCGCAATAAAAAGCTGCCGATGGTGGACGACCTGCGCGACGAATCGGACCACGAAAACCCGACCCGTCTGGTGATTGTGCCGCGTTCTAACCGCGTGGACATGGAGCAGGTGATGAACCACCTGTTCGCCACTACCGATCTGGAAAAAAGCTACCGCATCAACCTGAACATGATTGGTCTGGACGGTCGTCCGGCGGTGAAAAACCTGCTGGAGATCCTTACCGAATGGCTGGCCTTCCGCCGCGATACGGTGCGCCGTCGTCTGAACCATCGCCTGGAAAAAGTGCTTAAGCGCCTGCATATCCTCGAAGGTTTGCTGGTGGCGTTCCTCAACATTGACGAAGTGATCGAGATCATTCGTACCGAGGATGAACCTAAGCCTGCCCTGATGTCGCGCTTTGGCATCAGCGAAACCCAGGCCGAAGCGATCCTCGAACTGAAATTGCGCCATCTCGCCAGACTGGAAGAGATGAAGATCCGCGGCGAGCAGAACGAGCTGGAAAAAGAGCGCGATCAGCTTCAGGCGATTCTGGCGTCCGAGCGCAAGATGAACACCCTGCTGAAGAAAGAGTTGCAGGCCGATGCCGACGCCTTTGGCGACGACCGTCGTTCTCCGCTGCACGAGCGCGAAGAGGCGAAGGCGATGAACGAGCACGACATGCTGCCGTCCGAACCGGTGACCATTGTGCTTTCCCAGAGCGGCTGGGTGCGTAGCGCCAAAGGCCACGATATCGACGCGCCGGGTCTGAGCTACAAATCCGGTGACAGCTTCAAGGCGGCGGTGAAGGGCAAGAGCAACCAGCCGGTGGCGTTCATCGACTCCACGGGCCGAAGCTACGCCATCGACCCGATCACGCTGCCGTCTGCGCGCGGCCAGGGCGAACCGCTCACCGGTAAGCTGACGCTGCCGCCGGGTGCCACGGTTGAGCATATGCTGATGGAAGCCGACGATCAAAAACTGCTGATGGCGTCTGATGCGGGCTACGGCTTTATCTGTACCTTCAACGATCTGGTGTCGCGTAACCGTGCCGGTAAAGCGCTGATTAGCCTGCCGGATAACGCACACGTCATGCCGCCGCTGATCATCGAGAACGAAAGCGACATGCTGCTGGCGATCACCGCTGCCGGACGTATGCTGATGTTTCCGGTCAGCGATTTGCCGGAGCTGTCGAAAGGCAAGGGCAACAAGATCATCAGTATCCCGTCAGCGGAAGCGGCAAAAGGCGAAGATAGCCTCGCGCATCTCTTCCTGCTGCCGCCGCAGAGCACGCTGACCATTCATGTCGGCAAGCGTAAAATCAAACTGCGTCCGGAAGAGTTGCAGAAGGTGGTGGGTGAGCGCGGACGTCGCGGCTCACTGATGCGCGGCCTCCAGCGAATCGACCGCGTGGAGATTGACTCGCCGGCGCGCAGCAAAGCGGACGACAGCGAAGAGTAACCTGTTTCATCCCCCTCTTTCCGGAGGGGGTATTACCATAAAATTTCCCGTAAAAACGTTGTTAATTCGTGCGTTGCGATTAACAATACGCGCTCGTAATAAAGTCCTTACCTGGCCACAGGTGAAGTATAATTGTCAGCTGTCAGGGCTTCAGAGGTCGCTATGCTATACATTGTTCGTCTCATTCTTACCGTTATTTATTGCATTCTGGTCTGTATTTTCGGATCGATTTATTGCCTGTTCAGCCCGCGTAACCCAAAGCATGTCGCGACGTTTGGCCACATGTTTGGTCGTCTTGCGCCGCTGTTTGGCCTGAAGGTTGAAAAGCGTCTGCCTGAAGGGGCGGAGAATTTCGGTAACGCCATCTATATCGCTAACCATCAGAACAACTACGATATGGTGACGGCCTCAAATATTGTTCTTCCGCCGACCGTAACCGTGGGCAAAAAAAGCCTACTGTGGATCCCCTTTTTCGGCCAGCTGTACTGGCTCACCGGTAACTTGCTGATTGACCGCAACAACCGCGCCAAAGCGCATGGCACCATTGCGGAAGTGGTGGATCAGTTTAAAAAGCGCCGGATTTCCATCTGGATGTTCCCGGAAGGGACGCGCAGCCGTGGTCGCGGCCTGCTGCCGTTCAAGACCGGCGCGTTTCATGCTGCAATTGCGGCTGGCGTTCCAATTATTCCCGTGTGTGTTTCCAATACATCGAATAAGATTAATCTTAACCGTCTGAATAACGGACTGGTCATTGTCGAAATGCTGCCGCCGGTAGATACCTCTAAATACGGTAAAGACCAGGTGCGCGAGCTGGCCACGCACTGCCGCGAGCTGATGGCTCAGCATATTGCGCAGCTCGATAAAGAAGTTGCAGAGCGAGAAGCCGCCGGTAAGATTTAACCCGGTGTCGTGTAAGGGAAAACGAATTCCCGCGTTGTTAGTCGTTTCAGATGGAGCTTATATGTCACTCAGTCGGCGTCAGTTTATTCAGGCTTCGGGTATCGCCCTTTGTGCGGGTGCGATACCGCGGACAGCCAGCGCCGCCGGGCAGCAACAGCCGCTGCCTATTCCGCCGTTGATTGAATCCCGTCGCGGGCAGCCGCTATTCCTCACGCTTCAGCGTAGCCACTGGTCCTTTACCCAGGGAACGCGCGCGCAGGTATGGGGCATTAACGGACGCTACCTCGGGCCGACCATTCGCGTGTGGAATGGCGATGACGTTAAGCTCATCTACAGTAACCGTACGACGGAAAATGTCGCGATGACCGTCAGTGGTTTGCAGGTGCCGGGGCCGCTGATTGGCGGCGCGGCACGCATGATGTCGCCGAATGCCGACTGGGCGCCCGTCCTCCCGATTCGTCAGAGCGCGGCGACATTGTGGTATCACGCCAATACCCCGAACCGCACCGCCCAGCAGGTCTACAACGGCCTGGCCGGAATGTGGCTGATTGAAGATGAGGTCAGTAAAACGCTGCCGATCCCGAATCACTACGGCGTCGATGATTTCCCGATCATTATTCAGGATAAGCGACTGGATAACTTTGGTACCCCGGAGTACAGCGAGCCGGGCAGCGGTGGCTTTGTGGGCGATACGCTGCTGGTTAACGGCGCGCAAAGCCCGTATGTCGAAGTGTCTCGTGGCTGGGTGCGCCTGCGTCTGCTGAATGCCTCTAACTCGCGCCGCTACCAGTTGCAGATGAGCGACGGCCGCGCGCTGCACGTGATTTCAGGCGATCAGGGGTTATTACCTGCGCCGGTGTCGGTGAAGCAGCTGGCGCTGGCGCCAGGCGAACGTCGTGAAATCCTCGTGGATATGACCAACGGGGATGAAGTGTCCGTGACCTGCGGCGAAGCGGCAAGCATTGTTGACCGTATTCGCGGCTTCTTTGAACCGTCGAGCGTGCTGGTCTCCACGCTGGTGCTGACGCTGCGCCCGACCGGCCTGTTGCCGCTGGTGACCGACAGCCTGCCGATGCGCCTGCTGCCGCAGGAAATTGTGACCGGCCCGGCAGTACGCAGTCGCGATATCAGCCTTGGCGACGATCCGGGCATCAACGGCGCGCTGTGGGACGTAAACCGTATTGATATCACCGCCCAGCAGGGAACCTGGGAGCGCTGGACCGTCCGCTCGGAGATGCCGCAGTCGTTCCATATTGAAGGGGTGTCATTCCTGATCCGCAACGTCAACGGGGCGATGCCGTTCCCGGAAGACAGGGGCTGGAAAGATACCGTCTGGGTGGATGGCCAGGTCGAACTGCTCGTCTACTACGGCCAGCCTTCCTGGCCGCACTTCCCGTTCCTGTTCCACAGCCAGACCCTGGAGATGATGGACAGGGGATCGGTAGGGCAGATGCTGGTGAATCCGGCACCGTAAAACACTTTCTCCCTCTCCCTGTGGGAGAGGGTTGGGGTGAGGGCAACAGCCCGCACAATACCCCTTCATTTCCCCCGGTAAACCAGCGTATAATCCCGCTCCTTTTGTCTATTTTTTCTTCGGAAGCATTATGAGCGCTATTTCCCTGATCCAGCCGGATCGCGACCTCTTCTCCTGGCCCCAGTACTGGGCAGCCTGCTTTGGACCGGCGCCTTTCCTGCCGATGTCCCGTGAAGAGATGGACCAGCTGGGCTGGGACAGCTGCGATATTATTCTGGTGACGGGCGATGCGTATGTCGATCACCCGAGCTTTGGCATGGCGATCTGCGGCCGTATGCTTGAAGCCCAGGGCTTCCGCGTGGGGATCATCTCCCAACCTGACTGGAACAGCAAAGACGACTTTATGCGTCTGGGCAAACCTAACCTGTTCTTCGGCGTGACCGCGGGCAACATGGACTCGATGATCAACCGCTATACCGCCGACCGTAAGCTGCGCCATGACGACGCTTATACGGCTGACAACGTGGCGGGTAAACGTCCCGACCGCGCAACCCTCGTCTACACCCAGCGATGCAAAGAAGCATGGAAAGACGTGCCGGTGATCCTGGGCGGCATCGAAGCGAGCCTGCGCCGTACCGCACACTATGACTACTGGTCCGACACCGTGCGCCGTTCGGTGCTGGTGGATTCGAAAGCCGACATGCTGATCTTCGGTAACGGTGAGCGTCCGCTGGTAGAGGTGGCACACCGTCTGGCGCAGGGCGAAGCGGTCAGCGAGATCCGCGACGTGCGCAACACCGCGATCATGGTGAAAGAGGCGCTGCCGGGCTGGAGCGGGGTGGATTCCCGCATTATCGATATGCCGGGCAAAATCGATCCTATCCCGCATCCGTACGGTGACGATCTGCCGTGCGCGGATAACAAACCGGTTGAGCCGAAGAAAGCGGAAGCAAAAGCCGTGGTGGTGCAGCCGCCGCGTCCGAAGCCGTGGGAAAAAACCTATGTGCTGCTGCCGTCCTACGAAAAAGTAAAAAGCGATAAAGTACTCTACGCCCACGCGTCGCGCATCTTACACCATGAAACCAACCCCGGCTGCGCGCGAGCGCTGATGCAAAAGCACGGCGAGCGCTATATCTGGGTTAACCCGTCGGCGATCCCGCTCTCTACCGAAGAGATGGACAGCGTGTTTGCTCTGCCGTACAAGCGTGTACCGCATCCGTCATATGGCAGCAGCCGCATTCCGGCGTACGAGATGATTCGTTTCTCGATCAACATCATGCGCGGCTGCTTCGGCGGGTGCTCCTTTACTCTTGTTTTTATGTATTTAGAGTTAAACTCTACTTTTCTATTTTTAGAATTCAAGCTATTCATCGTAATTGAGAGATATCCTTTTAATGTTCAGCAAGCCTGTTAAAAGCACTTTATCTGAACCGCGTTTTGCCTAAATCCTGCTCAATATATACTCTCCCTGAGTTCTGAAATCCTCAAATTCCCCAATCTTAAAGCATTGATACATAGATGATGTCAGATAATGCGCAATCATCTCACCGCCAATATGGATCCGTTCCGGGTGTGGGTATGTCGCCTGTATAGCCCTTTGTTCATTCATCATTACAGGAATTGTCTGCAACAAATCCCCATCCAAGATTTGGCACTCAGGTTTTACTCCTGTTCCGTATTGTAATTGCTCTGATTCGAAATCATGGACTGAGCGATAGGCGAACGAAACGATATTTCCTGTTTCCTCGCAAATTGCGAACTGATAAACACTGGTTGTCACCGTTGAAGAAGAGGGAATTGCATGGTCATGCTTGTATTGTTTCCACAGCCTCCTTAGACAGGCCGATGTATGATAATTGAGATTTTGTATACCTGATACGACCATTCTGGTTGATGCTTCAAGCAACCAGGTGTTAGAAAATCCACCTGCCCCCGTTCCTGCTATGATGGTTCTTAGCTGGGGGATGTAACCTGCTTTGGAAACAAAAGATAACGGCTCCCCATTATCGGTGACGGCAAGGGTATCTGTTACAATCAGTGCTTGTGCTTCGTCTGTATAAAATATCAGTGATGACATATTTTCCTCATCCAGAAAAGACATTACATGAATCACAGAACAGGTCACTACAACCACGTGAAAGGGAGTCAGACCATTTTCCAGAGGTAAATATATTCTTGTGTTTGGACGCGTTGCGGTTCTCTGTAAAAAATATATAGCACAAACAAAAGTCCCCGCAGGGATAAATATAGTTATATGCGCTTTTTCTGCTGGCTTTTACAATTGAAAGTGACAGGTAAACGAAATGTGTTACAGGTTTCTTTTGCTTTTCGTTGGGTTCTGTATATGCGAATTTACCCTGTGTGTTATTTTTGCAATGGACTCAGGCTGTATTCAATCAATTAAGGTTTACTTCTGGCATTAAGATGTATCCGTTGCCTGTTTTTTAAGGGCACGGTTTGTGCCGGGAAATGAAAATCACATCTTAAGTTCTTCACTCAAAGGATTTGTGATGTTTATCACGTATGGTCCGGGTAACGTGTTGAGGTCAATGTATTGCATCGTGATGGTGTCGTTACATCTTTTACTTTCCTCCTGATTTGCATATTCACTCCCGGCAACCTGGTTGTTTGTTTTTTCTTCTTCCGGATTTATAGTGTAGGCATGAGGTGGCGTTTCAGGGCGACAGACTGTGAGGATAATCACTAACATTCATGCGCGTTATGGGCGTGTCAGCAAACTGGATGCAACAGAGCCGAAACTGAAATTTGAACCCGGATTTCTGTATGCTGAAATACCTTATATTAGCGGCATCCAGAATCGAAAACTGAGCCGATATGTACACTTTTATCTTATGGATAAAGCTATCCTGCAGGCCAGGGATTTAAAGCCTTTAGCCCGGGCATTTTTACGCTGGATAAGGTGGCTGGAGGATAACGGACTTGACCCTTTCACCCCGGGAACGTTGAAATACCAAAGCCCTACATATGGCTTCAGGGAGTATCTTCTGGGGGCCGTAAGGCAGGGGCGCATCGCCTCATCCACCGCGGCGGTGTACATCAGCGTTATCCGACGGTTTTACGTATTTCTGGGCAAGTGTGGTGAGCTGGCTGCCAGCTCATTTTTTACGTTGGTCGAAAAAGTCGTTGACGGGCGACGCAAGGTGATAAGTTCGGATCTTGCCATCAGGATAACCAGCACAACAAAAAGGACAATCAACCCACTGAATGATGCAGAGGTTCATATCCTGGATGAGGCACTGAAATCTGAGTCCGGGTTGTTCAGTTTAATGATTGTGCTGATGAAAAATTGTGGGCTACGGCTGGATGAAATGCTGACCCTGCCGTCGTCACTCTTTACTGAAGAGTACCTTGCCAGTGTCCCTGTATCTGAGTTGACCATCAGGGGGCTTCATATTGGTCCGAGATGCGGAGTTCATACGAAGTTTGGGATGACGCGAGAACTCTTCATCACCAGACGATTGTACGAGCAGGTTCTGGATTATCTGGCGGATGAGGAGTATGAAAAGAAGATCCAAAAATGGCGTGCACGACAGGGTGGGGAAGGGCGGCACGAGCCTTTATTTTTAATGGCAAACGGGAAACGGATGTCTGAAAAAGCCTTTTACTCCCGCTGGTACAGTTTTCGCCATCGCCTGGCCCGGTCTGCTCCGGGAAATGTGTTCAGACATAAACCCCATGATTTGCGGGCAACGTTTGCGACCCATTTTTTACGCTCGGCACTGAGTTGCTATCCCGATCAGGCCGCAAATGCGCTGGGTACAGTAAAATACTGGATGGGCCATAAAAGCGAAAATACGACGATGAAATACATCGTCTTTCTTCAGCAAAACCAGATTTCTGATGCAGTCGCCGGGGTCATGGACGCATTGATTGACGGTGCTGCAGGTCGCGATGGAGCCATATATGAGCCGGAGTGAAACGCAGATAACGTGGATGGCCGAAAATGTGCTGTCATGGGAGACGGTCAGCGGACACATCACTCAGCGGGATCTGAACCGATATTATTTACTTGACGTTTATCTTCAGGCTCATTTTTCAGATTATGTGTTGCTCCCCGGATGGTTTAGTGAACATTCGCATCTTGCCCGCCCTGAAAAACGCGATTTTATTGCCTCTCTGAAACGATTTCTTCTGTCTTACCGTCCCGCCGGAAGGTTAACCATTTTCCGTTATCTCAATATGTTTTTTATATGGCAGTCAGTCAATCAGTATGACTATGGCACGGCTGAAGGCGTTGAAATGTATATTAAACATCTCATGAACGATATTCGTCGGCGAAAAATTTCAGTCAGGATGGCAAGACACTACTTGTCCGTGGTCAACCGGTTTTTGCTTACGGGCGGGCAGATTCAGAGGCGGTATGAATATGAATTCTTACCGAAAGGAACGTATCAGCAGCAGGGAAGGGATAGCTATACCAGGAATGAACTTTCCGAGATCCTGAGGCAGTTGTCATCCATGAATGAGTTCCTTGCGGGATGTATCCGGGAGCATATCGCTAAATCGGAAAAAGGGGTGCGGCATTTCTCACCGTCTTTGCTGGCACCTGTTTATGAAGCGTATTTCCGGTATCCGGGAGAGAACGGGGTCAGCAGGGCAGAGATCATCATCAGGGACGTTCTGGAAAATTACTTTCTTACTTCTTTTTTTCTGTTCTGTTACCACACATGGGGAAACACCTCTCAGGTTCTGGGTCTGACGCGGGATGATATACATCTGGATGAAAAGGGTATCAGCACTGATTATGTTTATAAGGGGAGAGCGAATAAGTATATACGTCTGACGATAGGTAAATCGGAGTATGTGACCAAACGTGCGGGCTATTACTGGTTTCTGTCTTTTATCAGGCTCAGGGACGACATCGTTAACTATCTGGTTTCCGCAGATAACTTCCCTCCGGTACAGGCGCTGTTTCTGAGTGAGCCGCAGGTGAAATTCCGTAAGCTTTATTCTCTTAATCCCAGTCATCTGACTAAATTTTCTAACTCTGAGGGGGCGTGGGCCACGATGCGGCAGCTTAATCCCTCGCTTCCATCAATTACCGTTTCTGGCTTGCGCAAAACGTCTGAGCAGTATACGGACAGAACATTAAAGAATGGTCTGATTACGGCGGAAAAAGCACAGCATAACTGGGGCACTTACAGGCGGAATTATGCTGCAGGTAACCCACAGGGGGCGAAGGAAAACTTCAGTGCTGCACTTGATACGCTTATGAATCAGGGGATTGCGACACGTGCGTTATCCGAGCGGGTAAAAGTTGCTGATGAGCTGGGGATCGATCTGCGTGGAAGCGATGAGGGTGTGGATCTTTTATTGAATGGCCTGGGATGTCGATCGCAGGAGCCGCCTACAGATATTGAATTGCGCTTTATAAAAAAGCAAAAACGATTTGGCCGGACACCAAAGGCTTGTGCGGATTTTTCTCATTGTGTCGAATGTTCAAAAAGTTGCGTTGTGGAAACGCTGGAGTCTGTATGGCTCCTGCTGTCATTCAGGCATGCTATCGAGTATGGAAAACCGTTGTACATCGGTTCGGTCAATGCTGTGGAGCGTTATGAAACGTTACTCCTGAAGATTGATTTACGGCTTGGGCTGGTAGATGAGGCGACCCTGAAAAAAGCGCGCGTTAAACTTCAGCGAGAAGGTGTGGCTCCGGTATGGCAGATTTGAAGAAAAAAGAGGTAAGCCGTAGTCGAATGGCGGAGTTTCCTGCCGGAACGCCGCTTCGTTCAGGGGATGAGTTTCCGACTGAGGATATCATCTGTGAGGCACTAGAAAACAAAAGCTTTGAACGTCTGAATAACTGCCTGGTTATCGCCAGCTCAGATGAACATGATATGCGTTTTATCAATGAGGAGACGCTGAATATTTATTTCAGGGATGATGTCTGGACCAATCGCTATGTCAGAACCCATATTGGTGAAACGTTAAGAACCGTTAATTTTTCAGGCATACGGGATCCTGAACTGCGTCTTGAAGCCAAAATCATCTCAGCCAGCCTGCTCTGGATTGTCGGCAGGACCGCGAAGACGCAGTCACTGATCCGGAAATGTGCAAACATTGTGGCGGGAGCCCGTATTATTGAGTCTATGGGGTATCGCAGTCTGTTTCAGCTTCGTTTTCCGCTTGTCCGGAATGCTTTCATTGTAAAGATGAAGGAGGAGGATGAGCACGGCAGGAAGCGTTCTGAAAGAACATTACGTAATTACTTTATGGACCTGGCGGATATCTCGCTGACAGGTCATACCCGTCTTCGAAAATACGGTTACTTTCCTGATATTAGCTTCGACAGTTACAACAGTGTGGATGATTCAAACCAGACATATTGTATGCCTTTCAGTCTTATGATGTCTGTCTGGGAAGGGCTGATTACTGAACTGGATGCTGAAATCAGTGATTTCGATTTTGACGGGTTTTCCCGGCTGTGCGCTATCATAAACGGTTTTTATGATTCGCCTTACTATACGTCGATGCTGGAAGCCCGTAAAAGAGGGACAGCAAAAAGCATACCGGATTACCGGGCCGCGTATTACTACAATATTGTTGCCGGGGAAATTCGGGCGCTTTTCGCGACACTTGGCCCCGGGATGCAGGGCTGGTTCTCGGTACATAAAAATAAGCGCTGGAGATCTGATTTTATTGGCGTTGATCACATAAAGCTGAACACCTGGCATTTTGAGCTGACGTTAAAAGTCATGAATGTGATACAGGCCATGTCGGGGATGAGACACAGCGAAGTGCTTGGCGTGATGCACGGTTCACTGATTTATGATGGTGATATCCTGGGACTTCGTTCGGTGTTGCATAAGTTCGCCCCGGAAGGTGGAAGTCACGAAGACTGGGTTGTTTGTCGCTATGTGGAAAAGCCTTTTCAGCATTTACGCAGAATTAATCAAATCATGACAGGCCTGGACGGGAAGACGCTGGACAATGTTCCATTGTCTTTAAATATCAGGTCGTGGTTCTCGGAGCAAAAACTCTCTTTTATGGGGACGCAGCGCCAGACTGAGTGGGCAAAGAAATTTGTGAAAAGACACCATCTGTTCATCCGACGTGACCATATTGATGAGTTCAGGCTTTTAAATCCAAACATACGTGATGATGAACGCGTTGCGATGGAGATTCGGGAGGGGGCTTTCTGGCCATTGCGAACCCATCAGTTTCGCCGTTCACTTGCTGTACACCTCAGGCGTCTTGATCTGATTTCTACTAATGATCTTATCCGGCAGTTTAAGCACTTAATCAGAGGCATGACGGAGTGGTATATGTCCGGTGCACTCAACGCTTCGCATTTTAGCCGGGCGATCCCTCAGGCATTCGCTGCCGAGATTGAAAGGGTTGATACCGAACTCTCAGCTTCCAGGGCTGTTTCTTATCAGCATGAAGGCCTGCTTTATGGCGAAGGCGGGAAGTTACTGATGTCCCAGAGAGGTGGGCACTTACATCAGATGACGTTTCCTACACTGAAAAAAGCGATGAGCATGGCTAAACGAGGCGGGCAAAAACTGGTATCTCTTGGAAACGGTTTTTATTGCATGAATGGCCATGACTGCGAGTTTAAGGCGGTTGTTCAGTCAGCGTCCTGCAATCCGGGATGTGAGAACATGCTGGCCGGAGCTGATTCTGTTCCCGTGTGGAAACGCAGGATGGCTCATTATGACAACCTTCTGGAGATTGCCGTGCGAAATAATGCTCCTCAGGCTGACAGGGATTTTCTGATGCTTGAGAGAGATTTTTATGCAGATGCTGTCCGCTTTTTTGAAAAGGATGAATAGAGCATGACGAACGAACAGTCGGGGGTTAAAAAAACACAGGCAAGAGCAGAGCAGGCCCTGAGGGAACTGATGTTATCAGGGGAGCGTATCAGCCAGTATGCTGTGGAAAAACGAGCGGGGCTGGCAAACGGCACCCTGAATTATAACTGTCCTGAGTACAGGCAGGTCAGGGAGGCTATCCGCAGTCTGAAAAAAACGTGCCAGGGCACCGCGCCGGTTGATGAGCAGGGCATTGAGCAGCAGATCAAGCTGAAAGAAAAGTATCGCCGTCAGAGAAATGAGCTGAGGGAAGAAATCAAAAAGATGATGGCTGAAAATGTAGAGCTGTTACATAACCTTATACTTTTACAGCAGTATGTCAGGGAGCTTGAACGCAACACCGGGAGGGAGAAAGGGGACGTCATTCCGTTCTCGGGTGGTGTCAGGGACTGAGGCTATACTGAACGGAAGGACGCGAGGTGAATCGCCACGCGTTTAACAGACACCTCAGAGTCATTTAAGATGACTTAAAGAGAGGTGCCCATGAGCGGTAAGCGTTATCCTGAAGAGTTTAAAACTGAAGCAGT